>NZ_ALPU01000002.1:0-202998 GCF_000294465.1 Staphylococcus sp. OJ82 | reverse complement strand
TTTGGCATTTCACCTGTATTTGGCGTTTCACCTGTATTTGGCGTTTCACCTGTATTTGGCGTTTCTTCTTTATTAATAACTATAACTTTAGTACTTTCAGAAATATTTCCATCTTTATCGGTTGAAGTAACGGTGATTTCTTCTCCGCCTACTAAATCAATGTTTGATGGAATATCTATTGTATAGTTACCATCTTCATCTGTTGTGCCTGTTACTGTTGTGCCGTCTGGGAATGTTACGGTTACTTCTGAATTTGGTTCAGCTGTGCCACTAACTTGTGTATCTTCACTTGTTACTTCTTTCACCGTTGGTGCTTCTGGTGCTGTCACATCAGTTACTGTTGTTGATCCTTCTTCAGATACATTGCCATCTTTATCTGTAGCTACAACTTTTACTTCTTCTCCGCCTTCTAGCTCAACATTTTCCGGAATATCTATTGTATAGTTACCCTCTTCATCTGTTGTACCCGTTGCTGTTGTTCCATCTGGGAATGTTACGGTTACTTCTGAATTTGGTTCGGCTGTGCCACTAACTTGTGTATCTTCACTCGTTACTTCTTCCACCGTTGGTGTCTCGGGCGCTGTGATATCAGTTACTGTTGTTGATCCTTCTTCAGATATGTTACCTGCATTATCTTTTGAAGTCGCAGTAATTTCTTCTCCGCCTACTAAATCAATGTTTGATGGAATATCTATTGTATAGTTACCCTCTTCATCTGTTGTACCTGTTGCTGTTGTGCCATCTGGGAATGTTACAGTTACTTCTGAATTTGGTTCAGCTGTGCCACTAACTTGTGTATCTTCACTCGTTACTTCTTCCACCGTTGGTGTCTCGGGCGCTGTGATATCAGTTACTGTTGTTGATCCTTCTTCAGATATGTTACCTGCATTATCTTTTGAAGTCGCGGTAACTTCTTCTCCGCCTACTAAATCAATGTTTGATGGAATATCTATTGTATAGTTACCATCTTCATCTGTTGTGCCTGTTACTGTTGTGCCGTCTGGGAATGTTACGGTTACTTCTGAATTTGGTTCAGCTGTGCCACTAACTTGTGTATCTTCACTTGTTACTTCTTTCACCGTTGGTGCTTCTGGTGCTGTCACATCAGTTACTGTTGTTGATCCTTCTTCAGATACATTGCCGTCTTTATCTGTAGCTACAACTTTTACTTCTTCTCCGCCTTCTAGCTCAACATTTTCCGGAATATCTATTGTATAGTTACCCTCTTCATCTGTTGTGCCTGTTACTGTTGTGTCGTCTGGGAATGTTACAGTTACTTCTGAATTTGGTTCAGCTGTGCCACTGACTTGTGTATCTTCACTTGTTAACTCTTTCACCGTTGGTGCTTCTGGCGCTGTGATATCAGTTACTGTTGACCCTGTAGCACCATGAACAACAATGACTGTATCATTATCATCTACTGGATCAATCGTTGGTGTGGGGACTATAGTATTATCTATAATATTAAATTTACTTACTTCATCATTAGCATAATTTGGTGAATCAATCGCAATTGTATATTCTCCTGCGGGCGAGCTAGGTATAACAATAGCAAATGATCCATCGCTGTTTACAGTTGCACTGCCAATGATCTGATTATCCGCATTAATCACTTTTGCAGTTTGTGAAACTGCTCCTTCTTTTAATGGGACTGATCCACTTACTATAGTATCTGCCATGTTAATATCTGCAACTACTGGTAAACCTACCAGTGGAGATGTTTTGTAATTGACTACTTCATAACCATCATTTTTCCCATCAGCATCAGTATCTAAAACTTCAGCATTACTCAATGATACTTGACGCTCATACCTATCTAACAGACCATCTTTATCATAATCTTGTAATGCTAATGTTGAAGTGCCCATTGTATTATTGATAAGCATTCCACCGTTATCAGTTAAATATCCTGCAAATGTGAAATCTTCTTTTTGCTTAGTTGTTTCACTAATTAAGTTACCTGCAGAATCATACAATGCTTCTTTAGTTAAAATATTATTCACGCTTTGGTTTAATTTCAAAACTATTCTCATACCTACAGTTTCTGGCAAGCTATTATTGAATGATATAAGGTCATTCAAATTTTCACTTGTGATTTTACCATTACCTATTGTGTCTAGTGTTAAATCTGCTACTTTATTAGAAGCATAATAAGTTTTATCAAACCCAGCTAAACCAGCGTAATCATACGTGTGTAATTCTGCACTCTCAATGTAAGGTAATAAGTCCTTATCAATTTGATAATTGTATGACCATTGTTTATTTCCAGCAGTATTGTAACTAAAAATGCCATCTTTCATAACTTGTTGGTCTATTATAATGCCACCATTATTACCGATATCTGAATTAAACACCGCAGAGCCACTACTTGATGTAAATGATTTACTATTTGCAGTGGATATCTTATTTTGCAGCTGTATTAAATCTGAGTCAGCATTTGTTAAGAAATATCCACTACTTTCGGTAGTACGTACAATTTTATTTTCACTAGAATCTCTCACAAACATTTGGTAATTTAATTTATTGTTACTTAAATCTCCAGCCTCATTAATTATATTTCTAACTGTATCATCTAAATAAATCTTACCGTTTTCAGCTGAATATTGACTTAATATTTCAGCACCACCAAATAGCCCATTATTAGCTCTGATAAAATTGACTTCCCACGTATTGGTTAAATTACCTTGGTCGTCAGTTAAACGTACAAATTCTACTGGATTACTACGGTTGGCAGGATTTACTGATATTTTAGTAACGTGCTTAGCAATAATTGGATCTAACTTCAAATCAATCTTATATCTATCACCAGAGTTTGAACCTGACATATAGCTATCAATATTAAAATCTATTTCCTTGCTGTCTAAAGCACCTTGTGAAGATAATGTTTTAGGATCAAATATTAAACTCGCAAATGTATAGTTGTCTACGTAACCCAGTGATTTATCCACTTGCTCATTTGTCGCATCAGCTGTTGCTATTGCTGTTGGTGCTGCCATAGTGCGTAGCATTGTTCTTTTAGGTGTAGCTAAAATTGTATTCGCATCTTGCTCATTAGCTAATTGAATCGCTAATGCTTTTAAGATTTCATTCTTAATTTCCTCATTAGACGCTTCTTCAAAGTTAATATTTGTTTGATCTATAATTGATTTTGTTTCTTCTTCTGACAACTCACTATTTAAGAAAGTTTTAACTTCTGCTTCTTTATCCGTAGTAGTTGATAATTGTTGTATCAATGCTGAGTCGGCTGTAGATTGATCAGTAGGTGTAATTTCATCATTTACATTGTCGCCATTTTCCATTTCTGTTTGATCTAAAGTTATTTCTTGTTCTGTTTGCACTTTTTCATTAATTGACTCTGTTGGTTGCTGAGAATCCTCTTCAATTTTTGTTTTCTGTTCAGTCATTTCATGCTTATTTTCATCAGTTGTTTTCGGTTCGCTTGTATTTATTTCATCATTTGTTTTTTCTTCAATTTTTAATGTATCCGTATTTTCATTTATGTTAGGAGTTTCTGTATTTTCACTTTCTACTTTTTCATTAGTAGGTGTTTCTTCTTCAATTACATTATTTTCTGAAGTAGCTTTTTCATTAATTTCCTGATTTTTGTTGTCTGTTGAAGGTTCAATATTTGTATCTTCTTTTGTTGTCTCTACAACATTTTGCGATTCAAGAACCTTTTCTGTATTTTCACTTTCTACTTTTGATGTGTCTATATCAGAATTTTCTTCTTTACCCTCTGTATCTTTAACGTCATTTGCATTAGAAATTGGTTCTTTCTCAACATCTTGCGTTTCTGTTTCAATAGTTTTTATTTCACTTATATCTAATGCTTCCCCTTTGTTACTTCCACTATCATTAGTCTTAATCTCATCTAATTCAGCTGCTTGTGCTTCGCTTCCTACGCCGAATACTAATGTAGCTCCAATTAAAAGTGACGCCGTCCCAACTGTAAATTTCCTAATAGAATATTTGTTCATTTTATTAGGTAAAAACCCTTGTTTGTTTTTCATAATATTTCCACCTCAAAATAGATTTGTACAACTCAATATTACTCAACCATATTTTAAAACACAAGAACTATTTTAAAGTTATTATAGTACAGGACATATAAAATGATATATTTCAATGAATAAAAATAAGATAATAGTGAATTTTAGTTGTTTCATATAGTTATATGTAAAATACACGAGAGTATTCTTCAAAACAAATGTAAGCGAAAAATTTTATTTTCCGACTTTAAAATTCAAGGGAATTTCACTAGTAGGATTGTGCTGAAGGTTTGTAGATAGTGTCTTACTTACAGATAGTCAGTGATTGTAATTCGTTTTCAAAATTATTATCAAACATAAAAAACCCTTGAAGCCAAACTGCTCCAAGGGTAAATTTGTTACTTATTATAAATTATTCAAACCAAGTTCAGCATTATTTGCTTGTCGTATTTCTTTTAATAATGCGTAATCTTCAATTAATGATTTACCATAAGATGGAATGATTTCTTTCAACTTAGGTTCCCATTCAGCCATATAATCTGGGAAGTTTTTCTCGATTACTTCTAATGCAACTGAAACCGAAGTAGAAGCACCTGGAGATTCACCTAATAATGCAATTACAGAATGGTCTTTTGAATTTACAACTTCTGTACCGAATTGAATAAATCCTCTACCGTGTTCTTTCGTATCTTTGATAACTTGAACACGTTTACCAGCTTGCATAATATCCCAATCTTCATCCTTAGCATCAGGAACAAATCGACGTAATTCTTTCATTCGATCTTCTTTTTTAGCTAATACTTCTTGAATAGAATATTTAATTAACGGGAAGTTTTTCGCCGCTGCAGCTAACATAGTGATTATATTGCTAGGATTGATTGATTTAAATAAATCTAAATTAGAACCATTTTTCAAGAATTTAGGGCCAATCGCTGCGAATGGTCCAAATAGTAATGAGTTTTCATCTTGAATATAACGTCTGTCTAAGTGAGGTACCGTCATTGGCGGTGTACCTTCAGGTTCTTTACCATAAGCTTTAACTTCGTGCTTAGCTACAACATCAGGATTATTACATACTAAGAATTCTCCTGTAATTGGGAATCCACCTAAATGTTTACTTTCTGGAATACCAGTTTTTTGTAGCATTGGAATTGCAGCACCACCTGCACCAATAAATAGATAATCAGTGATGTGATGTTCTACTTTATTAGTCTTAAGGTCTTTAATTTTAACTTCCCATTTACCATCTTTACGACGGCTGAAGTCTTGAACTTCATGTTTGTAGAAAAGTTCTGCATTTTCATGTTCGTTTAAGTTTTTAGCCATTTTTCTTGTAAGTTCACCGAAGTTAACATCTGTACCTTCGTCAATTTTACTAGCTGCAACTACTTCTTCTGGGTCGCGGCCTTCCATCATTAATGGCATCCACTCTTGTAGTTTTTTATGATCTTCTGTATATTCTATACCTTTAAACATTGATAAAGGCGCAAGTGCTTCATAACGTCTCTTCAAGAAATTCACATTTTTATCGCCTTGCACAAAACTAATATGCGGTAATGGGCGTATAAATTCTTGTGGGTCTTGAATTTGATTACTTTTTACTAAGTGAGACCAAAATTGTTTTGAAATCTCAAATTGTTCATTAATTTCTTTCGCTTTTTCTATATCGATTGAACCATCTTTTTGTTCAACTGTGTAGTTCAATTCACATAATGCGGCATGTCCAGTACCAGCATTGTGGCGTTCGTTAGAACTTTCAATTGCAGGTTTTTCGAGTCTTTCAAAAAGTTTAATATTCCATTCTGGTGCAAGATCTTTTAACATCGTACCGAATGTTGTACTTAAAACACCAGCACCAATTAAAATGACATCTTTTGAGTTAGATTCACTCATTTTTTTACCACCTCTCATAATCACTTTTTAATTAATTATATAAGATAAAACAAAGTTGTTTAGTTCTTGAGATAACGCATACATTATTTTCACTACTGTATTTATACCCTTAAAACTATTTAATTATCATATAATTGTTTTCTCGATAAATATCTCTCTCTACATATGATAAATCAACACTAAGAAAATGTAAATTGTATATTGAGAGAATGTTGTATCTAACTGAATTGTTCACTAATCATGTAAATACATTACGACAAATTAATCACCGATAATAATATTATCTATTAAACGTGCCTGACTAAATTTGACTGCTAGCGACATAAAAATTTTATCTGTAATTTCATGTTGTTCGACAAGTTGAGGATAGCTATAAATTGCCACTGTTTCTATATCCCCACTCGTATGTTGTTGTATATAATCACGCGTAGCTTCAATAATTTTCAAACTGCTTCGTTCACCTTGATTATATAATGATTGTGCTAACTGCAAACTTTTATAAAGGTGAGGCGCTTCTGCTCTTTCTTCTGACGTTAAATAAATATTACGTGAACTCTTAGCTAGACCATCCGCTTCACGAACGATGTCTACGCCTACAATATCAATTGCATGATTAAAGTCTTCAACCATTTTTTCCACTATAGCTAATTGCTGTGCATCCTTTTTTCCAAAATAAGCACGTTCTGGCTGTATAATATTGAACAGTTTATTTACTACTGTCACTACGCCGTCAAAATGCCCCGGACGTTGTGCGCCTTCTAATACTGATGCTAGACGTCCAGCCTTTACTTCAATTGTAGGTTGTTCCGGATACATTTCTTTTTCACTCGGATAAAAAATATAATCTACGCCTACTGATGACGCTTTAGTTGTGTCACTTTCAATGTCTCGAGGATACGCATCTAAATCTTCATCAGGTCCAAATTGCAGTGGATTTACAAAAACACTAATCACTGTCAAGTCATTTTCCGTAATAGATTGTGACATCATTTTCAAATGGCCCTCGTGTAAAGCGCCCATCGTAGGTACAAAGCCCACTGATTTATTTGATTTTATCCATTGCTTAGACATTTCAGTCATTTCTTCTATAGTAGTAATTAACTCAGTCATTCAGACACCTCGTTCATGACCTGCTTTTTGTAAGTGTGCGCATCACTTGGAAATTGTTGTGACTTAACTTCTGTATTATATAGAGATAATGCTTGAACACCTTTTGAAAAATCACCATATTGTTTCACAAATTTTGCTTGATGGTTGACTTCATAATTTAGTAAATCATGATACACCAATACTTGACCATCTGTGCTTTTACCAGCGCCAATTCCAATAACTGGTATATCTAAATTTTTAGTGATTTTAGCAGCTAAATCGCTTGGAATTGCTTCTAGCACTAACATAACAGCACCTGCTTGTTGTACATTATATGCATCAACTATAAGTTGTTGTGCTGCTTCTTTAGTATTTGCCTGCATTTTATACCCAGTTATACCAACACTTTGGGGTGTTAACCCAAGATGTGAAACAACTGGAATACCCACATTGCTACAACTTTCAATATATTGAGTTAAATGTGCACCTTCAGCTTTAATCGCATTCGCTTGAGTCTGCTGATATAATTTTACAGCTGTTTCTAAATCCGACTGCTCGTTTATACCCACCGCACCAAAAGGTACATCTACAATTACAAACGTGCTTGGCGCACCTCGTCGTACTGCTTTTGCATGGTGAATCATATCGTCTACCGTCACTTGTACTGTACTATCATAACCTAAGACGGTCATCCCTAATGAATCACCAACTAATATTGTATCTATTTGTGCTGCTTCAGCTTGCTTCGCACTAGGATAATCATAAGCTGTCACCATTGATATTTTATCGTTACTCTGTTTCATATCTAATAACTGATTTAATGTTTTCAATTAAAATCATCTCCGCAGTTTGTTATATTTGTATTGTTATCCATATACTAACCAATCTACTTAGAAAAGGAAATTAAAAACATGAACAAAATTGCAATAATTGGACCTGGCGCAGTAGGTAGCACGATTGCAATTGACCTTTTAACCATACATCCTGATTTACGCTTACTCGGTCGACACCATCAAACACTCACCTACTTTGCCAATAATAATACTGGATATGGACATGCACATACTTTACAGGTAACGCCATTAACAACTGATCAAAGCCACGTTGATGTTTTAATTATTGCGGTTAAAATACCTCAACTTGATGCTGTATTAAGAGAAATGAAACATTTAATCCATGAGCAAACAACTATTATACTTGCTCAAAATGGTCATGGTCAGTTGTCACGCTTTGAACACCCTCACGTATTTCAAGGTGTTGTTTATATTAGCGGACGAAAATCTGGTTCTACAGTAACGCATTATCGTGATCACAAAATCATTTTAGAAGATTCTCCAGAAACGCGTGCATTCCAAGATATTGTAGCTGGCTCTTCTTTAGAAATTGAACTCACAAACGATATTGATTATGCCATTTGGTATAAATTACTTGTTAATTTAGCTATTAATAGTGTCACAGCGTTAAGTCGTCGCACTGCCGAAGTACTTCAAGTCCCAGGAATGAAACACCTTTGTAAGCAATTATTAGTTGAAGGTGTAGCCATTGCACAAGCTGAAAATGTCTACTTTGATGATGACATTATCGATGGTATTATGACGATTTACGAAGGTTATCCCAATCAAATGGGCACAAGTATGTATTACGATATCATCTCAGATAACCCATTAGAAATAGAAGGAATCCAAGGCTTTTTATTTAGAAAAGCAAAATTACATCAAGTGGATACGCCAGTACTGGATACTATTTATTCGCTGTTATTGGCACAACAAAAATAATAAGGTGCTATTTTTTAAAATGCGCTCTACTTGATATGCCAATATTAAAATTTATATTTCATTCGTTATCGTGCGTTTCTTTCATATTGTTATAATCTGGTAATTTATTTTTATGCTGTTCATAAACAGTTCATAAAATTACTTTATATTGCAGTTATTAACAATTTGGAGGAAGAAAAAATGAAAAAATTAATGTTCAGCTCTGCCTTTTATACTTTATTAGGATTACTTAGTGGTTTGTTCTATAGAGAAATGTCAAAAGGAGAAAATTTTAGCGGTTATTCGCAATTAAATGTAACGCACACACATTTATTAGTTTTAGGTACAATTATGTTCTTGATTTTCATGGTTATCGAACATCAACTTAAATTGACTCGTAATAGTAAATTATTTAATAGTTTCTTTTATATTTTCCACTTAGGCGTATTAGTAACTGTAGCAATTCAATTTGTGAATGGTATTGCTACTATCAAAGGATTCAATGTAAGTCCTGCAATCGCGGGCATTGCTGGTTTAGGTCACATCTTTATTTCTATCGCATTCATCTTATTCTTTGTGTTATTAAATAAAAGAATTAACGCCACTGCAGAAAAAAGAAAATAGCATAACCAAAAATCTGTTCAAGTCTCAATAATAGAAACTTGAACAGATTTTTTGTGTGTGTTTATATTACATTGACCCGTTTCCTACTTATTTTTGCCACTGCATATGGCACAATCAAGACCGCTGATGCTGCGTGGGCAATGGGCGATGTAGGTGTTGGTATGATGGCATGGCTAAATATTATAGCTATATGGATTTTATGTAAGCCCGCCTTTCGTGCTTTAAAAGATTTTGAAAATCAGAAAAAATCGAAAGGATCTGGCAGCTTAGCTGTTTATAAACCCACGCAACAAGATGCTCCTAATGCATATTTTTGGTTTAACAGAGAAAAAATAAAGACAATTTTCATAAACAAGAATAATAAATCTTTTACACACAGTTATATTATTTTATAACAAAACCCATGCCCTCTACTACGTAGAGAAACATGGGTTTTAATTTATTGATAGTCAATAACCATAGATATTAGGGTAATATTTTCTCCATTATTAACATAACTATGAGAGATGTCTGATCTGAACCTCAAAGCATCGCCTTCGCCTAAATGAAGCGTTTCATGTTCTAAATGCATTTCTAATTGTCCATCAATTACAATAATTGATTCCTCTGAACCGGATAAATGGGGTTCGGCATCTAATGTTGCTCCTGGATCAAGCTCGACATAAAAGAATTCAAAGGACTTACTCTTTTCAAATGGAAAATATGGATAAACACGATATTTCCCCTCATCTTCAGTAACAGGTACAACATCTTCTTTTTTTAACTGTGTATAATCTGACTCTGCCTCATTCATTAAACTACTAAACGATAATTTTAAACCATTACTAATTTTCCAAACGGTATTTATGGAAGGAATCGTATTACCTTTTTCAATTTCATTCAATGAAGATGTGCTCACCCCTGTGAGCTTTGATAATTTGTCCAAGCTAATCTTATTTTTCTTTCTATATAAGTAAATATTCTTAGCTACTATTTTATGAAATTCCATTATTATGCCCCTTTTACATTGACTTTCCTGTTTGATGGATATAAAATCCTTTTAAAAGGAAACATCCTATTGAGCGGAAGTTTTATATTTATATTTCCATAATACAGGATAATGAAGGGAGAATGCAATTTGTTTATATCATTTGTTTTTTATACGTTTTTTATGGGTTATACACCTGGACCAAATAACTTATTAGCATTAGATGGCGCTTTAAAATTAGGTCTTAAAGGCACTGCGAAATTCTTAATTGGTATTGGATTAGGTTTTTTAACACTTTCCATGCTTTGCTTATTATTTAGTGAGTATATGGCTGCTTACTTTTCAAGTTTTATATTTGTAATTAAAATAGTGGGATTTATTTACTTATTGTATCTTGCTTATTCTGTATTTAAAAACAATGCTAAAGACGCTCAACAAAGCAATACGTATCGTATGAGAGATGGTTTGCTTCTTCAATATATGAATCCTAAAACAATCGTTTATGTACTTACTGCAATCGTGACCTATGTAACTACTCAAAATATAAGTTTTCTTGCTACACTCAGTTATACAATTATCATTGCACTTATAGGTGTTTCAGGTGCAGTTGCCTGGGCAGTTATGGGACTTTGCTTTAAAAAACTTCTATTAAAATATGAATTTATCTATAAAGTTAGTATGTCTGCATGTCTTGTAGTTTTAGCATTTATGATGATTTTAGAATAATTATTATCTAATTGAACTTCATTAGTTTTTATCGGAATTTAGTTTTTAAATATCATTATTAGGGAATAAAGCAAACAGAGGTGATATATATGGATAATACTAATTTAACTAACAAGATTAATGAAATACTTAATACATCGCGTGTCGGAGTGCTATCTACCGCATATAATAATGTGCCTAACAGTAGATATATGATTTTTTATAATAACGGTAACACGCTTTATACAAAAACAAATGTTAACTCAATAAAAATGGACGAAATTGAGTCAAATCCACGTGCACATATTTTAATTGGTTACGATGACACAAATAATCGTAGTTTTCTAGAAATTGATGCCACATTATCAATTGCTCAAGACCAAGAAACAATTGATTGGTTATGGCAAAATCAAGACAAATCGTTTTTCGATAACAAAACTGATTCAGAATTATGCGTAGTTAAAGCTCAGCCACAATCTATTAAGATAATGAATGATAAAACATTAGATGAACCACAAACTATTAATTTTGAAGATTAATTTTCAAAGCACTTGTATAAGCAATGCTTATACAAGTGTTTTGTCTTTCATTAAATAATCTACGATTCAAGATACACTGTCTTTTTTACATAGAAAATGAATACATCTTATATTTTAATAGGTTATGATAGAAGTAAGCTTTATAAAATAAGTAAGTTGAAAATGAATTTTTTAATTGATATAAATATAATCGCAATTAACACATAGGAGGTAATTTATGTTTTTAGCATGGAATGAAATTAAGCGTAACAAGTTGAAATTCAGCTTGATTATCGGAGTCTTAATTATGATCAGTTACCTACTTTTCCTTTTATCCGGCTTAGCAAGCGGTCTGATGAATATGAATAGAGAAGGCATCGATAAATGGCAAGCCGATGCTATTGTATTAAATAAAGATGCAAATGAAACTGTAGAACAGTCTTCGTTCAATAAAGATGATGTCAGAAATACATATGATAAACAAACGACTTTAAAACAGACTGGTGTTATCGCTTCTAATGGTAATGCAGAAGAAAATGCCTTACTATTTGGTGTCACTTCTGATTCTTTCCTAGTACCTGATATGATAGAAGGCAAAAAAGTAAAATCTGACAATGAAGTAGTGGCGGATGAAACTTTAAAAGATAAAGGGTTTAAAATAGGAGATAAATTATCGTTATCACAATCAGATGAAAAATTGGAAATTGTAGGCTTTAGTGAAAGTGCTAAATACAATGCCTCGCCAGTCCTATTTTCTAATAATAGTACAATACAAAAAATTAACCCTTCATTGGATAAAAATACAACCAATGCGGTCGTGGTCAGAGATAAAAATTGGAATAAGCAAGATTTAAATAGTGATTTAGAAGCTATAGAAATTGAAAGTTTCGTTGAAAATTTACCAGGTTATCAAGCTCAAAACTTAACGTTAAACTTTATGATCACATTCTTATTTATTATTTCTGCAACAGTGATTGGCATCTTTTTATATGTCATTACGTTACAAAAAACAAATTTATTCGGTGTATTAAAAGCACAAGGTTTCACAAATGGATATTTAGCAAAAGTTGTATTATCACAAACATTCATCATTGCAATGATTGGTACATTAATTGGACTGGCGCTAACTTTACTGACCGGCGCCTTTTTACCAAGTGTAGTCCCGGTTAAATTTGATGTTACTACATTATTAGTATACGGCGTCGTCCTTATCATAGTTTCTCTATTAGGTAGCCTCTTCTCGATATTGACGATTAGAAAAGTAGATCCACTCAAGGCAATAGGATAAATAGGAGTGTATAATAAATGCTAGAATTTAAAAACGTCACTAAAAGCTTTAAAGACGGGAATCAAACAATTGAAGCTGTAAAACCTACATCTTTAAAATTTAATAAAAATGAACTAATTGCCATTATCGGACCCTCTGGTTCTGGAAAAAGTACGTTTCTAACAATGGCCGGCGCATTACAAACACCTACATCTGGTGAAATTATCATCAATGATAAACACGTTTCTCAACTGTCGTTAAAAGAATTAGCAAAAACGAGGATGCAAGAAATTGGTTTTATTCTTCAAGCTACGAATCTTGTACCATTTCTAAATGTAAAACAGCAATTTAAGTTACTACAAAAACAGAAAAAAGATGTGCTAGACGAAGCAAGTTATAATCAACTTGTTAAGCAACTAGATATTGCGGTGCTTGAGAATAAACTTCCAAGTGAAATATCTGGCGGACAAAAGCAACGCGTTGCGATTGCTAAAGCACTTTATACAAAACCATCAATTATTCTAGCTGATGAACCAACCGCTTCATTAGACACGAACAATGCAATGGAAGTAATGAAAATTTTGAAAGAACAAACGATGGAACAAAACAAAACTTGTATCGTCGTTACGCATGATGAGCGACTAACAGAGTATTGTGATAGCGTATATCACATGGAAGATGGTATGCTTACGCTGACTCAGGACAACAAATCATAATAAAATCCCTTCATAGCAATCACATTCAAGTGATTGTTTATGAAGGGATTTTTTATTTTGGTTAACAATTAATATCATATAATTAAATTTGTGATTAATATTAAGATAAGACCTACCACAGATAATATAGACTCTAATAGCGTCCATGTTAAAAATAGTAGTGATTTGAGAAACCACTGACAAGTTTATAAAGAACTAGCTGAAGATATGTTCCCGAGGAAAGAGTGCACAAAGACTTCCAACAAAGTCCGATATTTTATCGACTATCTACTATGTAAAAATTCATTTAAATTATCACATACGACATGTGTCACTTATAATAGTTCACAGTTATTGCTTTTTTTCCATTTTCGACATATATTATAGATAACTAGTATACTTTTTATACTACATCGGTTTATTTTCTTTTAAATAGGTAATGAGTATTAAAACTAGAAATCATCATAATGCGGGGGTACACATATGAACATTGTCGGTCATCATCACATTTCAATGTATACAAAAGATGCTCAAATAAACAAAGACTTCTACACTCAACTATTAGGATTGCGCTTGGTAGAAAAATCCGTAAACCAAGATAATCCAACTATGTATCACTTGTTTTTCGGTGATGAAATTGGCTCTGTCGGTACATTACTAAGTTTTTTTGAAATTCCACATGTAGGTAAGAATCGTCCTGGTACAAATTCTATCCATCGTTTATCATTACTCGTCCCAAATGAAGCAGCACTATCTTATTTCAAATCGCGTCTCACAGAAGCTAATATTACGACAACTGATATAACATATCTAAATCAGCCAGCACTATTATTTAAAGATGTCGATAATCTAGAAATTGTATTACTTGTTAACGATGATTATAAAATCCCTACAATGTGGAGAAAAAATCCTTATACGGATGTTCCTGTACAACATCAAATATTAGGTATGGGACCTGTTGAGCTTAGAGTACGTGAAGCTCAACCAACAATCGATTTTTTAAAAAACGAACTAAATTATGCACCTCGTCAAGACACTGACGAAACTGTTATGACATTAGATCAAGAAGGTTTGTATACTGATTTCGTAGTTATTGAACAACAAGGAGAGCGTGCGCGTCCTGGTCAAGGATATGTACATCATATCGCCGTGAACACGCCAAAAGATTCAAATTTAGAGTCCGTATTAAACACAATTGATCATAACCCAGGAAATAATAGTGGCATTATAGATCGCTACTTTTTCAAATCTCTTTATTATCGACATAATAGTATTATGTATGAATTTGCAACTGATTCACCTGGATTTACGGTTGATACAGAGATTGAAAACCTAGGTAAAGAACTCAATTTGCCAGATTTTATGGAAAATCAAAGAACTGAAATAGAGTCTAAACTACATGATTTATAAAGGATGATACGCTATGGCTAAATTAAAAATGAATAAAAATACCCCATTAGAATTTGGTCTTTATTCACTTGGAGACCACTTACTTAATCCTCATAAAGGTGAAAAAGTAAGTTCTGAAAAACGTATACAAGAATTAATTGAAGCGAGTCAATTAGCCGAACAAGCAGGTATCAACGTTTTCGGCGTTGGTGAAAGCCATCAAGAACATTTTACTACACAGGCGCACACTGTTATTTTAGGTGCAATCGCACAAGCAACAAATACAATTAAAATATCTAGTTCATCCTCTATTATTAGTGCAGCTGATCCAGTTAGAGTCTTTGAAGACTTTGCAACATTAGACCTTATTTCTCACGGTCGTACAGAAATTGTAGCAGGAAGAGCATCACGCACTGGTATATTTGATTTATTTGGTTTAGATTTAAATGACTACGACGAACTTTATGAAGAGAAATTAAATTTACTGTTAGAACTTAATAAAACAAATAAAATTACTTGGTCTGGTAAGTTCAGACCTGGCTTAAATAACATGGAAATTTTTCCAAGGCCTATAGATAATGTGTTACCAATTTGGAGAGTAGTTGGTGGTCCTGCTGCTAGTGCAATCAAGGCTGGTCGTCAAGGTATTCCGATGATGATTACAACTTTAGGTGGTCCAGCAATGACATTTAAAAATTCTATAGACGAATACCGTTTAACTGCCAAAGAATATGGCTTTGACAATTCCGCTGAAACATTACCTGTTTCTACAGCAAGTTTATTCTATACTGCTGATACAACACAAGCTGCTTTACGTGAATTTTATCCTCATATTAATGTAGGTATGTCATTTATAAGAGGAACTGGTTATCCAAAACAACAATTTGCAAATACACCTGATTATAGAGATGCCCTAATGGTAGGAAGTCCACAGCAAATTATTGAAAAAATACTTTACCAACATGAGTTATATAATCACCAAAGATTTATGGCCCAAATTGATTTTGGTGGTGTACCTTTCGATAAAATCATGAAAAATATCGAACTTATTGGTAATGAAATTATACCTGGAGTCAAAAAACATTTGAAAAAGTAGGTGACTTAGCATGAAAATCGTAATTCTATCCGGTTCAACTGTCGGTTCTAAGACAAGTACAGCTATGACATATTTAAACGAAGCAATTTCTCATCAACATGAAATTCAATTTTTTGATTTAAAAAATTTAAATTTGTCATTTAGTGATGGTCGCAATTATTTAGATTATTCAGGAGATACGTTAGAATTCACTACTGCCTTAATGCAAGCTGATATTATTTTTATTGGTTTCCCTATATTCCAAGCTTCAATTCCTGGCACTTTAAAAAACGTATTTGATCTACTTCCTGTTAACGCCTTTAGAGATAAAGTTATCGGAATCATAGCCACGGCCGGTTCACCTAAGCATTATTTAATTCCTGAAACACAATTAAAACCAATATTAGGTTATATGAAGGCACACATTATTCAAACTTATGTATTTATCGAAGAACGTGATTTCTCACAAGGTACGATTGTAAATGATGATATCTTATTCAGAATAGAGGAACTATCTACTTCAACATTACGCGTCTCCAAAGTGTATTCACAAATAATAGAAGAAGAAAATGATCAATATGACTTTTAATATATAAATTTCACAAATTAAACTTAAGTACATTAATCTTTAATTATAAAATAGTTGGTTTAATACAAATACGGAGAAACGATAAATATCATCGTCTCTCCGCTTTTTTAATCTTTCATCATTATAATCAATATGTTATTAATTCAATTTATTGGTAGCTAAACCTTTAGCTGTTTCAAAAACAGTAATATCTTTTTTTGTGATGAGGTCTTCAGTTAATTGCAATTCAGTCATTTGGTTTGTATCGTACCATTTAACATACATTGTGCGTGTTGTTAAATTGAACACTGTTTGGTAAAGGGTATAATGCAATTCTCCATTTTCATCAAGTACAGCGCCTTTAGGAATACTAATGCCATCTAATAATTTGAATGCATCCAACACATCATACTCAGGTTTGTCACTATTTATAAGATGATTTTTCAAAAATGCGGTGCGCACAAATCGCTCTGGTGCTGTATAGCCACCCGGTAAACCATAAGTGCCACCTTCATTTCCTAAGGATTTTAGTGGTTGCCCCATAAATGTACTTTCCTTTGGTTTCTGTGGTGTAATATTTGTATAATTTCTTAGGTTTTCGTAATGCCAGTTTAAATCTGGGTTATTCGTTAATACGCCGATTGGATTTTCATTTATGACGATACTGCCATTTTGGAATGTAAGTTCGACAGATCTACCTGTATCATCAGAAACGTGATAATGCAATGGCGGTACTTCTGCAATTTCGTTTACTACATGTGCTACCACATTAACTGATTTAGCATTTTCGATTAAATCGTCAATATTTTTATTATAGCCAAGTATCCATGTAATAATTTCGTTTTGGCTAATATTTATAAAGCCTTCTCGTACTTCAGAAGCATACGATGCATAACCTCTAAAGTATTGTACGGAAACACCCACGCCGTGTTCATTCACGCCGTCTCCAAATACAAAGCCTGCCATATCGCTGCCTGCTCCGATAAAACCATACAGCGTCTCACCTTTATATCCAACACGTGATTCCCAATAAAAATGACGCGGCTGTACTGCGGGTTGTCCGTCCAAATGATAGACAAAATCCATCGTACGTCCTAAGATCGCCTGGTTACTCTTTGATAAGAATGAAAATCCTGTACACATTCATAATCTACTCCTTTACGCTATGCTTAATCTCTATCTATAATGATTAAATTCAGTTTCTTGTTCCTTGTTCCTTGTTCCTCTCTATATTAGGAAACTTCTTACTATATTAATACTAATTCGCTTGCGTAACCGAGTTAGAATATAAAAAATTAAGTTCTTTTTTAAGTCGTAATATATTCACATCGTTTACCTGTGCTCAATGAAATTGGTACATCAATAATGCGTTGATTTAATGAACCTTTATAAGGTAAGTTAGATTGAAACAAATGATTGATAAAAGGCCCATCTACTAATACATCGATGAGCTCAAGTAATGCCCTTCTCTCAGCAGTATCTTGAACTAAATATTCATATAAAAATCCTGTCCATACCCATAACGATTTGGAATTACCAAAACGTTGCCTCAATACTTGCGCACACTTTAAAGTAATATCTAAATTGCAAAAAGGTTCGCCACCTAAAATGCTTAAACCTGAAATATAATCAGGTTCGCAATAATCCATAATTTCTTCTAAAATAGTTTCGTTAAAACGTTCTCCGTATCTAAAATTTTGAGCAGCTTTGTTATAACAATTTTTACAAGCAAAAGGACAACCAGAAACGTACATACTGCATCTAACCCCTTCACCATCAACAAAGCTCTGTGCTTCTATTTTGGCAATATAACCTTGTCCCTTTGTGATTTCTAAGATTTTCATAATGTTGTATCTTTCAAGTGTTTAACACGTGCACACATTTCTTTATGACGACCTTCAATTGTCGGTCGTTGTACAGGATTGCCTAAATAACCGCAAGTTCGTTTAACGACATCTACAGTTGTTGGGTCATCATTACCACATTCAGGACATTGATAACCTTTAGCTGTTGTTTTGAAATCTCCTTTAAAATCACATTTACGACAATGATCGATAGGGATATTCGTCCCTAGATAGCTCACCTTGTCATAGGAATAATCCCAAACCGCTTCCAAAGCTTTCAAATTATGATTAAGCTTTGGATACTCGCAATAGTGAATATACCCACCGCTCCCATATACAGGATAATCTTTTTCAAAATCTATTTTCTTAAATGGTGTAATGTCTTTACGTACATCATAATGGAATGAATTTTGGTAGTAGCCTTTATCTATAATGTCAGCAACGTCACCAAATTTTTCTCGATCTAATCTGCAAAATCTATCTGTTAAAGATTCACTTGGTGTACTATATATGCTGAACCACACATCGTATTTTTCAGTCCAACGTAGTTGATAAACTTTCATGGCTTTTAAAATAGCTAACGTAAATGCTTTGCCTTTGGAATTACTTTCCCAATTCGGACCAAAGAATACTGTAGCCGCTTCATATAAACCGATATAACCCATAGATAATGTTGCACGTTGACCTTTAAATAGGTCCATTACACTATCATTGTCTGTTAAGCGATGTTTAAATGCACCATTTTTATATAAAATAGGAGCATTATCAGGTGTTGCTTCTGCTATTCGCTCTAAACGATACACTAACGCATCATGCATGATATTCATGCGTTCATGGAATAATTTCCAAAATAGTTCTATATCTCCATCAGATTCTAATGCAATGCGTGGTACATTGAGTGTCACTACCCCAAGATTACATCTACCATTATTTTCATATTCACCTGCTTCATTTTTCCATGCAGGTAAAAATGAACGACATCCCATCGGTGCTTTAAAATCGCCTAGCAATTCCACAGTTTTATCATAATTTAAAATATCTGGGTACATACGCTTTGTAGAACATTCTAGCGCAAGTTGTTTAATATCATAATTGGGATCTGATTCACTGAAATTCACACCTTTTTTGATGGAAAATACTAATTTAGGAAAAATTGCAGTAATGCGGTCTTTACCTAATCCTTTAATACGCGTGTGAAAAATTGCTTGCTGAATTTTACGGCTATATTTATCTATACCGAGTCCAAATCCCAGTGTTACAAATGGCGTCTGTCCATTAGATGTATATAAAGTATTAATTTCATACTCTAAACTCTCAATAGCATCGACTATATCTTGTGTCACTTGATTATCCACATATGTATCAATATCCGCTGCATTCACAAATTTTTCTGCAACTTTGCGGTGTTTTTGCTCATTAAATTGAGCGTACTTACTTAACAATTCATCGACTCTATCAATTGTGCAACCGCCATACTGACTACTCGATACATTCGCAATAATCTGTACTAACTGCGCAGATGCCGTTTGAATCGATTTCGGTGAAGTAACTGTTGCGTTACCTATTTGAAAACCGTCTTCTAGCATACTTTCAGCATCGATTAAACAACAATTCGTTAGCGGTTGAAAAGGATGATAATCTAAATCATGAAAATGAATATCTCCCTGTTTATGCGCTTCAGCCACATGCTTTGGCAGTAAATAGTCCAATGCATATGATTTAGAAACTACTCCCGCCGTTAAATCTCTCATTGTTGAAAACGTAGAACTATCTTTATTGGCATTTTCATTAACTACTGTAGGATCTTTAGTAATAAGATTTTTTAAATTCGTTTCAAGTTTATTCACATTATCCCTCTTTACTATATATTGTGTTTTATTTTAATTTATAACACTATATATAGTGATTTAAATATGAACATCTACGTTAACGAATTTGTCATATATTTTTAAACATTTCATGAACTTTAGTTTGTTTTTGCAATAAATGTATTAACTCATTTATCACTTTAAGCATTTTAGAAATTCTTCATATAATGCTACTGCTTGCTCTTCATTTTCAATACCATACACGTTCATTCTGCCGTCTTTAAATAGCGTTATTTGATAATCTCGGTAAGATATCATTTTAGCGAAATAATTACTTTTCATGACTTTCACTGGTAGTAAATCTGTATATTTAAATATTTGAGGAGTAAATCTCAATAGAAATACATTACCGCACTGTTTTTCAATAGAATTTTGTTGAGCCATGTTGAGATATTCATAATTTCCTTCGTTACAGATAGGGCAGTTATTGTTTTTTAATGTATCTATATTAAGTGTTTTATACTGCATCGTATAGCAGTCCATCGTTGTTAACTTTCTAGAAAAGCCTTTTCCAGACAGCCACCTTAATAACTCTGATACTTCCATGCTTGCCACTTGATGAATCACTGGAGGAAGTACACCATTTATTGCGCAACTTTCCCCTGTAGATGGCGTTGTACCAAGCATACATTTTAAGCATGGCCCATGATAATCAATGGCATATACTGTACCCTTGCTGCCTACAGCTGCTCCATAAATCCATGGCACACCTAATTTATGACAAACTTCATTAATCAAATACCTAATCGCAAAATGATCCATTCCATCCAGTACGATGTCAGGTTGATGTTGACAGAGTAATGCTTCTATATTTGTATTTGTAATCTCTTGATATAACGCCTGTACTTGAACTTCACTATTAATTTGGCCAAGATGTACTTTTAACGCTTCTACTTTAGGCAGCATTTGCGTGGCATCTGCTTCAACATAAGTAGCCTGTCTGTGTAAATTGGATTCTTCTACAATATCCATATCGATAATAGTGAGCTGACCAACACCCATTCGAGTTAACAACTCTGCACATTGGCTTCCAAGCGCACCTGCGCCCATAATCATGACATGTGTCTGTTGCAATTGCGCTTGTCCATATTTACCAAATGGTTCATAACGCATTTGACGATCATAGCGTTGTGTCATAGGAACCCTATACCTTCAGTAGGGCTTGAAGCTTGTGCTGTGTATTTCACTGGTATTCTTCCCGCTTCATAACTCAACCTACCTGCATGAATACCTAATTTCATCGCTTCCGCCATTTTCACTGGATTTTGTGCGCTAGATATTGCCGTATTAAGTAGGATACCATCTGCTCCGAGTTCCATTGCATGACAGGCATCTTTAGGAGAACCAATACCCGCATCAACTATGACAGGAACATTTACTTTTTCGATTATATAACGTAAATTCAAAGGATTATTAATACCTCTTCCCGTGCCTATCGGTGATGCGAGTGGCATAATTGCATGCACACCTAAATCTTCTAATCGTTTTGCTAATACCACATCATTAGAAATATAAGGACAAACTGTATAACCTTTATCTAACAAGATTTCACAAGCTTTATACGTTTCTAACGGGTCGGGTAATAACGTTTCATCGTCTCCTATAACTTCTACTTTTATCATGTCACAGACACCTGCATGATTTGCGATTTCAGCTATACGGACTGCTTCTTCTGCTGATTTGGCCCCGGCAGTATTAGGAAAAGTAATGAATTTAGATAAGTCTACTTTCGCTAATGGATTGGGTAACTTTTTATCATATAAATTCATTCGACGTACTGCAAAGGTCAAAGCCTCTGTCCCTGACGCCTCGATTGCTTCAGTTTGTATCGCTTCACTATCAAATTTCCCTGTTCCTAATAATAATCTTGAATTTAACTTAAATTCGCCTATCTTGAACATGTTATCCGCCTCCTACAAATTCTAATAATTCCAAACGATCGTCATCCGTAACCTTATGCTTTGAAAATTGTTCTCTCTGAATTAATTGTTCATTATGTTCCACAATCATACGCGTTTCATCCAAATCTAGTTCTTGAATTACTTCCTGAATACTTAATGCCTTATCAAATGTAAAGTTGTCACCGTTTATAATGCACTTCATTGGTCTTACCCCTTTCAATTATAAAATCTGCAAATTGTTTCGGCTTACGATCATACTGAATCCAATTGCTCATCCATTTTCCGACGTAAGGTGATAGTAAAATGCCATTGCGATAATGCCCTGAAATGATAAATAAATGCTTGTCTATTTCATCCATAATGGGTTTTTCACCTGAGGTATAAGGTCTAATGCCTGACCATTGATTGATTAATTTACCATCTCTTAATTTAGGAATATGCGTCGTAGCCTGTTGTAACAACCATTTTTTCCCTAATTGAGAAACACCTACTGAATAATCATCAAAGTAACTTGTGGCTCCAATTAAATAACGATTTTTCATTTTTGGAACAACGTAACAACCATTTGTAGTAAATAGCGTTGTTTCTAAAGACAGATTTGGATGCTCTACAAGTAACACTTCACCTTTAACGCCTGTAACACTACTGTTTGGCATGTAGTGACTCAATAATTTTCCACTCCAAGCTCCTCCAGCGACCACTACCTTTTCCGCAGTTAACACATCTGTGTCGGTTACCACACGATAGCCTGGATTTAATGGTGTTATGTCACTAACTTCTGTGTTGTAAATACGGTGAATGCCCCGTTGTTCTAATGATTTTAATAACGCTTTCGTGTATTTATTGGCATTGATTTGATTATCATTCGGTATATACATCGCGGATAAATTGTCTGATATTACGTTGCCATTCGTTCTTTCTTTCAGTGACTTTGCAGTCAATAATTCCAAAGCTCGGTTGTATTGCTGCAGAAATTTATATTGCTTTTCAACACTTGCGTTATCATCAATACTGCTTGCGATTTTAATTAAACCACTATCCAGATATTCAATATCTAAGCCTACTTCATCTAGCAAACTATCCCTCAGTGGCTCGAACATTTCTTGAGCCTGTCGTGCTATATGAAACAAATCACTGTCTTCAGTAAATTCATTTTGAGCACCAAGCATTCCTCCAGCTTTAAATGAAGCATGTTTCCCTGGTATATCACGATCTATCACAGCAATTTTGATATCTGATTTACTTAATTCTCTCGCGATTGACATGCCCATTACACCAGAGCCAATGATTATGACATCATACATACGTCTTCCAATCCTCCTTCAGCTGTTTGATTTCATTTACGTTTTGTTGCGCAAAAATGGAAATCCCTGCAATGCCTTTGAATCCATTAGGTAGCTCTTTTAAAGTTTGTGTATTGATACCGCCTAAAGCGATAATTGGGATATTGAATTTTAACGCTTTATTTATTTCATTTTCTGTCCTTGGATGTTGATTCGGTTTGGAATTGGTTTTAAAAATATGTCCATATAAGACAAATGCTAACTGTAATGCTTCTGCTTGCGCTATATGTTTTGTGTCATGTGTAGACATACTAACTTGGATGTCTGGATGATTATATTTAAAGTCCGCTATGCGCTCATCTTTTTCTTTAAAATGAATCGCACGTAACTTGCATCGTGTTAATACAGTTAAATTGTCATGAATAATTATTTTACTTTTAGGAAAGCCGGATTGATTAAGCAAATGAACCCAATCAATCAATTCAGCCGTCTCCATTGGTGTTCTGATAATTAAATAGTCTATAAACTGCTCTATTTCGATATACTGCTTAATTTCTACTGCATTTAAATACTTATACTGTGTAATTGCTATAAACAATGTTTTCACCCCAAATAAAAAAACGTCATTTTTCTGGTAAGAAAAATGACGTTGGATTAACGAATTCGCATGTTTATAACGCCACTTTCCTACGCCAGTACAAACTGGATCAGGTTCAAGGAATTCCCAAGTTACTACTTCGGTCTCAGCCTTATGCAAGGCACTTCCAGTGGTTATTTAAGCTATTTAATTTTTATAATAATTATTAAATACGTGTTGAAGAATTATTACATACAACTTAACCTATTCCATTGATTATTTCAAGTGGTATTATAATTTAAGTTGTTTTTAAGTGTTAAAGTAGATACTATTACTTATTTTTAAATAATTCAACTAGTAACTATTTTTTACCTTTAGATACTTCTAATAAACTAGCTGTAAGACTTTGAGTTTGTCGATATACACTTTGATATAAAGCAAAATATTGCATATATTGTTTGTGTTTCTCACTATCTGGTTTAAAAGATTTTTCATAACGTATAAATTGCTTTGTAGCCGCTTCGATACTTTCACACCATCCTAGACCATATACAGCCAAGATTGCCGCACCCATACAAGGCCCTTCTTCATACTTCAATTTACTAATTTCAGCATTAAATATATTGGCTTGTAATTGCAACCAAAAGTCGCTTTTTGCACCGCCTCCGATAGACACGACATGTTGAATATCTTTACCACAATCACGTAAATATTTTATCGACTCGAATAAAGAAAAGGTTATACCTTCAATAACTGCCCGTGCCATGTCCCCACTACTATGTAAGCCACTTAAACCTATAAAGCTCCCTCTGATGTTGGAATCCCCATGTGGCGTGCGTTCTCCCGATAGATATGGTGTGAATAATAAGCCATTACTGCCAACCTGTGATTGGCTCGCCATGGTAATGATTTCATCATAGCTTAAATGTCCTAATATATTTCGGCGTAGCCACTGCAAACTGTCACCAGCAGCAAGTGTCACGCCCATAACATAAGCCATATCTTCTAAAGCATGATTAAAATAATGCATATTCCGGCGATACTCCGTATGTTTTTCACTTTCACATGATAAGACCACGCCTGAGGTGCCAATACTACAGAGTGTTTCATTGGTTTTAATCATTCCCGCACCAAGCGCTCCACATGCATTATCACCACCACCTGCAATAACAGCCACTTGCGCATTTAGTCCGAGTTCTGTTGCTATCTCCTCGTCCATATAACCAACTAATTTATGTGAAGCTACAAGTTTAGGGTAAATATTATGAATACCAAATTGTTTACCAATATTTTCATCCCAAGCTTTGCACTTATGATCAAATAATAATGTACTTGAGGCATCTGAATATTCCATATTTAACTTACCAGTTAATTTGAATCGAACATAATCCTTAGGTAATAAAAACACTTTCGTATTGCGCCAATGTTCAGGTTCATTTTCCTTTATCCATAATAATTTCGTAAGGGTAAAACCTTCTAATACAGGATTATCTAACACATAATCACCTAGTTTTTCTCTAATAACTTCACATTGAGGTGTAGTCCTTGTATCGTTCCAAAGAATTGCATTTCTTAGTGGTTCGCCATTATCGTCCAATATTACTAAACTATGCATTTGTCCTGAAAGTGATAGTCCGCTAATATGCATATGCTTAACTTCATCTGTCACCATTAATCGCTTAATACATCGTTTAGTTGCTTCAAACCAAGCTTCTGGATGTTGTTCATTAAACCCATTTTGTGGCTGTATGATGTCTAGAGATTCGCTTGCACTCTGTAAAACTTTACCATGTCTATTTACTGCTATTACTTTAACAGAGCTTGTTCCAATATCAATACCTAACACTGCATCAGTCAATTTAATCGGTCCTTTATAAATAGATTTTAAATTTTTATTTCGTAATATGTGATATACGACCTATTTATAACACGTCCGATAAATAAATCAAAATTCTAAAAAAGAGAGCGGGGATATGAAATCCAATTATGATTTCATATCCCCACTCCACTAGGTTGTCTAGATATTTAAAATAGAATTCTAGAAAAATAGATGACGATGACTACTGTTACTGCACTTAATAGTGTTGATAAGAAGACCAATTGCGCAGCAAGTTCTGGGTGGTTATCATATTCTTGCGCAATAACTGAACTATTTACCGATGTTGGCATAGCAGAAGCGATAAATAACGTTTGTGCAATCACGCCTTCTAAACCAAGTAATTTAATAATCACTAAAGCAATAAGTGGACCAATAACTAGTCTCACAAATATATAAATATAAGAAATTGACCATTTAAAGCTGAATTTAATATTCGCAATTTGAGCACCTAGCAATAATAATGCAACAGCAATCATTGCATCCGCCACGTAATTTGCTGGCGTCCAAATAAATTCTGGTATTGGCACATTATTATAATTTAAAATAATAGCTAACACCAAAGCGTATAAAACTGGCATTTTAAAATATCCAAGTAGCGCCTGTAATTTCCCTATTTGCAACGACTGAATCGCAAAAATTCCGTATGAAAAAGTGAATATATTTTGTAATGACAATACAATAACTTGCACAGACATAGCTAATGGATCGCCTTTAAACACTAAATCATTAACTGGAACGCCATAGTTGCCTGAATTGAAAAACAGAATACTATTCGTCAACGTTGTTGCTTCCCCTTTATCTGTTTTACGAATAGTAGACAACAGCTTACCAATTATATATAGGACGACCATATACAAAATAAAGAAAATAACTATGTAAAATAAAAGCTTTATAGCGAAATCTGTTTTATAAAACTTCACAAATATAAACCCTGGTACAAATACATATATATTTAATTTAGCTAGCGTCTTTAAATCTAATGTGAATTTCTTTTGTAAAATAAACCCTAAAAAAATCATGATAAAAATAGGTAAAAGTACAGTTTGTAAAATATACAACATCTCACTCATTATATTCCCCCTTTGTTCAAAATCATATATGAATTAGACTTATATAAATTAATTATTATAGTTTATGATAGCAGAATATTAATTAATTTACTGTTTGTCTGACTAATAAAATATTTTTCATCTTTATATTTACGTATGAAATAAAAAACGGATTGTTTAACGTGAAACAATCCGTTGTTTTATAAACATTTTATGTATGGGATTTCATTTTTAAGATTCTAAAATCTAGACTCTTTTTAACTTGGTCGTCTGAAAAAATATATCCAAACCACTATGATTTCCACATACTGAGTCGAGAATTAGACTTCTGCTAGTCTTCCTTCACTAAGAGGTAAGGCTAACCTTTGGGTAAAATGCCAATTTCATGCGGAAATTAGCTCTATTTTGTAATTAAGTATTCTAAGTTTAGTATTTCTTTCAAATACTTAATATTTTATTTCTTACGATTTCTTTTTTTCTCTTCTAACACTGACATCACTATAAATCCAACTACCAAAATAGGTAATAGCATTCCAATTACCATCATCATATTTTTCACCCCATTTTAATATCAGAAAATAGCCTGATAACAATTAATTTAATTGAATAGCTCTTTATTAAAATATAACATATTTTTTACGGTTTTATGAATGTGAATATGACTATAATATGTCTATTTTATTTATAATTTGAAAAACTAGATTTCCAATCATCTGGAAACCTAGTTTGTTTTTGATCTATTTAATTGTCGAGTTTAATTAGTATTTATATGGATCATTATGATCTTGTTTCGTTTTTCCATCTAAATCATCAAAGTCTTTTAAATCTTGATCTTGATTAGAATTAGATCTTTCATATGACTCATTCACTGTGTCTTGTTTATTGTCATTATACATTTCACCTTCACCATGAATCGGTTGTTTTGGTTTTCTTACTAATAACATAACACCTGCAACAATCCATAATATCGCATTTATCCAGTTTCCTAAGAATGAAATGACACCTACTAGAATAAGTAAGATTCCAGCTGCTTTAGCTTTTTTATTTATTAGAATAGCTCCAATGATTGCAATGATCAAAATTACTATAGATAAAACCAAGCCTGCTGTTAATAAACTACTCAACATACCGAAGATACTTGTACCATCTTCATATGAGAAGCTTGGATCATCTGCCATCATTTGTTGAATGACTGTTTCTTTCACCTCATTGTTACCTATCATTGGTATGAAAACTGCGATAAGAACTACACCAATTAATTGCAATGCAATACCTATCCATGTGAGTACGCGTTCAGTTGTTCTTTTTATCATAATCGTGCGCCTCCTATTTCTATTTATTCGCTTCAATTACAATGCTAATTATACTAATTGTTAATATTTAAGTCTATTCATTATAAACAAAATATGTTTGAAATAATAAATAATATAATAACAAAAAAGGCTCGCATTGTATGCGAGTCTTTTTGTCAGTTTTTATGTGCTTTAAATGCGTCATTAAGACGCGACAATTGGTCTACAAACTCATGTACTTCATCTGTTGTAAATTTGTCACCTATACGTTCTTTAACAGCTTCAATCATAATTGAATTTGCCTTTTTTAAAAAAGTCTCCCCTTCTGTACTGAGTTTAACTAATTTAATACGTTTATTATCTGTATAGGCTCTTTCAACGTAGCCCATTTCTTCTAATTTAACGATACGTTTAGAAGCTGCCGTTTTAAATATATTTTGCAACATTGCAAGTTCATTAATCGTCACTTTACCTTCAGTTTGTATTATTCTCATTGCTTCAATTTGTTCTCTTGATAGAAAATTACCTAAACCTGTTTCCTTTATCATTTCTACAATTTCTTTATTTAAATGCAACATAACAAACTGAAATTTGGTAATGGCTTCTTCTATCGTTTGATTGATGTTTTCATTTTCCATACTTTTCACCCCTATATTGCTTTAGCTTTACTTAAATTCCACTGAAAATGGAACTTTTTCTCTCTTGTTAAACCATAATAGCACTAAGAATTGTAATAATATCATTCCAATAATAATAGCACTTAATAGTATTACAATGAAACTAAAGTCAAAGTGTCCAGCATTGGTAAAGATTGCTTCTCTATATCCTTGAATCGCATAGGACATTGGAGAAAATGGATGAATCCATCTAAAGAAACTGGCTGAAAGTTCAATTGGGAACATACCTTCACTTGAACTCAATTGTAATATGAGTAATAACATGGATAAGAATAATCCAATTCTATCCAAGAATAATGCTAAGAATGACGTAATCGTTATTGCAGCAATAGCCCATAAGAAGCTCACTAATAGGAACTGGCCTACGTTGTCAATCGACATATTGAATGCAAATATAACCCAACTACTCATAAACAATGCTGATAAACTACCTTGCAGAAGATAAAGTAATAGCTTACCAAGCGCTTGTTTAGTTGAGGAAACGCCTTTGTTTAATGTTTTTCTCAATGGATAAATCGCACTAAATGACACTGCTCCAACAAATAAACTTACACTCGCCATATAAGGTACAATTGTTTCGCCATAATTGTCAGCCTCAGTAGGATTATTTTCATTTATTTTCGTTACATTATTTAATGCTTTTTCATTGTCATCTTCAAGTGAAACATCTTGCTGACTCGTGATTGCTTCATCTAACTTAGCTTTTAATTGATTATTATTTTCCTGTAATTGATTTAAACCATCAGTAACTTGGTCATTACCTGATAATAATTGCTGTGCAGGTTGTCCTACCGCTGGAACTAATTGTTGCAAGCCATCACTGACTTGCTGATTACCATCAATTAATTGTGACTCTGCATTAGACATTTCGCCTAGTGCGTCAGATGTATCTTGATAACCATCTTGTGATTTTTTTGTACTCGCAAATATTTCAGTTAGGTAATTTTCACGAATGTCATCTTTAATTGTGTCTGTTACTGTATCAATTGCTTTCTGAGCAGTTTGACTACCCGTGTAACTTGAGCCTGGATTAACTTGCGTTTCTAAATTAATTTTTTTAGGATTTTCATCTAGTAATGTCGTTGCATTTTTAGATGCGTCTTTAGGTACAATAATTGTTCCCACACTATTACCTTTTTCCAATTCATGTGCAGCTTTTTTCTCGGAAACTGCTTGGAATTTAAAATTCTCATTATCTTTTAATTCATCTACTAAATCATCGCCAATTGTTATTTTTTCACCATTTAATTTGGCTGATTCGTCTTGATTTACAATAGATATTTCGAATTGATCTGTCTTATCATATGGGTCCCAAATTGAGCCTACAAATAGTGCCACATAAATTAGAGGGATAAGCGCTATGGCTATAAGAGATACGATCAACATTTTATTTCTGAATATAAATTTAAATTCATTAAACATTTACTATCTACCTTTCTTTTTTAAAAATGTACACCCCGCGTACTATTAGTTTGAAAATAATCCCAAACGCTATAAACATTGCGTTATGGAGAGACTTAATCCTTGAATTTATCTATTTTTTAAATATGTGGAGTGTTTTTATTTATACAGTACACCCCATGTACATTTTTATATAATACGCTCTTGAAAATAACTTGTCAATCATAAAATATTAGTGAAATCTAAAAATATTTCTCTGGTAACTTAGCTCAGTTTAATGGAAGTATATATTGAAGGAATTTTTTCATTGATTCAGTTATATATTTATTTTCGTTTGCTTTTTCTTCTATATAAATTCAAAAAATGGATAATTGATTATAATATGTTTTTAAGAATGGCAATGATTTGGGCTGTCTCATAACTAGTTAATAAAGTGCTAGCTGGATACTACAGGATATGCCCGCGGAAATCTTGTATATAATAATTGCCAACAAAGTCGGAGGTTTTGTCGACACTCTAAAATAATCTAAACATAAAAATGTTTAGATTATTTTTATGTTTTATCTTCATAATTACCATTTTTTTAATCTGTCTACTATAATATATAATATAAGACTTGTATCACTAATATTACTTGCTAACATAACTTTATCTATAATCTATAACTTTGGTGTAATGTGTTACACTGTTGTAATATTAGACAAAAATCGCATTTAAACCCTGTTTAAACTTATAAGAGGTAATAAAAAAATGGAAAATAATTTAAAAATCAGTATGAATGAAAGACGTGTATTAAAACAAATCTTCAACAATCATAATATTTCACGCACTCAAATATCTAAGAATTTAGAAATCAATAAAGCCACTATTTCTAATATATTAAATACTTTGAAAAAGAAATCCTTAGTCATTGAAGTGGGCGAAGGGAATAGTACGAAAAGCGGAGGACGCAAACCAATCCTCCTAAAAATCAACAAACATTATGGCTATTATATTTCTATGGATTTAACATATAGCTCTGTAGAATTAATGTACAATTATTTTGATGGTACCGTGTTAAAACATGAATCATATAACTTACCTGACAAAAAAGTGAGTAGCATCTTGGCTATATTAAAAACAAATATACCTACTTCTGAAAGCTATGATACTTCCTATGGCTTGTTGGGCATGTCTGTCTCAATTCACGGTATTGTAGATCACAATCAAACTATTATTCACCTTCCCTTCCAAAGTGAAGACATTTCCATTACAGATGAGTTAAGATCACTGACTCGAGCCCCAGTAATTATTGAAAACGAAGCAAACTTATCTGCAATTTATGAAAGAAGCATCCATAGTAATTCAGAAATGAGAAATTTAATTGCTCTAAGTATTCACAAAGGCATTGGTGCAGGTTTAATCATCGATAAAAAATTATATCGTGGCTCTAATGGTGAAGCTGGCGAAATCGGTAAAACGCTCGTTCTTCAAAATGGTGAAACATACAACACAATTGAAAATATTTGCTCTCAAGAAGCATTAATTCAAAGTATTAGTAATAAATTTGAACAAAATATATCACTTTCAGAACTTATCGAACTTTATCATCAACATAATGATATTGTTATTCAAGAAATTGAATATTTTACAACTAAAATAGCAGTATTAGTTCACAATTTAAATACGCAATTTAATCCGGATATGATTTATGTTAACTGCACATTAATCAATGAATTACCTATTATTTTAGATTCGATTAAAACACAGCTACATCAATATTCGACTCATTCCGTACAACTCAATCTTACTACGAATGTGAAACACGCAACCTTATTAGGTGGCTCAATCGCAATTATGCAGAAATTATTAAACATTGATGATATTCAATTAAAATCTAACTAAACAAGCACACCCTTTTACATTTTTGTAGAAGGGTTATTTTTGAAATATTTTAGAAAGCGTTTACAAAAATAATTTTCCGTGCTATATTATCTCTAAAGTTAGTTTGTTTAATAAACTAACCAACTAGTTATAGGAGGATTATCATGACATATTTCAATATTGATAAAGTAAATTACGAAGGACCTAAATCAAATAATGTTTTTAGTTTTAAATATTATAATCCCGAAGAAAAAGTAGGCGACAAAACAATGGCAGAACACCTAAGATTTGGTGTGGCTTATTGGCATACATTTACAGCTGACTTATCTGACCCATTCGGTGTTGGTACAGCTGAACGTGATTGGGATAACTTAAGTGACATGGATAAAGCTAAAGCAAGAGTTGATGCAATTTTCGAATTTATGGAAAAAACACGTATTGATTATTTCTGTTTCCACGATATAGATATCGCTCCAGAAGGTGCAACATTAAAAGAATCTAATGAAAATTTAGATATCATTGTAGACCTTATTAAAGAAAAAATGGATCAAACTGGTAAAAAATTACTTTGGAATACGACAAACAACTTTACACACGAACGTTTCGTACATGGTGCAGCAACTTCTTCTAACGCTGAAGTTTTCGCATATGCCGCTGCAAAAGTTAAGAAATCATTAGAAATCGCTAAAAAATTAGGCGCTGAAAACTTTGTTTTCTGGGGCGGACGTGAAGGTTATGAAAGTTTACTAAACACAGACATGAAATTAGAGTTAGACAACTTAGCTAATTTCTTAAAATTGGCTAAAAGCTATGCAGAAGAAATTGGTTATACAGGACAATTCTTAATTGAACCTAAACCAAAAGAACCTACAACACACCAATATGATACTGATGTTGCGACTTCACATGCTTTCTTACAAAAATATGACTTAGATAAAACATTCAAATTCAATATTGAAGCAAACCATGCAACATTAGCTGGTCACACTTTCCAACATGAATTAAGATATGCACGTGATAATGATTTATTAGGTTCAGTAGATGCAAACCAAGGTCACCCACTATTAGGTTGGGACACAGACGAATTCCCTACTGACGTCTATGATACAACATTAGCAATGTACGAAATCTTAAAAAATGGTGGATTAAATCCAGGTGGTTTGAACTTCGATGCTAAGCCAAGAAGAACTTCATTCAAACAAGAAGATTTAATTTTAACGCATATCGCTGGTATGGATACATTTGCACTTGGTTTAAAAGTAGCACACAAAATGATTGAAGATAATTTCTTTGAAAATATTGTAGATGAAAAATATAAATCTTTTGCTGAAGGTATTGGTAAAAAAATAGTTGAAGGTAATACTTCATTTAAAGAATTAGAGGAATATGCTTTCAACATTAATGAGATTGATAATACTTCTGATCGTTTAGAAGTAATTAAAGCTCAAATGAATCAATATATTTTAAACATTAATAATGGAGACTGATAAAAATGACTTATGTAATCGGTATAGATATTGGTACAAGTTCCTTAAAGTCTATTGTTGTTAATAAAAATGGAGACGTTGTAGATTCATACAGCGTCTCTTATCATACGCTGCATCCTAAATCTGGATACAGTGAAATGAATCCAGATATCTGGTATGACGCAACAATTGAGAGTTTACAACATTTATTAAACAAATATGCACAAAAAGAAATTACTGGCATTAGTTTTTCAGGTCAAATGCACGGCCTAGTGGTTATTGATCAAGCAGGTGCAGTCATTAGACCTGCTATTTTATGGAATGACACACGTACATCTAATGAAGTTGATGAAATCAAAAATAAATTAGGTCTCGACGCACTACTGAAATTCACACAAAACACTGTGTTAGAAGGATTTACATTACCTAAACTAATGTGGCTTAAAAATAATGAACTTGATAATTACAACAAAATTCATAAATTCATGTTGCCAAAGGATTACATTGTTTATAAATTAACTGGCAACATTTTTACAGAATCTTCAGACGCTGCAGGTACAATTATGTTTAGCGTGAAAGAAGAAAATTGGTCTACTGAACTACTAAATAGTTTAAATATTGACACATCTATTTGTCCAGATATCATTGCTTCTCATGAAAAAAGTGGTCAATTAACTGACAACGTGAAAAAATCTTTAAACATCGATTGGGATATCAATGTCTATCAAGGGGGCGCTGATAACGCATGTGGCACTTTAGGCTCTGGTATCACAGATGAACAAAAGCAATTGGTAAGTATTGGTACTTCTGGCGTAGCACTCTCTATTGAAAATAATGCTGACTATGAAAATGATGGCAATGTTCATTACTTTAATCACTGTGTGCCTGATCAAAAATACATTATGGGAGTTACTTTATCCGCTGGTTATAGTCTGGAATGGTTAAAACAACTACTAGACCCTGATGCAGATTTTGCTGCATTTTTAAAAACGATTTCTGATTCTGATGTTGGATCGAATGGATTAATGTACACACCTTATTTACTGGGTGAACGTACACCACATAATGACGCGGTAGTTAGAGGCAGCTTTATCGGTTTGGATGCGAATACCACACAACTCGATATGAAACGTTCTGTTATTGAAGGTATCACATATTCTATAAATGAAAGCATTCAAATTATGAAAAACAACGGTATTAACATTAAGGAAATTGTTTCTATCGGGGGCGGCGCAAAAAATCAAGAATGGCTCCAAATACAAGCAGATGTCTTCGATGCAGCGATTACCACAAGAACTGAAGAACAGGGTCCAGCTTATGGGGCAGCGATGCTAGCTGCCATGGGTGAAGCGTGGTTTGATACTTTCAATGAAATGAGTCAATCATGGATTACATATAATCAAAAAGTATCTCCTATTGAAGAAAATAGTAAATCATACCATAACTTATTTGATATTTATAAAACAATCTATAACGCTACACAACCAGTAACTCAAAAACTAAGTAAATTCAAGTGATTTATCAAGGGGATGGATATATGTCAACTTATAATAATAAGAAGTTTATCTTTAAAATAGCTTTAATCGCAACGCTTGGCGGGTTGTTATTCGGCTATGACACTGCAGTTATTTCTGGTGCTGAACAATCTCTCCAGAAATATTTAACTAAAGATTACGGTAGCTTTATCCATGGCATTACAGTTTCTAGTGCCTTAATCGGCTGTATTATTGGTGGCTTGTTATCTTCAACTTTCTCAAGTCGTCTCGGCCGTAAAAAATCATTACAAATAGCTGCTATTTTATTTATAGTTTCTGCGCTTTTATCAGGCTATCCGGAGTTTTTATTTTTTGAACCAGGTGAATCCAGTCTTGCTTTACTGATAACATTTAATCTATATCGTGTCATCGGTGGAATTGGCGTGGGATTAGCCTCTGCAATATCTCCAATGTATATTAGTGAAATTGCACCTTCTTCTATAAGAGGGAGACTTGTTTCATGGAACCAATTCGCTATTATATTTGGTATGTTAGTCGTTTATTTTGTAAACTATGGTATCACTTTCGGTCAATCTCAAAGTTGGATTGAACTAATCGGATGGCGTTATATGTTTATGACTGAAGCAATACCAGCAATTGCATTTTTCTTTTTATTATTTTTAGTACCTGAAACACCAAGGTATTTATCTTTAAATAATAGAAACACTGAAGCACTTACAGTATTAAATAGAATATACTCTTCTAAAAATCATGCACAGAACGTTTTAAACGATATCTTATCAACTAAAAATAAACTAACAGATGTAAAAGCACCATTATTTAGTTTTGGTAAAACTGTGATTATTATCGGTATTTTATTATCTATTTTCCAACAATTCATCGGTATCAATGTGGCATTGTATTATGCACCTCGTATTTTTGAAAATTTAGGTGCAGGTGAGAATACCTCAATGATACAAACTGTTGTGATGGGATTAGTAAACGTAATATTCACCGTTATCGCTATATTATACGTCGATAAATTTGGTCGTAAGCCTTTATTAATTATCGGTTCTACTGGTATGGCAATTGGAATGATCGGAATGAGTACACTCGCTGCTAATGGTGCGTTTGGCATTACAACTTTAATATTCTTAGTAATATATACTGCATCATTTATGATGAGTTGGGGACCAATTATCTGGGTGTTATTATCAGAAATATTCCCTAACAGAATTAGAAGTGGCGCGATGGCTATAGCTGTCGCAGTACAATGGTTAGCAAACTTTACAATCACTTCTACTTACCCATCTATGATGGATATTAGCGGTACAATGACTTATGGATTTTACGCACTGATGAGTATTTTATCTGGCTTGTTCGTATGGAAATTCATTCCAGAAACAAAAGGTAAAACACTAGAAGAATTAGAAAAAGTTTGGATTAAAGACAAAGATAAACAAGTTTCTAATAATGTGGAAGAAGTTCAAAGTAATAACTCAGCACAGTAAAATTCGAAGTTAATGTATAGATATTTCCACTATAGTTAAACTTAAAAACAATTATATATTTTTACGAAACAGACTAAATTATAGAAATTAATAAAAACACTTTCGCTAGATTCATATTTATTGAATTTACGCGAAAGTGTTTTAGATTTATATTTTAATGTATATAAAATTTCAAATTTATTCTTTATACTTTTCTGTAACGTTTAAGACCAATGATATTTAGTATTGTAAATATCAAAATGAATAGCAACAGTATAACAATATCGAACCAAATAAATTCAAATCCCTGTCCCTTAATCATTACATTGGTCAGCGCATCACCGGCATATCTTAACGGAAATACATAGCCAATAGCACTGACCCAATTGGCAATGCTATCTAAGGGGATAAGTCCAGAGAAAAAGACTTGAGGTATAACAACTAACGGTATAAATTGAACCATTTGAAATTCTGAATTTGCAAAAGTTGAAACAAACAAACCAATAGCTAAAGCAGCTAATGCAATAAGTATATTAATTAATAATACCCACCAGATACTTCCTACAACTTCAACTTTCAGTAAATATATCGAATAAAATACAATAATTAATGTTTGTAATATCGCAAACAAACCATAACCTGCTAAATAACCAAAGACAATTTCACTTCTTTTAACAGATGTTGCAAGTACACGTTCTAAAGTCCCTCTCGTACGTTCTCTTAAAAGTGCTATACCAGAAACTAAGAATACAAAGAAAAAGACAAAGAAACCTATGAGAATTGGAAATATTTTATCAAAAAATGTGCTGTCAGCATCACCATAAAGATAATGACTATCTATGCTCAATGCCTCTGCCTGTTGTCCATTGTCTTGTTTCATGTTGTCCGGTATCTTTTCAACAATGTTAGTCATATCTTGCATCTTATTTTTTTGGATTGCACTTGCTAACAATTGTTTCGTTGACCCTGTAAGACTTGAATCTTCATTTTTATAAGTAACTTCTAGGTTAGATCCTTTTTGTTCTATATATGCATCCAAATCTGAATCCACAATTGTATCTTTAATTGAGCTAGGCGCATCATATTTTTCAATATCTACTTTATCTGAAGGCAAAGCGTTCACAATTTCATCTGATACTGAGGCATTCACCCCCATTTTTATATTTGTTTCATTATTAGTACCAAATATAAAATACATCAATGTTAAAACCAAAATAGGTGCAAATAACATTAAAGCTAACGTTCTTTTATCTCGTAATAATTCTTTAATAACTCTGATAAAAATCGCTTTAAATCTCATTATTGCACCTCCGCTTCTGCTTTTATAAACACTTCTTCTATAGAATCAGCTTCGAATTTATCTTTTAATTCTTGAGGTGTTCCAATCGTAAATAATTTTCCTTCAACAATTAAGCCTATATAATCACAACGTTCCGCTTCCCCCATAACATGGGTTGTAACAATCACCGATTTCCCCTTATTTGCTAATCCATTCAATTGCTTCCAAACATCTTTTCTAAGTTTAGGATCAATCCCAACCGTAGGCTCATCTAAAATAATAAGGCTGGGGTTAGCTAACAGTGTTATAGCCAAAGAAAGTCTACGTTTCATACCACCTGAAAAATGAGAAACTACCTTTCCTAATTCATGTTCTAAATTTACTATTTTTGTATTTCCAGCAATTGCTTCTTCTAATTTCTTACCTTTTAACCCCATCAAGTTCCCAAAAAACACTAAATTTTCTCTTGCTGTTAATGATTCATACAAAGCGTCACTTTGGCCCATATAGCCTATTTCATTCAATACTTTACGATTAGGTATTTGTTTATTGAATATTTGAGCCTGTCCTTCATCTAAACTTTCCATACCCATTAAACATTTTATTGTCGTAGTTTTACCTGAACCACTAGGACCAATCAATCCTAATATTTCTCCCTCAGTTAATTCTATATTAATACCATCTAAGACTTTCTTTTGATCATAATATTTTATTGCGTTTGTTAACTTTGCTACAAGGTCAGCCATAGAGTTCCCTCTCCCATGTAAATTATTGTTTATAAAACGAGTATATACCTCTCATTTGTAAAATCAATTTAGCACTTAAAAAACTGTGCCGTACTTCCATAATATGGGTGTGCGGCACAGTTAAATTTTAAATACACTTTTGCTAATTTTTTTAACTAAACATACAATATTACTACTTTGATTTCACTGATTCACTAAAAGCTTGATAGCCTTCTCTTACATTAACAATATGATTAAAACCTTTATCTTCTAATATTCCTACTGCTATAGAACTTCTTACCCCTGATTGACAGTGAACATATATTTTATCTTCTTTATTAAATGGTATATCTTCAATCATCAATTTGCCATGTGGAATATGAATCGCTTGTGATAGATGTCCATTCTGCCATTCTTCTTCAGTACGCACATCTAATATGTGTTGTTCTTTGCCAGTTATATCACTGCTATGAATAGATGATGTCATCGTTAAACTCTGTGGCAAACGGTATCCGCTAACATAATCGAATCCTATTAATTGTAGTGTGTGTACCGCTTCTTCTAAAATTTCTTTGTCACCTATTAAATCAATGGGTTGATTATAATTTAAATACCACCCGATTTGGTTAATAAAGTTCTTATTATAAGGGATATTGATTGTACCTTTAGTATGTCCACCATGAAAAGCTTCTTTAGTACGTAAATCAAATGCTAAATTATCTTTATTTAAACTAGGATAAACGTTATACGAATGATATAAGTTCATCCCAAGCTGATTAATTTTTTTCATTTGCGCAAAGTGATGTGGCGGCGTGGGTTGATTTGACGTCAATGTCTCAATGAATGTTACTTTATTCGTTTCATTAAACGCCCAATTGTTCATTTTTTCATAACCTAAGGTAGACATTGGCACCGCACCTAGTGACTTACCACAAGGACTGCCTGCCCCATGTCCCGGCCATATTTGAATAGAGTCAGATAACTCTTTCACAGTTTCAATAGAATGATACATTTGCTCCGCACTAACTTCAGTAGAACCTTCCATTTGAACTGCTTTTTCTAATAAGTCAGGTCTGCCGATATCACCAACAAATATAAAGTCACCACTAAATAGCCCCATAGGTACTTGGCTACCGCCACCTTCGTCAGTTAATAAAAAACTAATACTCTCTGGGGTATGTCCTGGCGTGTGTAACACTTCTAATTTAATGTGACCTACTTTAATTTGATTTTGGTGTTTAACGTAATGTGTTTGGTCTGGCATATTTTGATAACTTAATTGATCATCACCTTCTCCAGATACATAAATTGCTGCGTTTAAACGCTCTGCGACATCACGAATACCTGAAGCAAAGTCAGCGTGTATATGTGTTTCTGCGGCATGTGTAATCGTAAACCCTTCACTATCTGCTACTTCTATATATTCTGCTAAATCGCGTATCGGATCTATCACTATTGCTTCACCTGTACGTTGACATCCTACTAGATAAGAAGCTTGCGATAATTGCTCATTATAAAATTGCTTGAAATACATAATACATCCTCCTTTTTAACCGTTACACTCCTACTAAATAAATAAATTATGACTCGCGTTTTCAGTGTCGCCGATATACGTACCTACACCGCCATAGGAAACTTCATCTCTCAACTCTTCTTTTTTAATGCCCATAACATCCATGCTCATCGTACATGCAATCAGTTTGATCTCTTGATCTATCGCTTGGTTGATGAGCGATGGTAACGAATCAACATTTTTCTTTTTCATTACATAACGCATCATCACATTACCCAATCCAAACATGTTCATTTTAGAAAGCGGCATTTTTAAAGGGGACTTCGGCAACATCAAATCAAACATTTTCGCAATACCTTGCTTACGCACTTTTGAATTTTTTTCCTTTTTCAAGGCGTTAAGCCCCCAGAAAGTAAAGAAGATAGTAACATCTCTGCCGGCAGCTTTAGCACCATTTGCGATAATCATTGCTGCCACTGCTTTATCTAACTCGCCACTAAACAATACAATTGTAGTGCCTTTATCTGTATGGTTAACTTCCATATCTTTGGTTTGCTCTTTTTGGATAGTAGCTTTAATCCCACGCCCATCTTCATTTAAATTAACCAAGGTATGACCTGTTTGTTTCACCCAACTTTTAATATCACTAGAGAAACCTGGATCTGTAACAGTAACCTCCATTTGGTCACCTTCTTGAATATTTTTCACTTCTTTACTGATATTAACTATAGGCCCTGGGCATTGAAGATTACTGTAATTAAATTGTTTACGGTCTGACTTAATATCTACCTCTGTACTTTCTACTGCTGCTTCACCTTCACTCACATTGTTCTGTGCATAAGCTTGATAACCACCTTCTAAATTTACTACATCATAGTTTTGCTCAGATAAGTATTCGCTCACTTTAGCACTGCGATTTCCACTTTTACAGTGTATATAGTAAGTTTTATTTTTATCATAATTAAATGTTTCAATGTTATCTACGGGATGTAGTATGGAACCGTTGATATGTCCTAATTCATATTCTCCTTCTGTTCTAACGTCAATCAGCTGACCCTCAGAAGCTAATCTTGCTAATTCTGTTTCACTTAAATCATTTATATGTTTTTGGTTATATTGTTTCATATTCATCCTCCTATAAATACCTATAGGGGTATCATAAGGTCTGTATACATCATTGTCAAATACCCCCTACCCTATTTGACACTTTTAATTTATTCACTTAGTATGTAGGTAATTAGTTTTTAATATGGAGGGAAAATTATGGATTACGATAAAAAAATGGTTAACCGTATAAAACGAGTTCAAGGTCAGTTAAATGGCGTCATTAAAATGATGGAAGACGAAAAGCATTGTAAAGATGTCATTACTCAACTTAGTGCATCTAAAAGTTCTATCCAACGATTAATGGGTGTCATTATTAGTGAAAATTTAATTGAGTGTGTAAGAGAAGCAGATGAAAATAATGAAGATTCGCAAGAATTAATTAACGAAGCCATTGAATTATTAGTGAAAAGTAAATAATGGATATTCTCACAATGACTATTATGTTGCTTATTGGGATATTTGGAGGATTTATCTCTGGATTAGTAGGTATAGGAGGCGCAATTATTATTTATCCAGCTATCCTATTATTACCACCATTGTTTGGCGCTCCTACATATAGTGCATATATCGCCTCAGGCCTTACTTCAAGTCAGGTTTTCTTTAGTACATTGAGTGGTTCAATAAAAGCCAGGAAAAAACCTGAATTTTCTCCACAACTTGTAATTTATATGGGTGGGGGCATGATTGTAGGAAGTGTTTTTGGTGCGCTCCTAGCAAATTTATTTAATGCTGCATTTATAAACGTTATATATATTATAATCGCTGTACTAGCGCTAATACTGATGTTTATTAAAGTGAAGTCTTCTTCACAAACTTCTCAATTTAACGGTCCTTTACTCATAAGTATTGGAGTTATAATCGGTATTATTTCAGGTATAGTCGGTGCAGGTGGTGCCTTTATTATTATTCCTATATTACTAGTAGTATTTAAATTACCAATGAATACTGTTGTCGCTAACAGTATTGTCATTGCTTTTATGTCTTCAATAGGAGCTTTCATTATAAAGTTTATGCAAGGTTATATACCTATGGCAGATGCACTATTTTTAATTATTGGGAGCATTCTTTTTGCGCCATTAGGTTTAAAAGTAGGCAATAAAGTGCCAAGCTCTGTACAAAAATGGATTGTGAGTATTTTAATTATTATCGCAATTATGCAACTGATAATCTAACTTAATTTAAAAGGAGGCTTTATAATGAATCATTGGGATGAAAAATTCGACTCAGACAACTATATCTATGGTGAGGAAGCAAACGAATTTGTGAAAAACATTTTTCAAACTAACACTACAAACAATGAAAATATAGTATTATTCGCAGAAGGTGAAGGCCGAAACGCAATCTACCTTGCACAACTTGGTTACGATGTCACAACATATGATATGTCTAAAATAGGTATCGATAAACAATATAAACTAGCACAAAAGACCGGTGTTGGTATAAAAGCAAATTATGGTGACATCACACAACCTGACCTAACAACTCAATCAACATTTGATTATAGTATTAATATTTTTGGTCATGTCCCTACCGAGGGCAAACAAGCTATGTTTAATAATCTTATTCAATCATTAGCCAAAAACGGTCACAGTTATTTTGAATTTTACTCAATAGAGCAACTAGAATATCGTACAGGTGGTCCTAAAGATAAGACAATGCTTTATGAAATAGACGAAATTAAGCATTACTTAGCTCAACACACTATTAAAATTCATATGCTAGAAAAACGCGAAACATACCGCTACGAAGGGACAAAACACACAGGTTTGGCTTCTGTAATCCAAGGTCATATTGAAAAATTATAATTCATTATTAAATCAGCATATTCTATTAATAACCCTTCTATACAGTTAACAGCAGGATCTGAATTATATAGAAGGGTTTAAATCACTTAAATCCCCCTCTATATTCCTTGTCTATTTAAAATGCTATTCAATAAAAATTTATAAAAACCAAAGGAAATACTCAATTCTTACAATTCCAATTAAATAAGTAATATTACACTTAGGCATAAAAATCCGCTAGTTAGGCATTTTCAAGCAAATTGACAGGGAAATATTTTATATTGTAGTTGATAAATTAAAACTTTGTTTTAATTTTAAATACTTGGAAAGGGGTGTTTTATATGTCAGCAATCATAGAAGCACTAAATAATGCCATCCAAGCAGGTATCGCTCATGATTGGGTAACTATGGGTACAAGCATTGCGAGTGCATTAGCTAGCGGTGTAGACTTTGTTTTAGGTTTCTTAAAATAAAGTCATTTTCCTCACAAAAAGGACCTTCTCTAAAATCACGTGTGATATTTTTAGAGAGGGTCTTAAATTTAACTTCTAAACATTTGTAGTTTTTGAAAATAAAAAAGACTAGGACATAAATATATGTCCCAGTCTCAAAGTAATATCTTAATTATACTTTTTCAGTTTGTGCTTGTGCTTTTTCATTGTTTGAGGCATGTGAAGCACCGATTGCTTCGATTTCTTCTAGTGTACGTCCTCTAGATTCTGGAACGAATTTTTTCACAAACAGTACGCCGAGTATACAAATGATGCCGAATATCGCAAATACGATTTGTTGTGGGAAATACACTGTCATAATTGGGAATAGTAATCCAACTAAGAAAGAACCAATCCAATTTAATGAAGATGCTGCACCTGAAGCAAATCCTCTAATTGCTAATGGGAATATTTCTCCAACTATAACCCATGTTAGCGGCGCCCATGTAAATGAATAGAACGCTACATAAATACTTAAAAATATAACAATGAGTATTGGATTCGCATTTGGTAATATCAAATTAATGACTGCTGGTAATATGAATGATAATCCCATCACAGTACCACCTAACATAAGTAATGTTCTTCTGTTAAATTTATCCGCTATCCAAATGAAGAGTAATGATCCTAATACTAAAATCACACCTTGAATAATTGGCCACATTAAAGCTGTACTTGCTGAGTTACCTGTAGCTTGTTCAACAATTAATGGAATATAGTAGAATATTGCATTTGCCCCTTGGAATTGTTGGAACGCAGCTACACCCAATCCAGCGATAACTAAATATTTATATTTGCCACTAAATAATGTTGCTAATGATTGGTTTACTTTATTCTTACTTTCTATTTGAATAGTCTTGTTTATTTCTTCAAATTCTTTATCTACGTTTTGGTTATTTCTAAGGTTGCTTAAGACTATTTTAGCTTCTTTAAATTTATTATTTTTAATTAAAAATCTTGGAGACTCTGGTAATTTTAATACGCCCCAGAATAAAATGACTGCTGGAACTGCTGCTGCACCTAACATTAATCTCCAACCCATTTCAACTGGCAAACCTCTTAAGAAATAGTCTACGATGTATGATAACAACATCCCAGATACAATCATTGTTTGATTCATACCAGACAATTGACCACGGTACTTGGCTGGAGCCATTTCTGACATGTAAGCTGGTACTAATGCTGATGCAGCACCAACTGCTAATCCAAGAATTACCCTTGATATAATTAAGAAATAACTACCATCATGTGGTGCGATGCCTGACAAAACAGAACCAATTACGAAAATGATTGCAGAAATTAAAATCATTTTCCTTCTACCAAGCGTATCAGATAATTTACCTGCTAAAATACCACCAAATATTGCGCCTAGCATTACTGACGAAGTAATTAACCCAATTATAAATCCACTATTAATATTCCAGTCTTCTCTTAAAAATGGTAACGCTCCGGTCATAACACCTATGTCATAACCAAAAAGTATCCCACCAAAAGCACCGAAGAAATAGATAAAGCGATTCGAAACTTTACTGTTTATTTTCATCCCATTCACCCTTTTTTAAAACAAAATATGCCTTACATTACGTTATTTGATTAACGACAAATCTACTGTAATTTAATTTATTAATGTATATTCTGAATCAAACATGTTTAATAATATTTCTATTTGCGATGTATTCAATTTAAGTGACAGTACTGTGTGATGACCACCGCCTTCTTCAATCCAACGTTTCACGCCTTGTTCTAATGATGGTTTAACATCCCATAACACTCTAGCTACTGGTAAGTTAGGTGCAGGTTCATCTAATTGTTTAGCAGTAATTTCATTCACAATAAACTTGAAGTGTGTGCCAAGATCCATCATTGTGACCACTACGCCGTCGCCAGCTTTTCCATCGAATACTAATCTTGCTGGATCTTCTTTACCACCTATACCTAGAGGATTTACAACGATTTTAGGTTTCGTGTCTGCTAATGTTGGATCAACTTCCAACATATGTGCGCCTAGTATATGTGATTGGTGACTTCTTAAGTCGTACGTATAATCTTCCATGAACCCTGTTGCTTCATTTTCTGCAGCAATTTTAAGTAAGCGGTCTAAAGCAGCAGTCTTCCAATCACCTTCACCTGCAAATCCGTAAACTTGTTCGTTAAGTCTTTGTACTGCTAAACCTGGTAATTGTTTCATGCCATGTAAATCTTCAAAGTTAGAAGTGAAAGCAGTATATCCACCCTCATCTAAAAAGCGTTTAATCGCAATTTCATATTTTATTTGTTCTTTAACAGAAGCATTAAATGCGTCTTTACTGTACTCTCTGTATTCAAAGTCATATAAATCTTCATATGATTTAAATAATTGATCTACTTCTGAATCTGTTACTTGATTCACATATTCTACTAAATCACCTATACCAAAATAATCTACAGTCCAACCGTATTGGATTTGTGCTTCGATTTTATCCCCTTCAGTAACAGCTACATTACGCATGTTGTCACCAAATCTTGCAACTTTTAAGTTGAAACTTTCATTATAAGCATTGGCTACAACCATCCATTCTCTTAATTGCTTTTGTACATTTTCATCTTTCCAATGTCCAAAAATAATTTCATTTTTCTTATTAAGACGGCGGTTAATATAACCGTATTCTCTATCTCCATGTGCTGATTGATGTAAATTCATATAATCCATATCAATGTTTTCCCATGAAATATCATTCTTGTATTGAGTTGCTAAATGTAATAATGGTTTTTGTAATAATTTAGTACCTCTAATCCACATTTTCGCTGGTGAAAATGTATGCATCCATGTAATCACACCTAAAATATCATCACGATAATTCGCTTCTTTCATAATATCTGTAATAACATCTGTAGAAATTGCTAATTTCGTTTGTAATTCTATTTCAAACGGTAATTGTGCTTGCGCGTTTAATTCGTCCGTAATATTTTGTGCATTTTGTTTAACTTGTGCGAGTGCATCATCACCATAGAGTTCTTGTGATCCAATCACAAACCAGAATTTTTTTGTTGTAGTCATTTTGTTTCCTCCTTAGTTTTGTCCGTAATAGGCATTTGCGCCGTGTTTTCTTTCAAAGTGTTTATCAAGTACTGCTTTAGGTAATGTTTCTGCGAATGGATTTAATTGTCTTGTGAAGATATTCATCTTACATACTTCTTCTAACACTACTGCGTTCATCACAGCTTTTTCACAATTATCTCCCCAAATAAATGGTGCGTGACCATGCAATAATACTGCAGGTACTTCATGTGGGTTGATACCTTTTTCTTTAAATGTTTCAACAATGACATTGCCTGTTTCATACTCATAATCTTTATTGATTTCTTCAGTCGTTAAAAATCTAGCACACGGAATTTCGCCGTAGAATGTATCTGCATGTGTTGTTCCCATAGCTGGCACGTTCAATCCTGATTGCGCCCACGTTGTTGCCCATGGTGAATGCGTATGTACGACACTGCCAATATCACCAAATTCTTTATAAAGGACAGCATGCGTTGGCATATCTGAAGAAGGTTTTAAATCTCCTTCAACCACTTCACAATCTAAATTACAAACCACCATATCTTCTGGTTTCATGACATCGTAATCTACGCCACTCGGCTTGATAACAAATAATTGCGATTCTGCATCAAAGGCACTCACATTACCCCATGTGTATTTAATCAATCCTCGGTTTGGCAATTCTAAATTTGCTTTAAAAACTTCAGCTTTTAACGTTTCTAACATGTTATTTGCCTCCTAAATATTTAGCTATCGATTGTTCTATAGGTAAACCTTTTTTAACTTTTTCTACATAGTTATTAAAGTTAATCACTTCTTGTTCTACTGGTTCCGTAGTTACTTCTTCCGTGTTTAAAAATACAACTTCATTTAAAAATGTAGCTAAAGATTGTTGAGATTCTTGTGCGGTATAGTAAGCTAAAACACTGACACCCCATGCGCCACCTTCACTTGCCGTACCCATTACGGTAATCTTATTTTCAAGTGCTGATGATAATACTTGCTGTGCGACACCTTTGGTTTTAAAAATACCGCCATGTGCTATCAATTTATCTATGTTAATCGATTCATTATTTTTCAATAAATCCATTCCAATTTTCAAAGTACTGAATGCACTATATAAATGCATTTTCATAAAATTAGCTAAATTGAAATTATAGTTTGGTTCACGTACAAATAATGGATAACCTGTCTCTACGTCTGTGATGTTTTCTCCTGAAACATAGTTGTATGAAAGTAAGCCACCAATGTTGTCATCACTTTCCAATGAACGCTCGAATATCTGTCCGTACAACTTATCCGATGAAAAATCAACACCCATGACGCTTAATACTTCGCCAAATACGTTCATCCAATCATTAATATCAGAAGTACAGTTATTGGTGTGAATCATTGCTACTTCACTACCATCGGGCGTTGTTACTACATCAATTTCTGGGTACATGCCTTTTAATGCATCAGATAATACAACCATTGCAAATGCACTAGTACCGGCTGATATATTACCTGTATTCTGCGCTACTGTGTTCGTTGCTACCATACCAGTACCAGCATCGCCTTCTGGCGGACACATAACGCTACCAGCTTCGAGATTACCTGAAGGATCTAATAATGTTGCACCTTCACTTGTAAGACGACCGCCACTTTCACCTGCCAATTTAATTTCAGGTAATATAGCTGATACTGACTTTTCAAATCCTTTTCCTTTAAATAAGTCATTAGCTGTATTTAATAAATCTGATCTATAAGCTTTTTTGTTAACATCTATAGGGAACATGCCTGAAGCCTCGCCAATACCGACAACTTTTTCACCAGTTAAGTACCAATGTACGTATCCAGCTAACGTTGTTAAATATTCAATTTGATTCACATGGCCTTCTTTATCTAATATGGCTTGATATACATGCGCAATACTCCAACGTTCTGGAATATTAAATTGAAACGCTTCGCTAAGTAACGTAGCTGCCTTTGCTGTATTACCATTTCTCCAAGTTCTAAATGGTACAAGTAAATCTTCATTATGATCAAACGCTAGATAACCATGCATCATACCGCTGATACCAATCGACTTCACTTGTTTTAATGTTAAATTATGTTTTTCTTTCATTTCTGTTGTCATTGCACTATAACTTTTCTGTAACCCGACCCAGATATCATTAATGGAATACGTCCAATATCCATCTACGAATTGGTTTTCCCATTCAAAATGTCCAGATGCAACTGTATTTAAATGCTGATCAATTGCTACGGTTTTAATTCTTGTAGAACCAAGTTCAATACCAATCGATATATCTTCACTATTTAATGCTTTCTTCAAACCATCCATTTCCAACACTCCTATTGAAACCGTTTTCAAATATACCTTATAATATTTGTCCGTACATGTCAATATTTATTATTTTATGTCCGTACATGTTTTGAGTTATAAAAAAGCTCAAACCAATAGCGTGATTGATTTGAGCCTGTCTTTTATATTTTTTTTACAGAATTTCGTTCGATAATATATGTATCTATAAGTTGTGACGTTTGTTTTTTATCTGTATTTATCGCGTTAATCATCCATTCTGCTGCTTTTCTACCAAGTAATTCTTGAGGATGTGACGTTGTAGTCAAATCCATCTCACTCAATTTACTTAGCACTGAATTATCTTCACCAACCACAGATAAATCGCTTGGTATCTGCACGTTTCGCTGTTTTAATCTTTGGATGATCTCGTAAGCAATTTCATCGTTATAACAAACTAAGCCAGTGATATTAATCTTTTTCTCACAAATATGCTGAACAATTTGTTCGATGACTTGTGGCTTACTTTCGGTATCAAATGTATAAATATGTTCGCCTTTAAAAAGAATATGATTACTTTCAAAAGCATTAAAATAACCTTTCATTCTTAATTTACCTTGGTTATCGTCTATTTTAGTAATTAAAGCAATATTTTCATGTCCTTGATCTACTAAATATTTTGTTGCTAAATAGCCAGATTTCACATCATCAATTGCTATATAAGGCAAATTCAACTCATCATACTTAGCATTAATCATTAAAATCGGAATATCTCGCTGTTTGAATAATGAATAATAGGACAAATTCGGGTTATAGACATTACTCTTAGTAGGTTCTATAATAAGTCCCGTCACACCTTGATTCAGCATCATCTCTAAACATTTACGTTCTTCCTCATGATTGTTATTCGTACTTGCTAATATTAAAGAATAGCCATTCTTTTTTAATACATTCTCAATACCTCGAATAATACTCGGGAAAATATAATCCGATAAGTAAGTCACGATTACGCCTATTTTTTTAGTTTCATTGTTCTGATTTGTATTTAAATAATTGTAACTCACATATGATCCAGAACCTTTTTTCTTTTTAATGTATCCTTCTTTGACTAATAAATCCATTGCTTGTCTGATTGTATAGCGACTTAAATTATATCTATCCTGAAATTGCTTTTCTGTAGGTAAGAGCATTCCAACTTGATAGCTTTTGTTAATTATTTTTTCTTTAATTTCGTCCGCTACAATTTGATATTTCGGCTTATTCATAATTGAAAATCTCCTAGTCTCACCAATTTGTCTTAATACCGCATATTATAGCATACGTCATATTTATTCAATGAATCAAATTTTAAGAAAGATTGAATTTATACGTTGAATTCATCATATAATATAAAGTAATTACGTACTTAGTTTAAACGTCGTTCTTTGTACTGCCTTCCCTCTTGAAAGACTACTGTTAAGCCATTGAAACGTCACTCATTAAAATCTTTTGACTTATGAATTGACTGTTGTTATATTAAAATTAAGAAGGAGATATGCGCTAACATACCTCCCTCACAGACCCGTTAAAATACGGTGGCTTTTTGATTTGAAAACAACGTTCCAACACTTATTAGCCTAAAGTTGAAACGTTATTTTTTTGGCTATTACAAACTAAAATGAGTCCAATGATTGTTAACACAACCATTAGGATTTCATAATCAGTCATTTTCTATCCTTTCTTGGAGTAGAGACCAAAATCATAGGCATCACCCCATTTTCAATGAGATTAGCCACCTTTATTCCAACTTGTCTGTAAAAATATTTTACTACATGAACTGCGTCACTCCTACCTTTTCTTCACTTTTTGAAAAATTTAACTATCCCTAAATGAATCATTTTATTGAAGTCTTATAACGTCTCTATGTACGCTTTTAAAAATATAATAAAATCTTTTGACTTATGAATTAACCGTTGTTATATTAAAATTAAGAAGGAGATATGCGTGAACACACCTCCCTCACAGACCCGTTAAAAAGACGGTGGCTAGACAAAGTGAAAATAACGTTTCAACATTTATCTGCCTAAAGTTGGAACGTTATTTTTTTTGGCTATTACAAACTAATATGAGACCAATGATTGTTAACATAACCATTAAGATTTCATAATCAGTCATTTTCTATCCTTTCTTGGAGTAGAAACCAAAATCATAGGCATCACCCCATTTTCAATGAGATTAGCCACCTTTATTCCAACTTGCCTGTAAAAATATTTTACTACATGAACTGCGTCACTCCTACCTTTTCTTCACTTTTTAAAAAACTCACCCCCAAAATATAAAACGTTTTCATTTTATTAATAAGAAATGGATACATTTTACTTTGTACATGGTACGCTATAATTAATAAAAATATTACTTATTATATTAAATGGATAGATTGTATAAGGAGTGAACTTGGATGAAAAAAGTTTCTATCAAAGATGTAGCTAAAGAAGCAGACGTGTCTTTGACTACGGTTTCGCAAATTTTAAATAAAAAAAGCAACCGTTTTTCAGAGGAAACAGTAAACAAAGTCATTGCTGCTAAAGAGCGATTAGGCTACTTCCCTAATAAAAATGCGCAACAATTACGTGGTAGCCAAACAAAATTAATCGGTGTGCTATTACCAAATTTAACTAATCCATTCTTTTCCACGATGATGCAAACTATGGACGATCATAAACCAGATGATGTCGATTTATTCTTCTTAACAACAAAGGAAGATAAAATCGAAGAAGGGATTATGCATCTTGTCGAACGAGGCATGGATGGTCTGATTATTGCGCAGATGATTAAGAATCAGTCTCGTTTAAATCAATATTTATTAAATCATAATATACCTTATATCGTACTAGATCAAAGTGATGATCATGGATTTACTGATATCGTAAAAACAAATGAACGCAATGGTGGTGAACTTGCAGCTGCACATCTTATTGATTACGGGCACACGCACATTTCAATCATTCAACCTCATAATTTAACGAGTAATATGAAAGCAAGAACAGATGGCTTCATCAAATATTGCGAAATGCATGAGATACCATCTCCTATAATTATCGAAACCCCTTTAAATAAAGAAGGTGGATTTGCAGTCATTGATGATATTATAAAGTCCAAATCTAGTGCTATTTTTGCAACGAATGATGAGATGGCTATTGGTATTATGCGTGGTCTCGCTGATAAAGGATTTCACGTACCAAACGATATTTCAGTTATTGGATTTGATAATATAGACATTGCAAAATATCTTGTCCCTTCCCTCACCACAGTTGCACAACCTATTAAAGAAATAGGCGAGGCTGCATTAGCTTTAATCACTCATAAGCTGAATCAAAATGATGCAGTTTTACATAATGTTGCATTACATAATGAGTTAATTATCAGAGAAACAACGCAACATTTTAAAAAATAAAACACACATAATATAAGACTTAAAGATATGTCATTGATTGCTTGACTCGAGTTAGCAGTTATCAATTTTCAGCTTATCTTCTAGGTCTTATATTTTTTTGCAAAAATGAAAGCGTGTACAAATATAGAAATTGATGTTATTATGACTTAGTAAAACGTTTTACTAAATCGTTTTACCTAAAAATAATCACTACATAAATATATATAGAGGTGTCTTATGGATATTATAGCAATTTTAATTGGTCTTGGACCATTACTGGGTTGGGGACTATTTCCTACCATCGCATCGAAGTTTGGTGGACGACCAGTTAACCAAATATTTGGTGCAACAGTAGGAACCTTGATTTTCGCATTAGGTTTCGCATTCATTCAAGGTATCGATTTTCCAACAGGAATGAACCTTATATTTTCATTAATATCAGGTGTTGGTTGGGGCTTTGGACAAATTATTACTTTTAAAGCATTTGGTCTAGTCGGTTCTTCCAGAGCTATGCCAATCACAACTGCATTTCAACTATTAGGTGCATCACTATGGGGTGTCTTTGCATTAGGAGATTGGCCAGGATTAACAAATAAAATTATCGGCTTCACTGCCCTACTTGTTGTGCTAATTGGTGCATATATGACTGTTTGGAGTGAAAAATCAGAACAACAGTATAGTAAAAAATTAAGAAATGCAGTTATTTTACTACTTATAGGTGAAATAGGTTATTGGGCTTACTCTGCAGCACCTCAAGCAACTAATATCAGTGGTATGGAAGCATTCTTGCCACAAGCAATGGGTATGGTGCTTGCTGCAGTAATTTATGCATTTATGAATATGAAACAAGGCAATGCTTTCTTAGAAAAAGTCAGCTGGAAACAAATTATTTCAGGGTTGTTCTTTGCATTTGGTGCATTAACATACTTAATTTCTGCACAGTCAGATATGAATGGATTAGCGACAGGATTTATACTGTCACAAACATCAGTAGTATTAGCTACGTTAACAGGTATTTATTTCTTGAATCAGAGAAAAACACCAAAAGAACTTATCGTTACTATTATTGGACTTGTAATCATATTAATAGCAGCAGCAGTTACAGTATTTATTAAATAAACTATAGGATGGGAGATTTAATTATGAAAAAAACAAAGGTTTTAAATAGTCATGTATCACATGCAATTGCAACATTGGGTCATTTTGATTTAATAACAATTAATGATGCGGGTATGCCAATTCCAAATGACGAACGTCGTATTGATTTAGCGATTACTAAAGATCTACCACGCTTTATTGATGCTTTAGAGAACGTTTTATCAGAAGTTGAATTTCAAAAAATATTTCTTGCAGAAGAAATCAAAACACAAAACGCTGAACAACTTAAACAAATTAAATCATTGATAGGTGACAATGTAGAAATTTCATTTATTCCACATGAAGAAATGAAACAAAATTTAAATCATTCACTAACAAAAGCTAATATTCGCACAGGGGAAACGACACCATTTTCAAATATTGCACTTGAATCTAACGTGACATTTTAAAGAAAAAAGGAGAATATACTATGACAAATAAAGTTGTAATTATTGGTTCTACCAATGTAGATAAAATTTTAAACGTAGACCGTTTTGTTAAACCGGGAGAAACATTACATATTCAAAATGCTCAAAAAATTTATGGTGGCGGTAAAGGCGCAAATCAAGCACTTGCAACTGCACGCTCAAATGCCCAAACAACTTTTATTTCTAAGATTGGAACTGAAGGAGACGCAGATTTCATGTTAGAAGATTTTGAAGAAGCGCATATGAATACAGACTACATCATGACAACAGATACTGCCCAAACAGGCCAAGCATTCATAACAATTGATGCCAATGGACAAAATACAATTTTAGTTTATGGTGGCGCAAATATGGAATTAAATGATACAGATGTAAATAAAGCAGCTGACGCAATTGCAGAAGCAGATTATATTATTGCTCAACTTGAAGTGCCTGTTCCTGCGATTATTAGCGCTTTTAAAATCGCACGTGAAAACAATGTCACTACTATTTTAAATCCAGCTCCTGCAAGTGAATTATCTAAAGATTTACTTACTTTAACTGACATTATTGTGCCAAACGAAACAGAAGCAGAATTATTAAGTGGTATCGCAGTTACAGATCGTGCATCAATGCATCAAAACGCCGAATACTTTTTATCTTTAGGAATGAAAGTTGTTATTATCACACTTGGCGAGCAAGGTACTTATTACGCGACAGCAAATTCTGCTGGTTTAATACCTTCGTTTAAAGTAAAAGCGATTGATACAACAGCAGCAGGTGACACTTTTATCGGTGCATTTGCAAGTCGTCTCAATATGACAGACTTTAATATAGAAGAAAGTATTACTTACGCAAATAAAGCAGCTTCGCTTACAGTCCAAGTTGAAGGCGCTCAAAAATCAATTCCATTAGAACAAGATGTGTTAAAGGCTTAAAGATAAACTACTTATTTTATACATCATGAGATAGTTCATAATCACTGCTCATAAGCAAAGGCGGCTCTCACTAATCTGAGAGCCGCCTTGTTTATTTATTTATATTTATTTACGAGTGCTTTAGGAAGATGACAGTAATCATCAGGGAATCTTGTTAATCTATCTTGATTTTCTTCTGCACTTTTCACGTAATTTGTCAGTGGTAATACTTCTGTTGCAATCAGATGATGGTCTTCAATTGCATCTATAAATGCTTGTGCCTCTTTTAAATGCTTGGCATCTTCACTGTATAATCCTGTTCTATATCTCAAGCCAACATCTTCACCTTGCTTGTTTACGCTATAAGGATCAATAATTTCAAATAGATATCCCATTAAGTCTGTAACTGTCACTTTTGCTGGATCAAATGTTGTCTTAATGACTTCTACATATCCATCATATTCTCCATCGAGTGTATCTGTAATACCGTTTGCCCTACCGCCTTCTGTGTCTACTACGCCAGGTAAAGTTTTAACAAAGGCTTGTACACCCCATAGGCATCCGCCTGCCAAGTATACCGTTTCCATTTACATCTCTCCCTTTTCAACTAACAATTATCAATTCAGTATAGTAATAACCACGTTCATTTGCAATTACTTATAGTTTAGCGTTTTCAAAGGTGTATGATTGATTTTTTGTCAAAAGGGGAAATATTAAAGTAGTATACAAGGAGGAATTACATGCCTAAAGTTGAAGAAAGAATGTTAGAAGATATCGAAGAAAAACCTTCAAGATCACAAAGCGATTTAAGCTCTGAAAAGGAAATGCAGCAAAATGCCTTTGAAAGATTAGGCAAAGACGTCGTAATCATCGAAACTTTAGCAATTATGAACATTATTTTTGCTATAAGTACAATTGGCTTAGTGACTGCACTTGTTTGCACAAATAAAAAGAAATAAGTTCATCATAGCTGTTTCTAAATTTTAAGAAGTATAAAATGAATGCTATATACCTATGCTCTTTTCATGGTTTTCACTATTAAAGTGACGGCTTTGAGAAGAGCATTTTTATTTTTCTATTTCTTCAAATGTACTTTTCATATATAATGAAAATATTGCACTAATTTAAATTAATAAATTGAATAATATCCCTTTTTTGTTATAATGCAATAAGGAGAATTTTGTTCTTTTACTCGAAATAATGAGTAAGTAAATTATAAATGAAGCATCACGTTGCTTCAATACAACCAACCACTTCAACCATAAATTTTATATTAATAATAATGAAAAGAATAGATTAGAGGAGAATCGAATTATGGATTATAGAGTATTATTGTATTATAAATATACAACACTTGATGACCCCGAAACTTTCGCTACGGAGCATTTAGAATTTTGTAAGGATTTAGAACTTAAGGGTCGTATTTTAGTATCTACAGAAGGTATCAATGGTACTGTATCTGGGACAGTCGAAGCTACTGATAAATATATGGGACAATTGAAATCAGATGAAAGATTTAAAGGAATTACTTTTAAAGTTGATGAAGCTGAAGGACATGCTTTCAAAAAAATGCACGTACGTCCAAGAGAAGAAATCGTTGCTCTAGATTTAGAAGATGACGTTGACCCAAGAGAATTAACAGGAAAATACTTATCACCAAAAGAATTTAGAGAAGCTTTATTGGCTGATGATACTGTAGTCATTGATGCAAGAAATGATTACGAATACGATTTAGGTCATTTCCGCGGCTCAGTTCGTCCTGATATCACGAGATTTAGAGACCTACCTGAGTGGATCAAAGAAAATAAAGAGCAATTCATGGACAAAAAGATTGTCACTTATTGTACTGGCGGCATCCGTTGTGAAAAATTCTCTGGTTACTTATTAAAAGAGGGCTTTGAGGATGTAGGTCAACTTGAAGGTGGCATTGCTACTTATGGTAAAGATCCGGAAGTAAAAGGTGAATTATGGGACGGTAAAATGTACGTCTTTGATGAACGTATTAGTGTAGAAGTCAACCAAGTAGACAAAACAGTTGTGGGTAAAGAATGGTTCGATGGTACACCATGCGAACGTTATATCAATTGCAGCAATCCAGAATGTAACAAACAAATTCTTGTTTCTGAAGAAAATGAAGAACGTTATTTAGGTGCTTGTACACACGAATGTGCAACTCACGAAAATAATCGTTATGTAAAAAAACATGACATTAGCGAAGAAGAAAAAGCCGCACGCTTAGAAAACTTCAAAAATCTTGTAAGCCAATAATATAAAAACTGTTATGCATGATGCATAACAGTTTTTTATTTATCGTTTTACTCGTGTTATCAAGTTTTTTACTAACTTTTCAATACTACTATTAGTAACTTCTATATTTTCGTCATTTCTTTTTTTATCACCGTTAAACCAAATTGGTTTCATGCCTACATTAAGTGAACCAGAAACATCATTTTCCCAAGAATCCCCTACATATATTGTATCCTCAGGTTTGATATTTAGCATATGAGTTACCTTTAAGAAAGCAGCACCATCAGGCTTTTCACTTCCAATATCTTCAGATATAAAAATATTATTTTCAAATATCTTTTTTAATTCTAAACGTGCTATCTTAGTTGTTTGTTCTGAATTTTTCCCGTTAGTTAATATACCTATATTGACCCATTTTTTCAATTCATTAAGGTGATTATTTAATGTTATATTTGGTTTAATATGTTGAATAATAATGTCAAAAAAAGCTAAGAAATATTCATGTGCTTCTTTTGTGGTAATATTTTTCTTAAAATATTTTAAACTTTCTATTAATCGTAGTTGCCTGAGTTCATCTAAAGTTATCTCTCCTCGACTATGTTTCAACCAAAATTTTTTATCATAATAAGTGTAAATTTTGAGGAATTCATTATATGCAATATCTTCTGCATATCCAGAATCGTTGAAAATTTGTTTATTCGCAATTAACCATAAATCATTGAAAGGAAATAAAGTATTATCTAAGTCAAATAATACTAATTCTGCATTTTTAATTAAAAACCCCTCCTTAAGAGTAATTAACGTCGTTACATAATAATTATAAAGCGACTTTTCACTTTTACTGTATTAAGTTTTCAACAAAATTATGAATTTTAAAACCTTCTCTCCATAAACTTAATCCCTTTATGCGTACAAACTAAAAATAGAATATGTGCAATAATCCAACAGATATAACCCATGAATTGGAATTGAAAAATAGGGTTAATTGCCATATAAATCAGCAATGGATACAGTGCTAAAAATGAAAACATGACACAAATTAACGCGATATAATAATAATCCCCTAACTTTTTATAAATAAAATAGAGTAAAGCATAAAGTGAAATTGTAATGCCTATATGAATTAAAAATTCCAAAACAATATTTGAAGCATTGTCATCTATTAAAAAATCTATATTCAGTAATAATGCTGTTAAGTGCATCGATTTAAATAAATCGAAAAATAAAGTAGTCAAAAATAATATAATTGCTAAAGTCAATGCTACGATTAAATGTGCTAAAAGTTTTTTCATAATATCATATTATTCCCTTACACCCATTAGTTAATCAACTTTCAAAATAAATTTATTTACATATAAAAATCCCTGCCTCTACATAGTAGAAACAGGGATTAGTTTATTCACTTAACTATATTTAATTTTAATTAGACATTACTGCTTATATTATGCAGTAACCCATTGTGAAGCACCTTCAGATTCGTAAAGATCCATTGCTGCTTGGTCTTGTACTGATTCTGGAGCTTCAGTTGGTGATTGACCTTGGTATTCTTCAGGTGCTACTGAATCCCAAGTGCTTTGTAAGAATTGGTATTTACCTGCCGCACCTGATGAAGGGTTAACAGCTTTAAGGTCGCCACCTGATTCACGTTCAGCGATTGCTTGTAAATGAGAATTAACTTCTACTGATGAACCACTTGAAGCTTCACTTGAGCTTGATTCATTTGAACTTTCTGAAGATTGAGTTGAAGCAGCTTCTTGTTGTGGTTGTTGAGTTTCTTCAGTTTGTGGAGCTGATTGTTCAGTTGGTTGCTCAGCAGTTGCTTGTTGAGCTTGCTCTTGTTGTGGTTGAGCTTGTTGTTGACCACTATTAGTTGAAGCTTGTTCTGATGAACCATTTGAACCTTCACCATAGCTCCAAGTAAAGTTTGTACCATCTGATTGGAAGTTATAATTTACGCCATCTTGAGTAAAGTTATGATTATATGAACCCTCTTGTATAGGTGCTTGATTTAATTGTTCAGAGTTTGATTGAGCTTGTTGCGCTAAGTCTGCTTTGTCGATACCTTGTTCTGAAGCGTCAGCTGAATTTCCTGCTGCTGCTCCTGTTACGCCTAATCCAACTGCTAAAGTTGATGCAATTACTGTTTTTTTCATTATTAATAATCCTCCTAAGAGATAATTTCCATTTTATAGTTTTAAAATTAATTCGTAATTTCAATCATCGCTAAGACGATTTACTTTCCTCAATTAATTTACAAGACCTACTGTAACATCTATAAATAGCTCGTGGGTTACAGTGAAGTTAAAAAAACAATCGACTTTTTACACTCCCATTACGCTAAATTTCTTAATAATTTCCAGAAAATTCAACCAAGATACTCTCACGATAGTTCACAAATAGAATACTTGCTTTACCTCTATGTAATCTCTATGTAATCAGTGTGACAAAGGTGTATCTTTACACCAATAGTATACAGTTACTTTTTACTTCGATTGATTTTTATTTCACGTTATTTTAAACACATTATTTTTTATTTCTAGAATATATTTATGATATTGAATTTATTCTACGATATGATAATATAATATGTTGATATAATTTTAATTATTTTTTAATATTGTGTACTAACTATGTAAAGTATTATATCGATTTGGAGGAGTTCAATGTTTATCAATGTCCTTTATGAGGATAATCATTTACTTATGGTCGAAAAACCTATTAATATACCAGTACAGGCTGATGACTCAAAAGATGAAGATTTATTGTCTATGTTAAAAGATTACATTAAAGAAAAATATAATAAACCAGGAAAAGTTTATCTTGGCTTAGTACATCGTCTTGATAGACCAGTCGGTGGTGCTATGGTATTTGCTAAAACATCCAAAGCTGCATCTCGTTTGTCAAATGAACTAAGAAAGCAAAACTTTGATAGAACTTATTTAGCAATTGTTCATGGCGCACCTGCAAAAAAACAAGGTGAACTTAAAGATTATCTCTGGAAAGATCGTAATAAAAACATCGTATATGTGGTAGATTCAAGAAGAAAAGAAGCAAAACAAGCGATCTTAGACTACAAAACGATTCGTAATGTTGAAAAGAAAAGTTTAGTCGAAGTACAATTACGAACTGGACGTTCACATCAAATTAGAGTGCAATTTGCGAATCAAAACTTACCATTATATGGAGACCAAAAATATGGACAACATATTAATAAACCTGGTCAACAAATTGCTTTATGGGCATCACATCTTAGCGTAAAACATCCGACTAAAGATGAAATTATATCTGTAGAATCAATTCCAAGCGACGGTATCTGGTCACATTATTTGTAATACTTGCATTGTATTCATACTAAAATTGCATTTCCTCGGAAATATTTTAATAATAAAACAATAGGCTGGGACATACCACATGTCTTAGCCTATTGCTTTATATTGACAGTGGCTGACTGAATTGAAAATGCGCTTATATCAAGCTTTTAAAGAACTACTACTTCATTTATGAAGATAAGTAGTTCTTATGCAAGAGCTAAAGCTCTTGCATTCCATTTTCTAGTCAGCTGTGCCGGGGTGGGACGAGGAAATTTTATTAGAAAAATTAGATTTCTGTCCCACACCCTTGTTTTATTTATTTCAAATTATTTATTAAATCAAAAAACCTGCCTCTATATTATAGAAGCAGGTTTTGAATCGTTTATTTTTAAATGATTAATTACTGTTTAAATTATGCAGTAACCCATTGTGAAGCGCCTGCAGTGTTATATAGTTTAACTGCTGCTGCATCTTGTACTGATTCAGGAGCTGATGCTGGAGATACACCTTGGTAAGCTGCTGGAGCTACTGAATCCCAAGTGCTTTGTAGGAATTGATATTTACCTGCTGCACCTGATGAAGGGTTAATAGCTGTGATGTCGCCACCTGATTCACGTTGAGCGATTGCTTGTAAATGAGAGTTAACATTTACTGATGAACCACTTGAAGCTTCACTTGAGCTTGATTCTTTTGAAGTAGACTCTTGTTGTGGTTGTTGAGTTGCTTCAGTTTTTGGTGCTGATTGTTGTGCTGGTTCAGCTGCTTGTTCAGCTGGTGCTTCTTGTTGAGCTGGTGCCTCAGTTGAACCTTCAGCTGATCCTCCACCAAAGCTCCAGCTAAAGTTTGTACCGTCTGATTCGAAACTATATTCTGTACCATTATAATTAAAGTCGATGTCATATGAACCTTCTTGAACAGGTGCTTCATTTAATTGCTCTGGATTTGATTGCGCTAATTGTGCTAATTGTGCTTTATCTACGTTTTGCTCTGAAGCGTCAGCTGAATTACCTGCTGCTCCTGTTACGCCTAATCCAAGTGCTAAAGTTGATGCGATTACTGTTTTTTTCATTATTAATAAATCCTCCCAAAAAGATAATTTTAATTTTTTATTTTATATGGCTGAATTTCAATTATTTAATTAAAAATTAATTTACTGCTTCAACCAACTCACAAATAATACTATAACATCCATAAAATGTTTGTAGGTTACAGTCAAATTAAAATATACGCATGTTCTTTACATCTAAATTACAGTGAAAAAGTTACTAATAATGGCGAAAAAGTTACTAAAAGCTTTCATAAGCGTCTATAAACAGATTATTATAAAATATAAACACGTAATATTTATGTAATTTGTTTGTCAATTGTGTATAATTCCACTTTATTTTTCAGTTTACAATTTATTAGAAATCATACTCAGACTTTTTTCAAGAGTTATTTTACACCAATTTTCTATAAATCAACTAAGTCAACTACATACCAAATTAAAAAGCCGTTCAAATTCTCATGATTTGAACGACTTTCTAGATTCTACTATTTAGATAATGCTATTTTAATATGTGCTAAGTGATGTTCTTCATGCCAAGATAATTTTGCTATCTTTTTAGCTACCGTTATCTCGCCACTATCTTTCAACGTAAATGTTTGTGCTAAGTGATCTTCATTTAAATTGTTAGCTATCACTACGATACGCTCATTCATGCCTTCTAGCATCTTAATCGAGCTTTCGATAGGTAAATCGTTATCCGGCAACATCACCCATTCATCTTGAATAAACGCTGGTACGGTCGGATTGTTATCCGTGATTGCTAACTTCAAACGCTGATACATATTTAATTGAGAGTCAGCAATATGATGTACAAGTTGACGTACTGTCCAACTCCCTGCACGATACTTTGCATTCAACGCTTCATCATCTAGCGAGTCTACAGTCTCTCTTAAGCGTTCAGTATAACCTTCTATTTCTTTCGCCCATTTTTGTATATCATCTAATGTTACATTATCTGGAACTTCTAAATCTCCTATTGGAAATCTTACATCCATTTAATCACCTTATTATCATTTATTTAAATTCACGCACATTATCTCTACATCATTATTATTCTCTGTTTCTTTAAAATTAAACATTTTATAAAATGCACACAATTTTTCAGTCATTATAATGTAGGTTCTCATCCTCTTCTTTATATTTCTTACTTAACTAAAGGCATTTTATGAACTTTTTAATATTATAGTGAGCACATTTTACTGATTTGATATTATAAAATTGAAAAATTAAGAAAAGGAGCATTTTAAAGATGAAACAACATTCAGCAAAGAATAAAAACACCACATTTAAACCGCTTTGGTTAATCATCAGTGTGCTTGCGCTTGTGATTATCATGCTATTACCAACGCCAGACACCTTACCTTTCATGGCTAAAAGTGCATTAGCTATCTTACTATTCGCCGTTATCTTATGGGTAACTGAAGCAGTCACTTACCCTGTATCAGCAGCGATGATTGTCGGTTTGATTATCTTGCTCTTAGGATTTAGCCCCGTGCAAAATTTAACCGAGTCTCTAGGAAATCCACAAGCAAGCGGTAAAGTTTTAGAAGGTAGTAGTTTATTCGGGACGACTAACGCATTGAAACTCGCTTTTAGTGGATTTTCATCTACTGCCATTGCACTCGTAGCTGCAGCACTATTTTTAGCTACCGCAATGCAAATTACAAATCTACATAAGCGTCTCGCACTTATCGTTCTTTCTATGGTAGGCAATAAGACTAATCGCATCGTTATCGGGACGATTATTGTTGCCATCTTTCTAGCTTTCTTTGTACCTTCAGCAACTGCACGTGCTGGCGCAGTTATTCCTATTTTGTTAGGTATGGTTACTGCTTTTGGCATTTCTAAAAATAGTAAACTTGCTGCTTTACTTATCATTACGGCGGTGCAGGCTGTATCTATTTGGAATGTAGGTATTAAGACGGCAGCCGCTCAAAATATCGTTGCTACCAATTTTATTAATGATCAATTAGGCATAGATATCTCATGGGGACAATGGTTCCTGTATGCTGGTCCGTGGTCTATCTTGATGTCTATTGCACTTTATTTCATTATGCTAAAAGTAATGCCACCAGAAGTAAATGAAATATCTGGAGACAAACAACTGATTAAACAACAATTACATGAAATGGGCCCTGTCACTGCTAAAGAATGGCGTCTCATCGCTATTTCAATTGCATTACTTTTACTTTGGTCTACAGAAAAAGTGCTACATCCGATTGATTCATCTTCTATTATTTTATTAGCGCTAGCAATCATGTTAACCCCTAAAATTGGTATTATGACATGGAAAGAAGCTGAGTCGCGTATTCCATGGGGAACGATTATTGTATTTGGTGTGGGTATTTCCTTAGGTAACGTGTTATTAAAAACAACTGCTGCGCAATGGTTAAGTGATCAAACCTTTGGGCTTATCGGCCTCGAACATTATCCATTAGTGATGACGATTGCTTTAATTGCTTTGTTTAATATATTGATTCATTTAGGTTTTGCGAGTGCCACAAGCTTGGCTTCTGCATTGATTCCAGTGTTCATTTCACTCACAACCACATTAGATTTAGGAGAACAGTCTATGGCCTTTGTGCTCATACAGCAATTTGTAATTAGCTTTGGCTTCTTACTTCCTGTTAGTTCGCCACAATCTATGCTAGCATATGGTACCGAAACATTTACCGTTAAAGATTTCTTGAAAACAGGTATTCCAATCACCGTTATCGGCTACTTACTTATCGTGTTATTTAGTTTCACTTACTGGCAATGGATTGGTTTAATTTAGTCACTTTTAGTTATCAAAAAAGCGAACGCACAATGATTAAATTGGGCGTTCGCTTTTATTTTCATGAAAATTAATATTTATATGGGTCATCGTCTATTTTTTTTACATCTTCTTTTCTATTAGCATAAGCCTCTTTAACTTCATTTTGTTTATGCGTTGAATTACTGTGATCACTAAATGGATCATCATCTTTTATTTCTCTTTCATTATAAAGGGAAGTTTTAGGTTTTTTAACCAATAACATAATTCCAGAAACAATCCATAATATAGTAGCAATCCAATTTCCAAATAATGAAATGACACCAATAATAATTAAAATAACTCCTGCTACTTTAGATTTTTTATCAATCCACTTTGCTGAAAGAATTGCTAAAACTAATAGGACTATACTTAAAACCAATCCAATTATTAGGAATATATTAGTCAGTTGAGATGAAGACGCTGCTTCACTAGCTGTCATAGCACCATCTTCAATCATACTTTCTTTAACAGTTTCCATATTCATAAGAAATAGCAATAAACTTATTCCTAAAACCGTTAGAATTTGAAAGCCTATACCTATCCATGTCATTACTTTTTCTGCTGTTCGTTTAATCATAATTTCACGCTCCTTCTAATCTTTAACAATTGTTTTCACTAAATTTCATTATCGATACTTTCAATTTTACTTAGCACTTTTTCAATCTCTTTATTTTTGCCTTCATACCAATCTATTGTCCAAATTCTATGAATGTTCCAACCTAATCCTTCTAAAACACTAGGTTGTATAATATTTCTATCATTTGCTGTTTGGGCTTGATAGTAATTCTGTCCATCAATTAAAATAGCTAATTTATATTTATCATTATTGTCTGGATCAATAATCGCTAAATCAATTTTAAATTTAGAATTACCTAAATGTACTTTTGCATTAATACCTCGATTATATAACTCCTCTTTAAGAATAGTAGCAATTCCATTTTTATCATCAGAGACACTACTATTTATTGAAGGTAATGAACCGGCATTTCTAGCATATTCTACAAATCCTTTCAAACCAATTACACCCTCTGCTTTTGTACGTTTAACATCAATATGCTCAGGATTAAAAGAGGTTATAATTTTCATTTCTTTTCTTGCTCTAGTAATTGCTACATTTAACCTTCTCCAACCCCCACTATTATTTAAAGGGCCAAAATTCATAGTCATTTTCCCTTCTTCGTCAGGTCCAAATGTAGTTGAAAACAGTATAATGTCACGCTCATCACCCTGTACATTCTCTAGATTCTTTATAAAAACTGGTTCTTTAGAGCTAGTATTTTTAGAATCTAGTAAAGGGTATTTTGTTAGTTCATTATTAAATAAATCTTCAATAGTATTTTGCTGCTGTATGTTAAATGTAATAACTCCTATACTATCTTTACTATCCCTTTTCAAATGACGAATAATAATTTCAACAACTGCTTTTGCTTCTATTTCATTATTTCTCTGAGTTCCACGTTTATAAATTCCTTCTACATTTTTAAATGAAACTTTCGAATTTAAAGCATTTGATGAAGGATATGTCTGTAGTGAGTTATTATAGTAAGTTCGATTACTGTAATGTATCAGACTTTCATGTGTAGAACGATAATGCCATTGCAGATATTTTTCTGGAAAATTCGCGGCTAAACAATCGTCTAATAAACTTTCTAAATCTTCCATTTCTAAATTATCTTCATCCATATTATTAGCTCCAAAGAATGTGGTTGGAGGCATTTGTTTAGGATCGCCTACTACTATACAGTTTTCTGCTCTTGAAATCGCACCTATTGCTATGTCAGTAGGAATTTGTGATGCTTCATCAAAAATAACTAAATCATACTTAGGAAAATCAGGATCTATATATTGAGCTGTTGATAACGGACTCATTAACATTACTGGAAATAAGTCTTGTATAACATTTGATGTTTTATTAAATATTGTACGAATGGATTGACCTCTAGCATTACTTCGAATCGCTTTTTGTAATAATAAAAATTCTGATTCAAAATCTTCGTTATTTCGTTTTTCTTTAATATTTTGAGTAGCTTTATTTACAGTATTATTGATACTAATTTCATTAAATTCTCTTTCTTTTTCTTTAAGTAATTGAATTTTTTGTTCTATTTCAAATCCATTAAAGGAATCTAACACTTCATATTCAGAAAAATTTATTCTGATTAAATTTTCAATGATATCCTTCCAAACTATCATTTTAAGTTTATAACTATTTTCTTCATCGAAGAATTTTTTTCTCACGTTTATTTTTAATATTTTTTCTAATTCATCGAATTGTTCATTAATAAACGTCCAATTTTTAAAATCTGCCATACTAGTTTTCCATTTTTCCATTTTAGTTCTTAGTTTTTCTAATTGTAAATCTTTTAAAAATTGTTCATCCAAATTATAATCATTAATTAAACTGTTTGAAGATGATCTTAGTAAAGCAAGGTTTTCTTTGAATAAGTTAAATTCATTTGGGTCCTCTATAACTAAATTCATTAAATTTTTTATTATGTTCTTTTCTTCTTCATTTTTATTATGAAGATTAATATCCTCTATAAATTGGATTTGTTGACCTAATATAACTAGGTCAGTATTTCTCCCTTTCCAACTATTACCAAAAGAATTAATAAAATCTTCATTTCTTTTTTGTAAAGCTTCTCTTGCCTTTTGAAATTCACTAATAAGTTGTAAATCATCGACAAATTCTTTTTCCTCTAATTCTCTTGGTTGCAATAATTCTATAGCTAAATTGTCTATTAGTTTTTTTATTTTTTTACTTTTGAACATTTTTTTATTCAAATCTGCATATTCTGAGTTTAAATATTGAGTATTGATATCTAATACTTTTTCTTTATACTTGTTTAATAATTTATTGCTTGTATCCCTATATGTCGTTAATACTGCACTAGCGTAATTATAAGCACTTTCTAATGTAACTTTTTTGTATAGACTATACATATTGTCACTTAAAGGCTCACTAAATTTGTATTCTTCTAATTTATTAATCTCATTTTCAAAGTTTTGAATATGCTTAATTGTTTGCAAATCATTAATTTTTGCATGTTTTTTTATTAATATTTGTAATTGAGAAATTGACGATTGTAACTGCATTATAATTTCTGGAAACTTATCTCTCTTTGAAATACTATATTTAGTAACTTTAAAATCACTTAAAGGATGATTATTTTTACTATATTTAAGCTGATTAACTGTATTATCAAGAATAGTAGTAATATCATTAACTTTCACTAAATCTGAGTTTTTAAATGTTTTAACTATATTAGATTTCAAATTTATATTACTAGGAATTGAATGATATTTTTCGTGTAACTGTATTAATTCATATAAGCTGTATCCACTTAATCCTTTTTTATGAAGGGCTTCAACATAATCACTTAATTCATTTTTCAATTTATATAATTCATTAGATTTGTTGTCAATATCTAGATTTTGTGGTTCTAAATTATGAGCTAAACTTTTTTCTACCTTATCTAAAAATACAGATTTTTTTGTCTTGTTAGAGTGTAATTCTAATATAAAATCTTCTAACCCTAATTTTGTCAAACGATCATTCACAACATTTAAAGCAGCTCTTTTTTCAGCAACAAACAAAACTTTTTTTCCTTTGTTTATATTATGAATAATCATGTTAGTAATTGTTTGAGACTTTCCTGTGCCAGGAGGTCCATGTAATACAAAGCTACTTTGATCACTTGCTTTAATTGCTTCTAATTGCGATGCATCTACTAAACTCCCAGTACTCAATTCATGAGGTTTATCTGTTTTCTCTATATTACGAGCATTTATTTCTTCTAAATTTCTGTCAATTTTATAGTTACCTTTGATTAAAGCTTGGACGTTAGAATTAGAACTGATTTCTTCCTTCCTTGCTTGTAAATCATTCCACATTACAAATTTACTAAATGAAAAGTTGCTAATTGCAGCTATTTCTTCTATGTCCCAACCTGCTTTATCCATTATTGTTTTTCTTATTGATGAAAATAATAGGGGAATATCTATACCTCTATAATCTTTAGGTAAGTTTATAAGATGTCTTAAGTCTATATTGAATTTTTGTCTTAAGTATTCTACTAATGTGACATTTAATTGAGGTTCATCATCACTTAATTCAATTTGAAACTTACTACTCGCACTTTTTTTCTCAATTGATAACGGAAGTAAAAGCAATGGCGCTCTATAGAATTTATTTGTTGTTTCTGGTTCACACCACTTCAAAAAACCAATTGCAATAAATAAAGAATTAGCACCATTTTCATCTAAATTAGATTTTGCTTTTCTATATAGTGATTTTAATTGCTTTTCTAGCATATACTCAGTTAAAAAACTTCTGATTCTATTTTCCTTAAAATCTGCATCTATCATATTTTTAAAACGTGATTTTAGCGCTTTAGAATTAATTACTGAATTATTTGCTTCTTCTAAAGTTAAAATTTCTGGTTTTTCAATGACTTTAAACCTTTCATAACTGGATAATTCATCTTCTAATGACGCTAGGTCATAAACCATTAACTGAATGGCACTTTTATTCATTCTAAAATTAATCATAGAATTCCTAAGTGTTAAATCCAACAAATTTCTACTCCAGATATCTGTTTTTTCAATAGAATCCAATTTAAATTCTACATTTCCTAATCTTTCAATAACTGTGTTAGGTGCTTCTGTTACAGTTTTCCTATCTCCATAACCTTCCATTATATAATCCGATTGATCTGATTTTGTCATTATAGGTGTAATGCCATATTGCCTGCCACTTGTAACATCTACTACTCCTTCAAAATTATAAGGACTAACCAAATTTTGATGAGCTATTATTATCGCATCTTCAAAAGAAGCATCGTTACCATTTACTAACGACGTTGTTTCAATAACTTCTATATCTTTAATATCTTGAGATAATCGTTTAGATATTGTTGCGTAATCTGATATATAAGGTTCAGTAAAATTTTTATCTAGTAACCAAAATCCTACGAAGGCATGATCTTTAATAAATACAACTAATGGATGTAAGCCTATTGCTTCTAAACAAGCAGCATATAAAAACGCTAAATCTAAACACGTTCCATTTTTATACTGTATAATTTCCTGTGGATAACGAATATTTTGTCCAAACCTTTCAAAACTTGCTGGAGGGTTTTTATAAGCAATATTATCTTTTTGTAATGCTGCATAAATAGCTGCAGCTTGTAACCTTACTTTTTCACTTTCACCTGCTTGATAACCAACAAAACTTGGATCCCCAGTCCATTCTTTTAATTTCACACCTGCCTCAGCAACAATTCTTCTTATTTCATTATCATTAGGAACTATATACGTACATGTAAGTTCTGGATAAATTTTAGTACCTAACCAATGTTGATAAGGTAATATATTGATTCTATAAGGCTTTTTATATAACGTTTCATTATTTTCATCTACAATTTCAATAAAAAAATGTGTTTTAATCCTTTCAGTAATTTCACGGAAATAATCATAATTATAAGAAATACTTGGTTTCTGTATCAACACATCATTCTCTATATCAATAACTTCTATATCTCGCTCAAATTCATATATAAAACCTGAATTAGAATATATTTTTAATTTTGCATTTGTCAACTCTATGTCTTCTGATTCATTTATTATATATATATTATTTATAAGTGAAAAATCGTTATGTGCAAGTGAATAGTTAATCATTTCTATAAAATCAACTTTGACATCTAACTCTAAATGAGCAAATTTGGATGCTTCCATCGTTGCTTCTCCCCTTTTAATTCATGTGTAATTATCAATTTTTTAAAAAACACCTTATAGTCAATATTAATAAATTTAAATCAATTTTACTACATATTTTCAATTATATATATAAAAAAAGAACCATTTTAATATTCCACCTTACGATTAATGTTTTATACTATCGTTATTCATATTAATTAACAATTTTATTCGTGAACTAGAGTAACCGCAATTCTGTATTAAACTCTATATTTGTAAGCACCTGAATTTTAAAATGAAATAAATCCTAACTAGTCAAATAACTAGTTAGGATTTATTTATACTTATATTTCAATTTTTTTATTTACTAAACTTCTTAATTTAAATCGTTTGTCTATTTCTAATTAAACGTTTTTCCAAAACCTACAATGATATCTTTATATTGATCTAATGAGTCTACTACGGCGTATTCACCATCGCCATGCCGCGCATCACCAGAAGGTCCAAATTCAATTGCAGGCACATCAAATCTAGAAAAATATCTTGTATCAGCAAAGCCATGCTGTCCAAAAATATTGGCTTCTTGATTGCCAGTTACAGATTTAATTTCTTTTACAAGATGTTGAATATAAGGATTATCTATTTCATTTTTCACACTCGGACCTGACATATGCACAGCTATTTCATCATCTGTAACACCTTTAATTTGTTCTAGAATGTCATCTTTATCTTGGTTAAGTAAATAACGAATATCAATTGAAAGCGTACATGCATCTGGTACTTTGTTATAAACCTTACCACCAGCAATTTTAGCGAGATTGATAAGCTAATTAAGTTATAGAAAATCATTCAGTAAAGGTAATATAATTTCTCTTTTTAACTTTCGTATCTTATAATCAATGAATTAAGAATGAAATTATTAAAATAATAAACATATTATACGATAAGCACTTATCATTCCAAATGCGATGGTAAGTGCTTTTTCTCATGCTAATCACAATGATGTACATAAAACGGAAATGCATTTGTGTCTAATGAGTGTACAACTCTTTGATGAGCTGTGCTAAATTAGAGTCAACAACAAGGGAGGGATTCAAAATACAAGCAGAAAACTTTAATATCATTACCGAAATGATTAAAAATCCGAAAATTAAAGGCAAAGACTTAGAAGTAATGTTCAACATGTCTCGTAGACAACTTGGCTATCGAATCCAAAAAATCAATGAATGGTTAACTGAACAAGATTGCCCAACGATTGAACGCACAAGCCAAGGATTTTTCATCGTTGATGATATAATCAAAAATTTTCTTAATGTATCAATTGAACCTATTCCACAGGAAGATGAGCAAGTATATACTGCTTACCAACGCGCGCATCTCATTTTACTGATGTTGTTTAGAGAAGATGAAACATTGTCATTAAATCACTTTGCAATCGATTTAAAAGTAAGTAAGAACACAGTGTTAAATGATTTGAAAAAATTAAAATTATTACTAGAACCATATGATGTCACTCTGAAATATTCACGGCAGGAGGGTTATTATTTAGTCGGTAATGAGTTTGAAATTAGAAGACTTTTAACACGCTTAATTGATAAAGTATTCACTTTAAATATTTCAAAAGATGATATTTTAGCAAGTTTAGCGTTGCAAGAAGAGAAACTTCAAATCATCGATTTTCAAATCAACAAAATCGAACAATATTTAGAGAATAATTTTATTGATCAAAGTACTGAGACATTACGCTACAAACTCTATTTCATTATGAGAAGAATTCAGCACGATAAGATCGTCTCACCTTTTTCAATTGGATACGATGACCTTTCCGACACTGAGGAGTATCAAGCAACTGAAATACTAACTTCAAACTATCCTGATATACCTCGGCAAGAGAAATTATTTATAACATTGCAACTCTTATCAACAAGTGTGCAATGGTCGGAATTAGATGATGTGAAAGTTTTACCAGAATTAAAAACTGCACTACAAAGTATGCTTGATCAATTTGAGAAAATCACTTTTATCACTTTTGAAGATCGTGAAACATTGGTCAACCAATTGTTATTTCATATGAAGCCTGCCTTTTACAGAATTAGATACGAGTTATCTGATGTCGATAGTTTACAGAATAATCTGAAAGATGATTACAAAGAATTATTTCATCTTGTTAAACTCTCTTCTAAACCTATGGAAAAGTTCTTTAACCAACCATTACCTGATAATGAACTCGCATATCTAACCATACTCATTGGCGGTATTTTAAGAAGACAAGATGAAGACATCGACAAAAAGGTAAAAGCTGTTGTGGTTTGTACACAAGGTACATCAATTTCTCAATTGATGTTACAAGAATTGCGTAGTGTGTTTCCAGAATTCATATTTTTAGATGCATTATCACTACGTGAATTTAATCAGTATACGCTAGACTTTGATATTGTCTTTTCACCAATGCACGTGATGACACACAAAAGATTATATATCACGAAAGCTATATTAACTGCCAAAGAAAAACACGACCTTCGTCAGCACGTATTCGGTCAACTCAACAATAGTTTCGAGACAGACATACACGCTGAAAAGATGTTAGCCATGATACGTGAACATGCTGATATTCATAACGAAGATGCTTTACTTAATGAAATTAAAAACCAATTTGATGATATTCATGCATATGCTTCAATCAAATCGTCTTCAATTTCGTTAAATGGTCATTTGAATTTACAAGATTTATTACCGATACACCATATTCAATTTGCATCTCATGTTTCAAATTTGGAAGAAGCAATTCGACTAACAGCTGAACCACTTTCTAGTCAAAAGTATATAGATGCAAATTACATCGATTCAATGATTCAATCTTTTGACGATACTTATATGGTTATCAATCAACACATCGCCATACCACATGCTGAAAACGAACAAAACGTAAACCGTACGTCTATGAGTATGTTGGTATTAGATGAACCATTAACGCTAAGTACAGGTCTGAAAGTACAGGTCTTTGTGGTTATCGCAGCAACAGATAAATTCAAGCATTTAAGACCTCTACTACAGTTACGAGATTTAGCACAAGACAATGAAAGTATGCAAAGCATTATACAAACAGATTCAAAGTCCCAAATATTTGAAACAATTAAACAATTTTCAAAAATAGACTAAAGCAAAGGGGTTGCGTCATATGGAAGGTTTAACAGTTGATGCCTCGAATGTTGTCATTGGTTTAGAGGCCACAACAAAAGAGGACGTATTAAGTCAATTAGCTGATTTAATGCATGACAATGGTTACGTAAAAGCATCATACAAAGATGCAGTCATCGAAAGAGAACAATCATTTGCTACAGGGTTACCTACAGTTTATTGTTCTGTAGCTATCCCACACACAGATATTCAGCATGTGAATTCAAAATCAATCAGTGTGGCTGTCCTTAAAGAAACAGTGCCCTTCGTCATCATGGGCGAAGTTGAAGAAACAACCGATGTGAAATTAATCTTTATGCTCGCAATGGATAAAGAGGATGCACAGTTATCATTACTTCAAAAATTGATGGGTATTTTCCAAAATGATCAAATACTTGAAACCATTGCCAATGCAACAGATAGCAATCAAGTCGTAGAAGTTATTGAACAAGAATTAGCAGACGCATAATCATTCAATTTATTAATAAAAAATATAACAGGAAGAGAATTTAAATATTAAGTTCTCAAATTAGGAGGAAATTATTATGAAACAAGTATTAGTAGCATGTGGCGCAGGTATCGCAACTTCAACGGTAGTAAATAACGCAATCGAAGAAATGGCAAAAGAGCACAATATCAAAGTAGATTTAAAACAAATTAAAATTTCAGAAGTTGGCGTTTACGCAGATTCAGCAGATTTATTAGTTACAACTGCAATGACGCAAAAAGAATACGACTTCCCTGTCATTAACGCACGTAATTTCTTAACTGGAATTGGCGTTGAAGATACTAAAAAAGAAATCTTAGACGCGTTACAAGAATAATAAGTCATTTAATTTAACATACCGAATCAATCGTTGGGATAAATATTAAAAAAGAAGTTCATGGTTATATCAAAATGGCGTCTTAATTTATACCAACATCACTTTATATTAAAGAGGATGGTGTAAGGGATGAGTGGATTTGTAGATTTTATTCAAGCTTTTCTAGATTTAGGGGCAACAGTAATCCTTCCAATCGTTATATTTTTACTAGGATTATTCTTTAGGCAAAAAATCGGTGCAGCATTTAGATCCGGTTTGACGATTGGTGTCGCATTCGTAGGGATTTTCTTAGTTATTGATTTACTTGTAAACAACTTGGGACCCGCTGCTCAAGCTATGGTTAAAAACCTAGGAGTAAGCTTAAATGTTATTGATGTGGGTTGGCCAGCAACATCATCTATTGCATGGGCATCTGTTATCGCAGCATTTATTATTCCTTTAGGTATTGTGATTAACATTGCCATGTTACTGACAAAGACTACTCGAACAATGAACGTAGATATTTGGAACTTCTGGCATTATACATTTATGGGTGCCATGGTTTACGCCGTATCTGATAGCATTTGGCAATCATTAGTGGCTGCAGCAATATTCCAAATCGTCTGTCTGAAAGTGGCTGATTGGACTGCACCAATGATGAGTGAGTTCTACGATTTACCTGGGGTATCGATTGCCACAGGTAGTACAATTTCATATGCGCCAGGTATTTTCTTAGTCAAAGGTTTACAAAAAGTGCCTGGTATCAACAAACTACATGCAGACCCAGAAACGATTCAAAAACGTTTCGGTGCATTTGGTGAATCCATATTCGTCGGTTTAGTACTTGGTTTAATCATTGGTTTGTTAGCTGGTTACAACGCTGGCGATGTTATCAACCTTGGTATGTCAATGGCTGCCGTTATGGTGTTAATGCCTCGTATGGTTAAGATTTTGATGGAAGGTTTAATGCCTGTTTCCGAATCTGCACGTACTTGGTTAAACAAACGCTTTGGGGATCGTGAAATCTATATTGGTTTAGACGCTGCGGTTGCATTAGGCCACCCAGCAGTTATCTCAACAGCTTTAATTTTAGTTCCGATTACAGTATTATTAGCAGTTATTTTACCTGGTAACCAAGTCTTACCATTTGGTGACTTAGCAACAATTCCATTTATTGTCGCATTTATCGTAGGTGCTGCACGAGGTAATATCATACACTCTGTTATTGTCGGCACAATCATGATTGCCATCTCTTTATATATCGCAACAGATGTTGCACCGATATTCACAAGCATGGCAGAAGGCACAAACGTAAATATGCCATCTGGCTCAGCTCAAATTTCAAGTCTTGACCAAGGTGGTAACATCTTAAATTACATTATTTTCAAATTCTTTAGTTTATTTAATTAACAGATAGGAGCTGACATTACATGAAAGCACTCGTTAAAACTGAACCAGGATTCGGGAATCTAGAAGTCTTAGATAGAGAGAGACCTTCACCGAACGCAGATGAAGTAAAAATAAAGGTCCATTATGCAGGCATTTGTGGCACGGATGTGCACACGTATGAAGGCCATTATAAAGTGAACTTTCCAGTGACACTTGGCCATGAATTTTCAGGAGAGGTTGTAGAAACAGGCGCTAATGTCACTGATTTTAAAATTGGTGACCGCGTCACTTCTGAAACAACATATTACATTTGTGGTGAATGTGAATATTGTCAAAGTGGTGATTATAACTTATGTAATCATCGTAAAGGTTTAGGCACACAACAAAACGGTGGCTTTACGCAATATTTAGTTGCACGTGCAGCTAGTGTCCACCGTATTCCTGATAATGTTTCATATAAAGCAGCATCTATGACGGAGCCATTAGCTTGTGCCCACCATGCCGTTTCTAAAATTGAAATACAGCCTAACGATGTCGTAGTCGTTATGGGGCCTGGACCTATTGGATTACTTGTCGCGCAAGTCGTTAAAAGTAAAGGTGCAGAAGTCGTAATCACTGGATTAGATAATGATCAAACAAGATTAGATAAGGCAACAGAACTTAAATTAGATCATGTCGTCAATATTCAAAATACTGATTTAAAAGACTATGTAAACAGTATTACGAATGGTTATGGTGCAAACGTAGTTTTAGAATGTTCTGGTGCAGTACCCGCTGCCAAACAAGGTTTAGATATCTTACGTAAAAAAGGACAATATGTCCAAGTTGGTATCTTTAAAGATCCAGAAATTTCTTTTGATTTAGAAAAAATCATACAAAAAGAAATACGAATGGTCGGTACGAGAAGTCAAAAACCAGACGACTGGGAACCTTCTTTACAACTATTAAGCAGTGGTGATGTTAATGCTGAAGCGTTAGTCACAAATGAACTTGATATTACGCAATGGGAAGAAGGCTACAACCATATCAAAGGTGGAGAAGGCATCAAAGTACTCCTTCGCCCTATCGATTAACTTGTTTCAAATAACCATCATTTAGCAATTAAATGATATAAGGAGATAATTATTATGGTAGAACATATGTTAGATTTCATGCTTGGGCCATTGAGAGGTATTACAGATTTATATATGAATAACTTACTTTATTGTAATATAGTCGTTTTTCTTGGTTACTTCGGCGCAAAATTTTTTAAAAAGAAAAAAGTTACTTCTGAACAAAATTAATATTCAGAAGATAAGAGGTGAAATACTTTGAAAGCTTTGAACCTATACGACATTGAAGACTTAAGATACGAAGAAACAAAACCGCCTGAAATTGAAGACAGTAACGATGTCATTATTAAAGTGATTGCAACTGGTATATGCGGTTCAGACAATTCTCGCTATAAGAAGCTAGGCCCTTATCGTGAAGGCATGACATTTGGTCATGAATTTTCAGGAGTTGTAGAAAGTATAGGCAATAACGTTAATCATGTGGCAGTTGGCGATGCAGTCACGGGTTGCCCAGCTATCGCTTGTCACGCCTGTGAACAATGTGAAAAAGGTGAATACTCTAGATGTGAACATTTATATGTTATTGGCTCTTATGAACCTGGCTGTTTTGCAGAATTCGTTAAACTACCTGCAAATAACGTCTTAAAATTGCCAACTAATGTAGACTTTGATACAGCTGCTATGGTCGAACCTTCTGCAGTAGTAGCACATGGTTTTTATAGAACAAGTATGAAACCTGGGGCGACTGTAGCTGTTATAGGATGTGGCAGTATCGGTTTGCTAGCCATTCAATGGGCTAAAATATTTGGTGCCGCTAAAACGATTGCGATTGATATCGACCCAGATAAATTAGCAATTGCTAAGACGCTTGGCGCAGATTATACGATTAATTCTAAAGCAGAAAATTTAGATGACGTTATCGCTACGATTCCTCATAACATAGATGTCGCTTTTGAATCAGCAGGCTCACCATTTACGATTGGACAAGTCTTAACGTTACCAGCTAAAGGCGGGGAAGTCTTACTGCTAGGCATACCTTACTCCGATATTGAAATGGATCGTGTTCATTTTGAAAAAATATTACGTAATGAACTTAATGTTATTGGATCTTGGAACGGCTTATCCGCCCCATTTCCAGGCGAAGAATGGCATGCGTCCCTTCATTACATGTCTACAGGAGAGATTCAAGTGGATCCGATGATTTCAGATCGCTTAGATTTAGCAAAAGGTCCTGAAACATTTGATGCATTAGTTAATAAAAAGAAACATTTTGATAAAGTAATCTTCCACCCATAATTAAAATCTAACATTGCCATAATTATTATCAAAAAGTCCTAACACTGATGACAGTATTAGGACTTTTTGATGCATATTTATATCTACACATATTTTACGTTACTGTACTTTCATAAAGCCATTGCCTAAGACATCTCTCACATCATGAATAACAAGAAAAGCATTTTCATCGTGAGCATTAACGATTTTCTTAATTCTTGATAATTGGTTTTGCGGTACAACGACATAAAGCACATTCGTCTCTTTTCGTTCATAACCACCGACTCCATTCAATAATGTTGAACCTCTACCTGTTTCTTTATTAATCCCCTTACTAATTTCATTATTATAATTTGAAATAATTGTAATTGCCTTTTTAGGATTAAAACCTTCTATTACAAATGACATACTTTTCTCAACGATAAAAAGCATAACAATGGTATATAAAACATTTTGCACGGGAAGGATGAATAAGAAAGATAACACAATGATTGAATCAAGCATAAACAACGCTTGAGAAGTTTTGATTTCAGTATACTTATTTATAATTTTAGCAATAACAGATGTGCCACCTAATGTACTTCGCGCTGAGATTACAAGTCCAGTGCCGACACCAAGTAGTAAGCCGCCAAACACTGTGCTTATAAAATCAGATTCAATCTGCATATTAAATGATTCAGTTAGTCCTAAAAATATTGAACTTGAAATTACTGTAATCAATGTGTAAACTGCTGTCGTTTTACTTAAATATTTCCAACCTACCGCAATTAATATCATATTTATAATTAGTGAGGTAATTGCCGGTGATAAGCCTAGTGTATATTTTAGATTTAGCGAAATACCTACTGTACCACCCTCCCCTAAATTAGCAGGAATTACAAACACATTAATGCCTATACCTATAAGAAATGTTCCTAAAATACAGAAACATATATTTTTAAAATGGATTTTGTACAACATCCCAATAACACCTCATTCCTTTTATTTGAAAATCACTCATTCCTACTGTTTTATTTCATTTATATTGATCGCCTAGGAAGCACGACATAAAAAGAAACTTTTCAGTTATTAACCAAAAAGTTTCGAAGATATAATTTTTCGTTATTTTTTTAATACAAGTATATATCATAGTAGAAATGGTCTGTTATTTCAATTGAATAAGGTTAATTTGTTTTATAAATTGTAATTGAATCCGTTACTTTTATTATATCTTAGCAATAGCGTTGAATTAAAAAGACAAATCAAACGATATGAATCGTCCGATTTGTCTTTTATATAAATTGAGAATTGTTTAGAATGCATTCTGATTGAGCCATTGCCCGCCATCCATGGTCATGCAAGCGCCATTGATATAGTCCGCATCGTCTGAGAACAAGAATTTAGCCAAACCTGCAATTTCTTCAGGTTGACCCATTCTACCAACTGGTACACTATCTAGTGTCTGTTGACGTGCTTCTTCAGATAAACTTAGTTTTCCTGCGCCACCTGTATTTTCAATTGGCCCCGGTGCAATGGCATTCACTGTAATTCCATATTTAGAACTCCATTCCACAGCAAGTGTTCTCGTCATAGCAAGGACGCCAGCTTTTGCACTTGCAGAATGAATAACACCTGGACCAGATCTCCAAGCATACGTCGCAACCATATTCAAAATTCGTCCTTTTTGACCATTTTTAATCCATTCTTTACCTACTGCTTGTGTACAATACCAAGTACCATTTAATACAATATCTACAACTGAATTCCACGCATTAATCGATAAATCTTCTGCAGGGCAAATAAAATTACCCGCTGCATTGTTCACAAGGCCATCTATCTGCCCAAATGTTTTTACAGTCTCATCTACTGTATACTGCACACGCTCTGGATCACGTACATCCATGTCTATACATAGCACCTGATCTTCATATTGTTCAATTTCCGCTTTAGCAACTTCAAGTCGTTCTAATGAGCGACCTGTTATGACTACTTTGGCACCTTCTTCAGCAAATCGTTTCGCCATTGCTTTGCCCATGCCACTACTACCGCCCGTTATCATCATCACTTTGTCCTTCATTTACATTCTCCTTTTAAAAGCTTGATTTAGTATGATTCAAATAAATTGGTAAGCGCTTACATATTATTGTACATTAATTTTACTTTTTTAGTAAATTATCTTATTTTTGTTTTTAAAAAAAGCGAGAAAAGAAACCAAAATTTGTCATTTGATTTCTTTTCCCACTCTATAAAGATTACTAGATCTTTAAATTATCAACATGAGATGCTTTATTTATGCTCTAGTCTCTTAAAACATTATTGTTTATGCTGTACAAAGCGATGGTATAAATATTTTACGGCAGTTACGAACATTAATAATATCCCTATTTAAAATTGTTTATTAATAAGTCTTTTTCATTAACGAAAATTATCCACTAGCAATATTACAAAATATGATAATTTCTTAAATTTTATGTAAATTCAACCTCAGACAAAAGTATAAATGTTACATTGAAATCGAAATGCGATATCGCTTTTCGATATATTAATTAGAGAGGATGAATGTATGTGGAATCAAAATTAGAAAGACGTATGTTTTTAGGGTTTATTTATATTCACATCTTGCATCATGCAAGTGAACATCCTATCTATGGTAGTTGGATGATTGAGGAACTTCAAGAACACGGTTATACAATGAGTGCTGGTACGTTGTATCCCCTCTTACATAGTATGGAAGACGAAGGATTACTTGTTAGTGAGAAAAATGTGGTTGCAGGTAAACAACGCAAGAACTATACCATCACTTCATTTGGTAAAGAAATGTTAGCCAAAAGCCAACAAAAATTAAAAGAACTTGTTGGCGAAGTATAATTTATAAATTGGGAGGTTATGCTAATGAAATATCTTGAAGTCTTTTTGGTCGCGCTAAGATTAGGTTGTACATCTTTTGGTGGCCCAACAGCACATCTCGGTTACTTCTATGATGAATACGTTAAACGTAGGAAGTGGCTCACAGAACAGCAATATACAAATTTAGTCGCGTTATGTCAGTTTTTACCTGGTCCTGCAAGTAGCCAAGTCGGTTTTGGTATCGGCATAACGAAGGCAGGTTTACTTGGTGGTGTTATTTCATTTCTTGGTTTTACATTGCCTTCAGTCATTGTATTAATGCTTTGTGCGACGCTGCTCCTTGCTTACAGCAGTGATTTAGGTTGGACGCATGGCTTGAAATTAGTTGCAGTTGCCATCGTGCTTAATGCCATTATTGGCATGGGCAAGAAACTTTTGCCTGATGTGAAAACAAAGCTTCTTGCACTATTTACCTTAGTTATGGCAGTCACAGTGATTCACCCTATGTCACAATTGGGTGCATTGATTATCGTGGCGCTTGCTGGATTAATACTCTTTAAAGAAAATGATGAAAGTAAACCATCAATAAAGATATTCAATATTCCTAAACTGGTTGGTGTTATTGCACTTACACTCTTTTTCAGTTTTTTATTAATTTTACCTATTATTAATTTCTTCACAACCAATTCATGGGTGAGTATGATTGATCATTTTTATCGCTCAGGTGCACTTGTTTTCGGTGGCGGCCATGTTGTTCTACCATTATTAGAACAAGCATTTGTCGCAACAGATATGATCAGTGCGAACGACTTTTTAACAGGGTACGCATTAACACAGGCAGTGCCGGGTCCATTATTTACCTTTGCAGCATATATCGGTACCGTTATGTCTGGCATTCCGGGTGGCATTGTCGCAACAATCGCTATTTTTTTACCTGCCTTTTTACTATTAATTGGCGTTTTACCATTTTGGGAACACGTGCAGTCGAATCGTTATGCTAAAGCAATGTTAAAAGCGGTCAGTGCTGGTGTAGTTGGTATTCTAATTGCAGCACTGTATGATCCTATTTTTACATCATCCGTCAATTCACATATGGATTTCGCATTTGCTGCCATATTATTTGTATTACTAGCATACTGTAAAGCACCGTCATGGCTAATTGTAATTTTAGGATTAGCACTGGGTATCATGTTTTATTAAATTTTTTAATCATTTTTTAATAATTCTTTAAGCAATTGTAAACCCCCATACCATAGTCTAAGAGTATCAATTAATTAAGACTATATACGGGGGGATGAAGATTATGAAATTTACAGTTATTCCATCAGGTTTTAAGGAAAGTTTAAGTGCAGAAGAAGTTGGTTATGCAATTGAAAAAGGTATTAAACGTGTCAATTCAAATTATGAAGTGAACGTTATACCTATGGTTGATGGTGGCGAAGGTTTCGTAGAATCTATTATTAAAATTAGAAATGGTTATAAAATAATGACTCATGTCACTGGCCCTGTCGGACAACGCATCCAATCTTACTTTGGCGTATTTAAAGAAGGGAAAGAAACTGTAGCTGTGATTGAAATGGCTGCAATTGCAGGGTTAAGACATGTCCCTAAGACACAAAGAAACCCATTATACACAACAACTTATGGCGTAGGTCAAATGATTATTAAAGCACTTGATTACGGTGTAGATAGAATAATTATAGGTTGTGGCGATTCTGGTACATCTGATGGTGGCGTTGATATTGATAAAATTCATGACTTAGATTTAAGCAATATAGACAGCCGAGTATCAACAACACCAATTGATGTTGCTTAAAATTGGTCTAATATATTATGTGGTGATAAAGGCGTTGCACGAGTATTTGGTCCTCAAAAAGGGGCGTCACAAGAGGACGTAGAACATTTATCAAATAATTTATATCATTTAGCTGCTTTAATTAAGCAACATACAAATAAAGATTTACGTTATGCAGAAGGTACAGGGGCATCAGGTGGTCTTGGAGCCGGTCTCATCGCTTTCGCTAATGCAACATTGCATCCAAGGTTTGATTTAATTAAAAATTATATTCAAATCGAAAGCAATCTTGAATCAACGGATATTGTCATCACTGCAGAAGGTTGTATTGACTATCAAACACCGAATGGAAAAGTGCCTGCTGAAGTTGCACGTATTGCTAAAAATCACAATAAACCTGTAATAGCTTTTGCAGGAACGATTGGTAAAGGCGCAAAAATAAATTATCAAAGTCGTATTGATGCATTTTCTAGTATTATACCTGAACCAGCTACTTTAGAAAATGCAATCAACGACGCAGATAAATGGCTAGAGGGCAGTGTAGAAAGTGCGATTCGTTATATTATGATTGGTATGAACCTTTTTAAAGCAAGGAAACAACAAAAGCATAAACTGAAGGAAGTCGTTACAGATGCTAGCTAATGTTTCATTTTCACATCTATGGATTTGGATATCTTTTCTTTGTTTAAGTTTTTATATCTTTTTGGTATTAGATTTAAGTTACTTAGGCAAAGTAAGTATAATGATTTTTATTTTAGCTCTTATATTATTTATATTTTCAAATTTACCTGCAGGATTAGCTGGGATGCTATGTTTGATCGGTGCAGTGTTGCTGGGTGTTCCAGATTCAATATTATTTGAATCATTAAATCAACATATCGTTTGGGAACATGGTGAAGTCGTCAATTTAAAGCTTTATGAAAATGTAGACTTTAAGTATGAATCCTTTCAAATTTTAAAATGGATTTTAATCGGCTCAGTTATATTATTACTAATAGTTATTTTTTACTTGAATAGAGTAATCACCAATATTATCACGCAACCGATTTTGAAATTAAGTAAGCACATCAAAGAAACACAAGAAACCAAAGATTATTTACCTGTAGAAGTACAACAAAATGATTCGTATGAATTGCAGGAATTATCTACTTCCTTTAATGACATGATGAACAAATTGAAAGAACACGACGAGAGACAACAAGCATTTATTATGAATGCGTCACATGAATTAAAAACACCAATTACAGTTATAAACTCTTATAGTCAAATGTTGCAGAGATTTGGAAAGAAAGATCAAAAAACATTAGATGAAAGTATCCATGCTATTGGTGATGAAGCTAAAAAAATGAAATATTTAACAGAACAATTATTATATTATGCTCAAATAACTAAAAATAAGACGGAAAGTAGTCTTGAATATGAAAATATAGTGGAATTAATTGAAGAAATCACACATCGCTTAAAGCATGTATATAAACAAGATATAAAAGTAGAAGTAGCTTGTGAATCTTATGAAGCTTGGCTAAATATTTCTTTATTCAAGCAATTAATACACATATTTTTAGATAATGCGCACAAATATGGTGAATCACTTATTATTGTCAGAATTTCTGATAATAAAGATTCATTCAATATTGAAATTATGGATGACGGTATAGGTATTCCAGAATTTGACTTGCCTCATATTTTCACTCGCTTTTATCGTGTAGATAAAGCACGGTCACGTAGCACTGGCGGTTCAGGTTTAGGATTGTCCATTGCGCAAGAAATTGCCACACAACAAAATATAGTGATTGATGTAAAAAGCGAAGTAAATAAAGGTTCATCCTTTATTTTAACTGTGCCTAAAGGAGTCAAAAAATGAAACTGCTCGTTAAATTAATTTTAATAATGACATGTATTGGATTATCTGTCGCCCTATGTGTAATTATATTTTTAAAAGCGAACCAGCAACTTATGGCAGAGACAGATGCAAAAGCAATGGTTGAGAAACGTTACAACGGTGATATTGAATCTATCAAGCTCACTGATAATAAAAATGAATTTTTAGTAAAATTAAAATCAAGCGAAGGTATATATCACATTAAAGTAGATAGAGAAAAGAAAACAATTTCTAATATAAAACAAACAAAGGATTTAAAACCAAAGAAACCTGAACCCAAAAAGGAACAGAAAAAGGAAGATAAAAAAATCAGTGAAGCATCAGCCAAAGATATAGCAAAAGAACATGTCGGCGGTACCTTTAAATCTATTACTTTAAAAGAAGATAAAGGTATTAAATACTATTTGGTGACTCAAGATATAAGTAGTCAAAAAGGTGCTAATATCATTATCAATCATGTTACAGGTAAAGTATCCTCAGTAGCTTGGTTCAATAAAAATAATGATGCAGCATCAACTGAAACCCAACCTACACAACCACCGCCTACAAATCAAAAACAACGTATTTATTCAGGTGATGATGACGGCGATGATGACAGTGATGACGACGACGACGATTATGATGATTATGAAGATGGCGATGATTAATAAATTACTTCACAAATATTTAAATAAAAACTCCGGGGTAGTTAGTAAATTTACTATCCCGGAGCTTTTATGTGTTTCGAGTAATTCGAAAACTAGTAATAATTTATAATAATTAACGCATGATTTCATCAATCACTCTTCTTTTCTTCGCTACCAAAAGGTACATACTTAACTTTTGTATCTACTGGTAAACCTTCATATTTATTGAATAGTGTTTGATATTTCTCGCTGGTTGGCGTTGCATGATGTAAATAATGTTCAAATGGCAGTTTCTTCATCGTATAGAAATCCTTATCTGGATTCTCTTTTACTTCTTGTTTCAAATTCGCGATTCGCGTTTCATTTTGATTGTGGATATAGTAACAACCACTCAAATAAACAACACCAAACATAATTGCAATTCCCACAATCATATTTCGCCACAACGCATACATGACGTTGAGTTGAACAAGTAATATCAGTAAAATGATGCTATAGATTACATATACTGTATAAAAATTCCTTGGACCGAGTGGTGATACAATGACTAAAGGTGCACATACAAGTAAAGTTGAGGCTAGGAGTAAATATAATGTATAACGTACTTCCTTTTGCCCGATCACTAAATGTATTGCATAAATCATTGCACCTAAAAATATAATACAAATCACAGTATTAAGCAGATTTGCTATAGTGATTGAATCGAAATTTTGTAATTCGAATTGTTTATATATGAAAAAGTAATAAATAGGCAATATCAATAATCCACTAACAGTCAGCCCTATTTTCATCTTGGATAAGCTGTACAGCACAGTACTGCGATAAAGCATAACTAGCACCACAGCAATAATCATAGATAAAGTCACAATTTGATTGAAAAAGACCCAATCTGGAATTGTCGTAGTCACCGTATGGAATATTTTATCGACTAATCCTGTTTCACTCGATATATTCTGGTAACTGCTGCCTTCAAAAAATATTTTACGATAATTAGGATTTAAAAACATAATCAATGTACCAGCCACAGATAATAATAAACCAACTATAAATTCAGGATTAATTTGTCGATAAAGTAATAAATTCAAACCTATGGCTAACACCAAAATCATACTATTAAAGAGTGTGGTATTTTCCATAAAAAATTGCCCAATAAAGCAAATAATATAAAAGACAATATTAGTTACAGGTGTAAGCCCTCTTCGTTCGAATAAAACCGTAACAATAAACCATAAAATGAACAGCACGCACAATGTTGCTGGGACATAATTATAAAAACCTGCAAACCATCCATAAGTTTGTTTGTATATCTCACTTGGTATCGTAGCCATAAGTATGAAAGCTATTAAATAATATAGTGGCTGTTTCGTATTATGAGTAAAACGAACAATAATATATATCATAGCCATGCTGATCAACGCGTAAGATATCCACCTAAACCAATCCAAACGAACTGCTACAGTTTCTAAAATATTACCCAAATAACGCCCATTTAAATTCGCATATTTTTCCTGCCACATTTGCACGCCATACTGACTATACCAATCCCAATCATCATGGGTTAATGGTAAAAAGAACGCCATAAAATAGTAAAATAAAAATAGTGCTGTAAGTGTCAGATACATCTTGTCCAAATTTAGTGATTTCATATTAATTTACCTCATGTTTATTTAAATTCGTCTTATGTATAATAAATAACGGTCTCTGTTTCACTTCATAATAAATTCTACCTATATATTCTCCAATAATACCTAAAGAAGTCAGCTGCACACCACCTAGAAATAATACCGCAAAAATAGTAGTGAAATAACCAGGCGTAGACACACCATAACTCAGTGTATAAATTAAATTGAAAGCAATATAGAGAAAGCTCATCAAACAACTGAATAATCCCAAATAAATAATAATACGTAACGGTCTATTATTAAAGGAAATCAGTCCATCTATACCATAATTTAACAATGAACTAAATGACCATTTAGACTCTACTTCTTCACGTTGTACATTTTGATATTCAATGACTTTAGGCTCAAAGCCAATCCATGCAAATAATCCTTTTGAAAATCGATTGTATTCTCCTAATTTAACAACTTCTTTAACGGCACGCTGACTCAATAACCTGAAATCTCCTATGCCATCCTCTAAGGTAACATCTACCCTTTTATTAATCATTAAATAATACATTTTAGACAGATGCTTACGTAACCAACGCTCTCCAGTTCTATCCCTTTTAGCTACCACTTGATCTTCGCCATTTCTAAAATCTACAATCATTTGCGGAATCAATGAAGGCGGGTGCTGTAAATCTCCGTCTATGATTATCAACGCCTCAGCTTCCGTACTTGCTTTCAAACCTGCATACATCGCTGACTCTTTACCAAAATTACGTGAAAACGAAATATATTTCACTCTACTATCTAATTCAGATAATTGTTGAATTATTGTTAATGTTTGGTCTCTACTTCCATCATCCACGAAAAGTAATTCATATGTATAACCGTTAATATAACTATCATGTTGCATAATTTCTGTTAATTTATCATAGGTTTGTTTAATTACAAACGCTTCATTAAAGCATGGAATCAATATTCTAATCATTAAAACGGTGCACCTCTTTGAATTATATTTATATAAAATTTATTATATACAGTATTATACAATATAACAAATCAGAATGTACTATATATTTTGTACATTCTGATTTATCGAGTCGTTATGTGTATTACAGTGCTTATTTCACCTTATTTACTTTCCATTTTACCTACTACATAATTAATATCCCGTTGGATGTTTTCTGGTTGTTCACCTATATCATAATTATATTCTAAAGTCAGATGTGCGTTCGGCGTATATTGATGATACATTTCAAAAAATGCATCCATATCTAATGTTCCTTCATGCAATAAATTGTGGTCATCATGTTTACCATCATTGTTGTGTAAATGATAGAATTTAATCTTATGCTTAAATTGTTGAACCACATGTTCTAAATCCCAATTATTAGCGTTAGCATGTCCCACATCAATTAATACACTGTTCTCTCTTTCTTTACAGAAATCAATAAATTCTGATTCTGTAAACAGTTTATTTTGCTTAGTATCTACCCCTACATTTTCTACTAAAATGTTTACACCTTGTACTTTCGCTTCTGACGTAATATCGTCTAAATTATATGCTGTCTCAGCAATCATTTGCTGTTTATTGTTAATAGCTACATTATTTACATGGTAAACAATATCTTTAATCCCTAATGCCACGCAGTGTTCAATTGCCAATCTAATTTGTTTTAAGCTATATGGGTCTTCTTCTCTAGGACGCGAATGCTCTACATCAAAAATTTGTTCATGATATGTTAAGAAACGTTGTGAATCTTTACCTAGCTCAAGTAATTCCTTCGTATAAGCTTCATCTTGATTGTTACCAAAAAGTTCTATGCCTAAATTGGGATTTACTTCTAATAGACTATAAATTGGTGCTAACCCGCTTCTAATATATGCATTTGTACTTAAGATTAATGCCATGATTATCCCTCCTCAATATTTATTTCTGTATTTGGGTCAAACAATATTACTTTATTCATCTCAAACTTTACATTTACAACTAATTGTTCAGGTTTGTCATAGCTTTTCACAGTCAGTGTCTGTTGGTTTAAATTACCAATGAGACTGTAGCATTCACCTAAATTTTCAATATCTTCTATTTCAAATTTCAGCTCCGTTGGTTCGTCTGTAATATGAACTGCTTCAGGACGAATACCAACTAAAAGTTGATGCCCCTCATACTGATTTAGATGTTGTTGTTTTAAACTTTCTGCATTAATTGAAAGTTGGTCATCAAATTTAAGTCGATTCTTTTCATATGTTGCATCCAAAATATTCATCGGAGGTGCACCAATAAAACGTGCCGTAAAGACATTACGTGGATGATTATAAATATTTTCAGGTGTGTCGAACATTTGTATTTCACCCTTATTAAACAATGCAATACGATCTGCCAATGCCATCGCTTCTAACTGATCATGCGTTACAAAAATAAAGGTATGTTGGTACATGTCATGTAAATGCAACAACTCTCTTCTTGCAGAAACACGTAATAAGGCATCTAAATTAGACAATGGTTCATCTAATAAGAAATATGAAGCATTTTTAACAACTGCGCGCCCTAACGCAACCCTTTGACGTTGACCACCTGATAATTCACTCGGTTTACGCTCTTTTAAATGTTTCAAATCAAGTATAGAAAGTGCTTGGTCCAGTCTCTGGTTAATCTCTTCTTGTGGTACTTTATTCCGTTTTAATGCATAAGTAATATTTTTCTCTACACTCATATGCGGATACAATGCATAGTTTTGAAAGACCATCGCAATGTCTCTTTCCCCCGGTTCATAACTTGTTACATCTTTATCATCAAAAAGAATTTGACCGTCTGAAACACTCTCAATACCTGAAATCATTCTGAGTATGGTAGACTTTCCACACCCAGAAGGACCTAAAAACACAACACGTTCACCGTCATTTATTTTTAAAGTTAAATCCTCAATTACTTTGGTGTCACCAAATGATTTATTTAAATTTTTCAATTCTAAAATACCCATTGTCATCCTCCTATTTAATTCCACTAGTAGTAAAGGTATCGATAATAAAACGTTGGAACACTAAATATATAATGAGTGGAATCGCCATCGTTAATACACTTAAGGCCATCGCCACAGTAAAGTTTGTTCCACCTTCTGAACTTACGAACAGTTGTAATGCTAAAGGTAACGTATAATTTTCTTCATTTTTCAACATTAAATTCGGCCAGATATATTCATTCCATGACAATATAAAAAACCAAATACTTGTAGATGTTAGTGCGGGCTTAGTAATCGGTACAATTACATCTTTCATCGTGTGCCACACTGAAATATTATCTACTTGAAGCGAGTCTAATAAAGCTCTCGGAATATTACGCATAGACTGCGTTAACATGAATATACCAATTGCGTCTGCGAGCTGTGGTAAAATGACACCCCAAACCGAATCCACAAATCCTAAACGTGCCATAATAATATAGTTCGGAACCATTGTTACTGTAAATGGCACGAAAATAGTTGCTACAAGTACTATATATGTCACTTTTTTAAATTTAAATTGGTAAAAGACAATGGCAAACGCTGCTAAAAATGAGATTGCTACTTTAACAATCGTAATCACACTCGCAATTACGAATGTATTCGTCGTAATTTGTAGCAATGGAATATCATTAACTAGCTTATCGAAATTCTCCATCGTAAATGGTATCGGAATTAAATTAAGCATAGAATCATACGCATAACTTAACTTTTTTAATGAATTACTTACCGCAAAAATAATCGGATAAATTGCCAATAATATACACGTAATTAATACAATATGCGCAATATAAGATTTAGTTTTCATACTTAACCCTCCTCTCAACCACTAAAAACTGAACCAGTAATAGTAAAAAGAAAATAATTAGTGTAATTGTTGATACTGCAGCTGACATTCCTGTCTTATATAAAGTAAAACCTTCGTGGTAAGCATGATAGATTAAGTTACTACTCTGATAATTTGGGCCGCCTTTAGTAATGACGCTAATGGGCGTAAAGACATACTGTAACCCTTGGACAATCGTCATAATTAAAATATAAAACCCTGTCGCCGAACTCATTGGTAAAATAATATCGATAAAAATACGCGATGGTTTTACATTATCTATTTTTGCCGCTTCAATCATCTCTCTTGGAATACCGATAATACTCGAATATAGTACTAGGAAGTTATAACCAAACACTTTCCAAGCAACGATTAAACTAATCACAAATATGACCCAGCCATTTGTTGTTGTCCAATTCGGTATCGATAAGCCAAACACACCAAGTATTTGTGCTACAGGTCCTGATACAGGATTTAATATCCAAAGAAACACCATCGCTCCTACCACTAAAGAAATTACGGAAGGTATAAATAATACCGTTTGATAAATCCGTTTACCTTTGCCTACAAAGTAATCTACAATAAATGCAAAAATGTAAGTCATCACTGTATTAAATACGATTAGTAATACAATATAAGCAAATGTTTGAATGATAATCATATAAAATTTAGGATCTGTAAAAAGATCAATATAATTATTCAATCCCACAAATTCTTTATGTGTTTTAACCATATTCCAATCAAAAAAACTTAAATATACGGTATAAATTAAAGGAATAATGTTAAATATTAAAATGATGATTACAGATGGTAATAACAGCGCATAAGGTAACCATTTTTTATTCATTAAGTGTCCTCCTCAACTTGTTAATCTAATTCTTGATTAATTATATTTTGTGTTTCTTTCATTGTTTGGTTTACATTTGCATCTTCACCGAGTATCTTATCTCGCATATCAATGAGCTGTTGCTCGGCTTCTAAACCACTATTACCCGGGAACGCAGCCCATGGTACAACATTCCTCATCTGTTTAATTGCGGGTTGCATCATTTCATTTTCTGCAACATATGATTTCAAGCCTTTTGGGTCATCTACAACATCGTTACGAGGCGGCACATATCCTGTACCTTTTGTCCATTTCGCTATGTTCTCTACTTTATATAGGTACTTCATAAACTTCCACGATGCTTCTTGTTCTTCTTTTGTATCTGAAGTAATGCCTAGCATTGATCCACCAGCTGGGACTTTTTTCTCTTTGCCTTCCCATCCAGGCATTTCTATCGCTTCCACATCAAACTTGGCATTATCTTTAATATGTGTTTGTTTCGCATTGGTTGTAAATAACATACCAACTTCCCCGTTAATAAAGCTTTGTTGTCCTTGTTCATCATTTGTATGTAATGCTGATTTATTTTTCACCATATCTTGCATCAATTGATACGCTTCTACGCCTTCTTCACTCGCAAATGACGCTTTTCCATCTTTAACAATATTGCCACCGTTACTATCAACGATTGCTTGTTGTGCCCAACTATCAGCTGGTTCTTGTATAAACACGCCATATTGATTTGATTTATTTCGAATCGTTTCAGCATATGTTTTAACTTCTTCCCATGTTTTCGGACCACTTTCATCTAAATTTGCCTTACGTAAAATATCTTTATTTATAAACATTACGGGGCTACTGACAGAATATGGCAAGCCTAATTGCTCACCTTTTTCATCCTGTGCAATACTCAACATTTTGTCATCAAATTTTTCCTCTATAAATTTCTTATCTTCTGGAAATGATTCATTAATGACATCTTCAGGTGATGTATATTCAAAGTTATCTTTGTAATAATTTTTAAATGACCAACCAATTTGAACAACATCTGGTGTCCTTCCACCCGCCGCTTCAGTCATCATATTTTGTATTAATCCTTTATACATGTCTGGATTATATTTAGATTGCACGTAAACATCATCGCTTTGCGCATTAAAATCTTTCACAAGTTCTTTTACAGTTTTACCGCCTTGCGTCTCTGCATTGACATGCCAATATTCTATTTTGACCTTGCCATCTTTTGTCTTATTGTTTTTTCCTTCAGCGCTACAACCGGCTAAAAACAACAATCCAATACACAATAGAAAACCAATTTTTTTCATTTTCCTTAAAACCTCCCAAAAAAATAGCCAAATAAACGTGTAAATACACGCTTATTTGGCTCTCCAATTGCCTATCGTTTACTTGTCATATTCAATGTAACAAACCAATATTGAGTTTCATCAATGCTCATGTAAAAATTTAGTAAATTCTCTTCTCCACATCTCTTCATTCGCTGTCGATACGCCTAATGCACCATCTTCAAGTGCTTGAGTTAAATAACTTTCTTTATCTACTAAACCACCCATAATAATTGGTATCTTCACTTGTGACTGAATTGAGTTGATTAAAAATGATGTAATTGTTGGCATTATTTCTAACAAATCAGGTTGGCTTACACGAGCAGTATTAATGATATTTTCTTTCATATCATGGTCCGCTAAGAAGAAACGTTGAATCACAAAGATGGCATTTTTCTTAGCTAATTTAACATGGCTCGTTTTTGTGGTTAGAACACCTTGGGGTTGGATCATTTGTTTTATGTATTTAAAACCAAAATCATCTAATTTTAATCCTTTAATCATCTCTACATGAATATAAACATCAATGCCATGTGATTGATACAACTTCACATACTCTTTTATGTTTATAAAGTTACCCGTTAAAATAAACACTGCTTTTATATTATCTTGATATTTTAGAACAGTTTCTAACTGTTTTTCATTTGTCACAGATGCAATCACTACTCTATTGTCTTTCATTTTATCCTCCACTTTATAAATATCTATAATACTATTTAAGCATTATTTTATTAATACAGATACGTCATCACATTTAAAGATTGTTAAAATTGTTTGAAGCTTTAATTTATCTTTGGACTATATACTTTCTTATTATATTAAAAAACACCTTCACCAATTCCACGAGTAGTGGTTTTAGTGAAGGTGCTTTTCAAATTTTTTTACAAATATGAAGAACTTATTTTTAAGTAATAGGTGGATGCATGTATTTACCTTCAACACATTTAAGAAAATCCTAATAATAATGAACTCTGTCCAATTAAGTTATGTTCACAAACTCAACTATCTTGTTAAGATACTTCCTTCTTATTTTCGATAGTAGCACTTCTTCTAATTTGTTCATTTGGAATTAGATTATAATCAAACATAACTTCAGAGTAATTATCCAGTACTAACTCTTTTTTTAATGTTTTTGATGTGATAGCGTCTTGTGTTATTTTATATATTTTAGACTTCCTATAATATTTATCACTATTTTCTACAAAATGGTGGTCTTCTTCAACTATGTAATGCTTTTCTGCTAATTCATGTTCACTTCTTAATTCTGCAAATAATTTATTTTCTTCACACCAAAGACGAACTTGCATATTTTGACTCGTTGTATTTTTAAAACGGTAATCTACATAATTGTATGAAACAGACGTACCATTTTTCAAAGGTTTTCTTTCCCCATTATCAGGAGCTAAAGCATCAGAATGATTATGAAATTCAGTTATTTCTAAGGGACTGTGCAATACTAAAAGATTTAATGAATTAGCTAGATTACATAATCCACCACCAATTCCTGCTTGCACTTTATTGTTGATAATGACGCGTCCCTCTCTATATCCATTACTTTCTTTTATCTTACCAACTAACTTCCAGAATGAAAATTCTTCATTTGGATGAATAATAATACCGTTTATTTTTGATGCAGATAAATTGATATTAAAAGCTTTATTTTCTTGTAATATTGGGTCTATATCTTTACCTGTTTTTATTAGGTCTGAAGCGTACTTATATACTATATTGGGCAATATCTCTTCTCCAATTTCTGTAGAAAAGGTTTTTTGCTTTAAAATGTTTTCCATATGTCTTTTAACTGTTTCTTTTTTAACAGCTACATTATAAAACAATGGGCTGATTTCGCTTAACTGCTTTCTTTTCGCCATGCTTTTTTCACCTTTCTATTTTAAATTGCGATTTTGTATAGGATTGATTTAGAGTGAATATTTTCAATATTATATTTTCTACTTTTCTTTTTTTTCCTATTTTAATTTCACCTTCATGAACTAAGAACTTGACCAATACATTTTTGATACCACACAAGTTTGCTCCTAGAATATCCGTGAAAATTTGATCGCCAATGAATAAAACTTTGGATTTTTCTACACCTAACATTTTAATGGCTTTTAGATAATTCGATTTATGTGGTTTGTTTGCTAATGGAATAAACGAGGTTTTTATGTTTGTATTGAATGATTCAATTCGTTCTTCACTATTGTTAGAGAGTAAAATAGTTTTCAAACCTAAACTATGTATAAATTTAAACAACTCATCTATTTCATCAGTTGAATCATTTCCATGAGGTACAAGTGTACTATCTATATCAAAAATTAGTGCCTCGTAACCAAGGTTATAAACTTTTTCAAAATCAATATCAAATACGCTTTCTAAATATGCGTGTGGAAACAATATTTTTTTCACTTTTATCCTCCATAAAATCACATTATTCAAATTCAATATAAAAAAATATATTAATTATATTTAAATGTAAGGTTGTTCTAATTATAATTTAAGTGTAAGCTAACACTAAATGAAAGTCAATTAAGCGTTTTTATATTAATTTTACTTTTTAAAAAGTTTTGAAAGGGAGATACTCAGTGAACAGTAGTGAACTAATTGTAATGCTTACTCATAATGATTATACAGTTAAAAATGCATATGAAATTTTTGAACAATGCAAAGATTCTAATGTGAAATATTGGGGATTTAAAGATAAAGGACTTCCATTAACAGAAATGAAGGAACTATTTTCTTATATGAAAAATTGTAAAAAAATAACTATACTCGAAATTGTAGAATATACTGAGGAAAAATGTATGGAAGGTGCATTATTAGCAAGAGAATGTAACTGTGATTTACTCATGGGGACTGTATATTTTGAATCAGTTAACGAGTTTTGTAAAAACAATAATTTAAAGTATTTACCCTTTGCTGGAAAAATAAGTGATAGACCTTCTGTGCTCAATGGTACTATTGATGAAATTTTAGATGAGGCACAAGTGTGCTTAAATAATGGCATATATGGTTTCGATTTATTAGGTTACAGATATACAGGCGACCCAGTTGAATTAATTACTGAATTTGTATCAAAAATAGACGTTCCTGTTTGTGTGGCAGGTAGTATTGATAGCTATGAAAGATTAGATCTCATAAAAAGTCTTTCACCCTGGGCCTTTACAATCGGTGGAGCTTTTTTTGAAAATAAATTTGGTGGCGATTTTAAAGAACAAATTGATAAAGTTCAAAAATATATAAACCTTCCTGTATAAGAAATTCATTACTCAAATAGATACTAAGTAAACTTATTATTTCTAGACTACTATCCCCCATGAATTTTATTAGGATAGTAAGTAATCTCTTTTAGTTTTTTGTGAATGAGCAATACAAACACACGCAAAAATGGTCGACAAAGTTTGAGTCTTTGTCGGCCATTTAATTTAGTTAAATATTATTTTTCTTTATCTTTGCTTTCTTTTGATTCGTCCTTTAACTCTTGTTTATTTTCTTTTGATTTCTCTTTATCTGCCTCAGGTGTGTAATCTACGCCTGTTGTATAATCATTCGCAGCATTCCACAGTAAAAATTCATTTACGCCGTGATCTTTAAGCGCTCTAACTTGATCCTCAATTGCTTGACTATCATACGCTTTATAATTACCTTCACCTAAATACTGAGCAGTAAAATCTTGTAACCATGGGCGTGATTTTGGTTTGTCTTTGCCTAATGCATTTAGCACTGACGTTTCTTTATCTAAATAATTATCTATTGCTTTGTAAGGTTCTTTATCTGGTGCTGCAAGACCGAAATCTCCTGGACTCCAATGCGAAGGATAAATCATAGATGAAATTGCGTCTGTATTTTCAGCTATTTTAGGGAAGCTTTGACCTATTCCAGGAGCCTCTTCTACCATTGCCGCATAGCCAAATACATCAGCTGATACTTTCACATCATAATCTTTTAATTCTTTTCTAGCAGTACTTAAAAATTGAGTGACTGTATCAACACGCTGGTCTACATCACTTAACTTACTATCTTCGTATCCATCTTTGCTATATTGCAAGCTACCTTCCACATTTTCAAATCCTTCAGGAAAACGTACATAATCATATTGGATATCTTTAAATCCAGCTTTAGCCGCCTCTTTAGAAATATCAATATTATAATTCCATACATTTTTGTTAAATGGGTTAACGAATTTATCACCGCCATCACTTTCCCATACACTGCCATCTTCTTCTCTAAATGACCATTCTGGGTGGTCTTCAGCTAATTTTGAGTCTTTAAAAGTAACAATTCTCGCAATGGGATAAATATTCTTTTCTTCCATTTTTTTTAGTAATGGCTTTGCATCTACGATATCAATCGTATTATCATCAATCTGCTTATTACCAGTATTAAAATTGATAGTCACATTACCTGTATCATCTTTAACATCAATAACCATCGCATTTAAGTCAGTCTCATCAATAAATGTTGTTAATTCTTTAAATTTTCCTCCATTTGTTGAATTTGCACTAACATAAATACCTTTCACGCCATCTTTAGGATACGCCACGTCACTATAAGGTTTGCCATTTTCTTTATTTTTCGATTCACTTGCATGATTTTTATTATTACTTTCTTCGGAACCCTTCTGCGATGAGTCATTCGTACATCCTGTTAACACAAGCGTTCCAGCAAGTATCGTTGATAAAATTAGTTTTTCTTTCATTATTCATTTTCCCCTTAATATAAACTTAGGTATCCCTTCACGTTCGAATGCCTTGATTTTAAGTTTAGCACAATACACTTGTATTGCAAACGTCTAATTATTTATTTTATTATTAATTGTTTAGGTTATTTATTTTACAACGAATAAGTTGAACACTTTACATATTATCAATTACCGTAATATCAGATAGTTCTTTGTAAAATAATTTGATATTCAATTTATTTCTGTCACTTTAAGGGTAAATGTTAATATAAATCTTAAATCATGAATGGAGGATTATTTTGTCACGTTTAGTAATTAAACCTGCCTATCCTGAATTACCAAAAGGTGGGTATTTTAACATATTAGCAATTCATGACATGGCCAAAGTCTTTTTCAATACAGAAGATGAAATTAAACTTGAACAAGGCATGCAAAATCTATGGCGACAAAATAGCAATCGATTTAGCTACAATAACACGATGATTGCTTTTTGTAAATGGTCAACCCGCCGGTGCTATCTCTTGTCTTCCTTATGATACGCTTGAAAGTCAGACATTAGCCACTGTCGAACAGATAGTAAAAATACAGAAACTGCAAATAGTGCCTCAGTTCATCAATAACTTTAAAGCTATAGTCGCTTTGATTAATTTAGATGAAGGTAGTTCAGGAGAATATCATGTAAGCATGCTTGCCACACTTTCTCAATTTAGAGGTATGGGTATAGCTAAAAAGCTACTTACTTATGCTGAACAACTTGCCTTACATAAAGGCTATGATATTATTTCACTGACGGTAGAAATTAATAACACTTCTGCCCAGCGCTTGTACCAGAAACAAGGTTACGATTATGTAGGTGAAACTGGTGAAGGCGATATTAAAGTATATAAAATGCGGAAATATCTAGGCTAGTAGTTACCTTTTAAGATATGAAAAGCACGCACTCCTTTTAGATAAGAAGTGCGTGCTTCATTGTTTTTTTCTAGACGCCTGGCATTGTTCGGCCAGACAACCCGATGACTGACCTTTCTGATGTGAGGGGTTTTACAAGGAATGTTTCATGTAAAACATTTATGATTTATTAATACGTACTTTATCAATAGGTTCACCTAATTCTTCTGAACCTTGAGGTACATGATATGTTAGGACTTCAATATATGAATCTTTGATATTTACTTTACTAAATGTAGGTGTGTTGTCTTGAATTGATTTCGCAGCGTAATCTTTTTCACCATCAAGCTCATAAAATTTACTACCACTCGAAGAATTTAAAGTAACATAAACTGTACCATCTGGATTTGTATACGATTGCGGTGCTTCACCATTTTCATCCCATTGTACTTGTGGTTCTTTACCTTTCATGACATGCGAACGACTGTAAGAATGATCATGACCACCTAATACAAGATCTACATTATATTTTTCCATTAAAGGTGCAATGTGATTACATCTATTTTTAGTTGCTAATGTATCTGAGTGTTTACCTGCAGAGTATGGATTACGGTGTGTTAAACCAACAATCCATTTAGGGTCTTGACCCTTTGTATCTTCGATTGCACGTCGAAGTGTTTCTTCATGACCTTTAAAATCCAAGCTTTCCGAATTCAAACTTACAAACAAAGTATCATTATGAGTATAGTAAAAATTTGAACTCGCTAAATTTTTTCCATCATCTTGTAAATTCGGTAGGTTGAAATGTTGGGAAAATGCTTTGTTTGCTCTATCGTGATTACCTAATGTGGGTACAACTGTAAAATTCTCCATACCTTGTGCTTCAATGAAACCACTATAAGCTTTTTCATCCCAAGGTTCATTAACTTGATCACCTAAACTCAATAAGAAATCAGGATTCTTGTTTAATTGATCCATTTGATTTACTGTGTTTTGCCATCCTGCATTATCTTCTTCTAAATTACCTGAAGCACCTAATTGTGGATCAGCTATTGCAATAAAGTTAGTTTCGCCATTATTATTAGTATCAAATCGGCGTATTGCTGATTTCTCTCCGTTGTCACCATTATAAAAACGATACATATATTCTTTATTTTCTTCTATATTGGATAGCGTGGCTTGTGTATAATTCATATCTGGTACATCTTTATTTAAAAATAGTTCCGTGTTACTTCCCTCATGCGTTTGTCCTTTAATACGTCTTGCATTAGAAAAATCTTCATCTTTGTTTGCTTCTGCAATTTCCACGTAGCCTTGTTCATCTGATTCATGGTACCAAGTGAGATTTTTTTCTGAATTATCCGCACCAATTGTTAAAATTGGGTAACGATGTTCGTTTGATTGTTGATTTTGAGTCGCTTGTTGAGATTCACTAGCTGGTTTTTCTGAAATATTTTGAGACGTTTGTGGCATTTCATTTGATGGTTGTTCATTTTTTTGTGTTTCAGTATTTGTTGCTTTCACTGATTGGTCCATCTTTGTACTTCCATTGTGATGGTCTTGTTGTTCTGTAAATTTGTTATCTGATTGATCTTCACTTTTTTCTTTAGTTGTATTATTGGTATTTTCATTTGTTGCGCTTGTTTCTTTTTGTTCAGTATTTCCTGGGTTATGATTTGATGCTATATGCTCATTGGAATTAATTGTGTTTTTAGGCGGTGTTTCACTTATTTCCTCGTTTTGTTTTTTACTTTGAGTCTTTTCAGTTAGTAAATTCTCTTCTGTATTTGTAGCATCTAGAGTTTGTTGATCAGTAATATCTTGCTCATTTTGTTCTTGCTGTTCTTGCTTTTCATCTGATGAATTTATGTTCATCTGTCCATTTTCTTTTGCTGGCTCTATATTATTTTGATTATTATCTTCAGCGTTTAAAGTGTCATTTTGAGGTTCATTTTTTGTTCTTGTTGTATCTTTAGAAGAAATGTTTTTATCTTCTGTCGACGATATATTTTGTTGTATATAGTCATTTTTATTTACCGATTGTTCAATATTATGTATTGGTTCGCTTGTTTCTCCTGAGGTGTTAGCATGTGCATTTGAAGATGCAATTATAAATCCTGCAACTGATAGACTAAATAATATACCCGCTGACTTTTTCTTCATAAAACGTACCCACTCCTCGTTTAGTTATTTATTAATACTATTCTTTCTCTTGAATTTACCAAAATAGTATTAATTCAAAATTAAATAGAAGTAAATGTTTATGTGGAATACATATTTAGACTAGTTATTTGCTATTCTGTTAAATTTTGGTTATAGTATTTTTAAATAGAATAGTTCTCTTATTAAGAGCGAGTGGAGGGATTTGGCCCTGTGAAACTCCAGCAACAGCTTTAACAAGCGATGTGCTAACTCCAACAGTTCATTTATATGGATTGAAAGATGAGAAGATGTGCGAAAGCTCTTCTTGTCTAAGAAGGGCTATTTTATTTATAAAAAATGAAAAGATGGTATTTTTTATGAAATCATTGCACGAATTATTCACGGAACTCGACTATTGGGAAAATTACAAACCAGTTAATATGCCTAGTAGTATGAACAAAGTACAACATGTTCAATCAATCAAAAGAGAGATTGTTAACCGTATCGATGTCCATAAGTATAAAGACATTATATTAGAAAATGAAAGCTAATATTTACTAGAAAAAAGACATTCGTCATAAATACGAATGTCTTTTTAATCTGATAATTATTTATAAAACTTTGGTCCAAACTATAAAATTAATCTATATTTTCTAGTTAAATAATATTTCATTTGAAAAACCATGGGAATTTCAACGTATTATTGAGAGGCACTTTTAAATTTGTTTTTATTTTCATTATCAATTTTATTAAAGTTAATGTATTTTTCTATTTCTTTGCCTAAAACATATGAAATTTTCTCTTTAAATAATGTACTAATTTCGTCGGCACTTTCATTGTATTTTTTTAAAAATGAATATATCTCTTTATTATTGTTCTTAATATTTTTCATAGCATCTTCAATATTCGTTTCATATTCTAAACTATTTTTATTTTCTAATGTTTCCTTAATAAATCCATTCACTTTGTTTCTTATAGTTTTATCATCAATTATCCCACTATAGTTTTCAACTATTAAAGATGTAGCTGCGCTATTACAACAATACTCTATTTCTGAACCTGAAAAATGTTTTGATTTACGAGCTAAATCATATAAATACTCATCATTATTTAATGTTATATTTCTTTTATTAAGATGTACTTCAAAAATGTTTTTCCTATCGCTGATATTGGGATTATCAATATAAAAAATATCATCAAATCTACCTTTTCTGACCATTTCAGGTGGTATACTTCCGTCAATAGCATTGGCTGTTGCAATCACATATACACCTTGATTTTCATCACTCATCCAAGTCAAAAAAATCCCTAGTATTTTCCTCATTGTGTCATTTTCTGAATTATTAATACCAGCAAAGGCTTTTTCAATTTCATCTATCCATAATACGCACGGGCTCATAGCTTGAACAATTTGCAAACTTTTTTTCATTTGCTTTTCACTTTCACCTACGTATTTCCCTAGAATTTTACTAATATCAAAACTAATTAATGGTAAATTCAAAGTACTAGCAGTTGCCCTTGCCGTTAAACTTTTACCATTGCCAGGTTTTCCAATCAATAATATACCTTTAGGCAGTGTCACATTACGTTCGATTAGTTCATTAGAATTCTTTAAAACTCCATCAATATTTTTAATATATTCCATTAACCTGTTTAAACCACCAATGTCTTTATCTAACGAGGCATTTGAATCTACAATATTAAGTGTACCAGTCTTTTTTAAAATTTGAATTTTGATATCTTTTATTTCTTGTGTAATGTAATTATAATATTCAGAAGTTTGAGTAGTAAATATATTAATTCCATATTCATAATACAGTATTGCAAGTATTTGATTAATTTCTAATTCATTTAAGCCTTTTAGTTGTTTTGTTAAATGGTCATAATTGTAGTTATTATAATTCAATTCTGGAATTTGAAATTTTAAAAATTCAAAAATTATACCTTTAATTTCTTCCTCATCAGGCAATTTATTTTCTATTAGCATTGAATATTTTTTTATATTTTCCGGGATGTTATAATTATTTCCTATAAAAATAATTGTAAGGTTTTTTTTACTGTATTTATTAACTTTCACTGCTATATTTTCTAATATTTCACCATTTTCATAATCTAAAAGCCCTTGTGATCCTTCTATAATAACTAAATTATTTCCATTTTCGGCATCTTTGATCTGATTTCCAATATCATTATATGTTTGTAAATTATTCTCAACCCTACCATTTAATGTTTTTGAAGTGGTTAAATTATAAAAATAAATATTTTCCTTTAAATTTTTATCTTCAATATATTCCACTAACTTATCAGGACCATTTTCAAATCCTTCTAAAAAGATAAAAGGAATACCAGTTTCCATGTATTTAATAACAGAGTTATATATTCTATTCATATTCTTTCACCTTAACGTATTTTATAAAACCTTTATCTCTTCTTAACCTTAATTTCATTTTATTCTTAACTTGATATTTACTCAAAAGACTATCATAATTTGCGTAATTTATTTTATTATTAAGTGGCATTAAATCAATGTGTTCAGAATCAATCATTATAAACGGATGCTCGATTACAAAAGAATGGTTATCCTCACTAGTAATAATCTCATTTTCAAATAACCTAAAATTATCACTAAATGGTAAATTACTACTCATAAGCTTTTTAATCTTTTTAATAAATGTATCTGAATAACTATTGCTTTCCATGTGTAATACGATTAGGACCATTAAATAATTATCCATGCAGTCTAAAATTACTGATTCATACTGTGATTTTTCATGTTCAATTACATATACTTCAAATTTTAAAAAATCAGAAATTAGCTGATATAAGTTAGATAGTGATTGAATATTATTATTTTTCAATTTAGCTGCTAATTTATCGAATGTATCAAAATCATTATTTATTTTATCTATGTCAATGCTTAATTTTTTCAGAAATTGATAATACGTTATTGAATCATTTATATTATTATTGAAATATTTTATAAATGTCTCTTTGTCTATAAAATCAGATCTATACAACCATATTATTAGATTCTTCGAACAATATTTCTCATATAGTTCTATACTTTGTCTGTTTTTTATAATATCGTCAACTTGAGTGATCATTTCATCTTTAACCATAATTTTAGGCTTAATTAGTTTCATAGTTATCCTTTTTTTCAATTACTTTATCTTTTTTGATTTGTGATTCTTCTTTAACTTCAAAATCACTAACTATGTTCTCAAATTCTTTATCTTTTGATTTGTTTTCATTAAATATTTTAGCAGTTATTTTCATAGAAATACCTATAATAGCTTTAGCTTTGTTACCAAATGCAAAGTTAATTATTTCAGGAATATAGTCTTGTAATTCAACCTTATCTTTAAGAAACTTAACCACTTGTATAGTGTAATTTTCTAATTGAGTCTTAATTCTATTTACATATTCAACTTTATTAATTATATTTTCAGCATATTGATAAGTGATTTTTGACATCTTCACGCTATTAACGACTATAATTGTCAATAACTCATTATAATGACTTTCTCCAAGTTTTTCTTTCAATTTGTTATCATTAAATTTCTCAAACTTTAAAATATCTTCAACTACATCACTTAACAAATCTTCTGTTTCTGACTGTAAATACTCTTTATATTTATTATACATATATTTAAATTCACTAAACTTATTTGTAAGTTCATCGGAACTAACTTCATGAATTTTAGCTAAGCCCTGATTATAAAACTTTTTTAAGTCCAAACTTTTTAACTGTTCCTTATAATTCTTTATACGGTCTTTATAAATTTCAAAATCACTCATACCTTCACTTCTAAGTTCTCTTTTATTTTTCAAAATCTTTTTATAAGTTTCAATTGTTTTTCTGATTATATCTTTATAATCATTATTTTCTTTCATAAAAATCCTCCTTATACAAATTTAAGATATTCTACTTTCTTTATTATTGACTTTAATTCAATTACATCACTGCCTGCTTTTTCTCTTAACTCTACTTCTGTTTCATTTAATTTTCTGTTAAAATCATTTACATTTAATGAATGAATTGTTTCATTCCAAAATTCTTCACTTTGATAAATATAAACTTCTTTTCCTGTTAACCCTTTATAAGTTGTATCTTCAGTTTTTTTAGGTTTTATTTTTTGGTTATAAGCTTTAACTATTTTTTTAGCAAAATCTTTTTTCCATGCAGTCTTATCTATAATTCCTTTAACTAAAGTTCCCGTTAATATTGCAATTCCAACTACTAATGTCATAGGTCCACCAAAAATTGAAACAGTACTTGCGACTGTCGCTGTTCCTCCTAAAGAAATACCTATTGCAGAAAATCCAGAAACAATTTGAGATAAGAAAATATAGCCACCTAAATTTCCTAAAGTTCCAAAATAAAAACTAAAGGCCCCTATTGTTGCGATTGAACTTAAAGTTCCAATAAAACTTGAAACAAAATTAAATTGGTTTACTTTGAATTGCTTTTGATCTTTTTCTGCCACTGCTTCCAATTTGTCATTTATGTCCTCAGAAAATTTTTCGGCGTATTTAGTAAGGATATTTTCTACTCTGTAAGTAATTTCATTTTGAAACCAATTAGTAAACTGTTCTTTTCCTTTTTTCTTTTTTCCATAGTTTTTAATTTCAATAAGTTTTATTATATTTTCTATTTCCAATGTTTCATCTAAGTAACTTTGGATATCTTTTTGAGAGCTTTCTTTATAAGTTGTCGCTTTATTTACAATAAAATTTACTAATTCACTATTTTTCTTCTTATTTTTCTCTTTATTTAGTAGAAAATCTTCTAGTTCATTTTGAGTCTTTTCTTGATCTCTTAGTTCTTTTAGATTATTTGATATCAAGTCATTAAACCTTTGAAATTCATTTTCTTTAAATTCTCTTATAATGTTCAATCTGTAGTCAACAATTTTAATTAATAATGCTAGCAAACTATCCTTTACTGATTTTTGAGTTTTTTCATTTAAAACATCAAAACCAAAACCTCTATTTCTTATAGCCTCATATGAAAAATCAGTTTTCAAATTATTATTAGTAATGTGTCTATGATCTATAGACTGCCATAATTCCATTATTCTATCATCTAGTATTTGTTCAACAGTTTGTGTAGAAGCTATTCCTTTTTTCACATTTGAAGCTTGACTTGCTATAATAAATACATTCTCGAATTGGTCGATTTCACTAGATTTCACAGCGTAATTTGATGAAGTTTTTAAAATATCTGTTAAATATTGCATGTCTGCTAATTGCATAAATTGTGTAGCTGTTGATAAATATAATGTAATATCTGCACCTTTCCTAGATTTTGTAGCAATATAATCATCTTCAGTTTTTACATTGGTACCAGGTATATCCCAAATATCACATAATTTTAATATTGGCTTATCTAAATAGCACACTATTACAAAATCATTATCAATAAGCTCTTTTTTGCGTTTTTTATATTTTTCTCCTTCATGATTACCAAACTCTGAAATAATATTCAATTCTCCCATTTCCACTAAATGGTTAGTAAAATATGAGTTATCATGTAATTTATGAGTTTCAATCATCTTTTCTTGCTTATTACTAATTTTGAAAATTGCTGTGTTATTTTCTCCCATAAACTTCGGCTTATCTTCTATATGAATTATTTTAGTACTGACACTTGTCGTTGGAGTATAGTTGCTTGGTAGGGTGCTATCTCCTAGCATATGATTTATCATTGTAGATTTTCCAGAACTACTAGCACCTGTCAAACTGATACTCGGTTTATTGATTTTAGAAAATAATTGATCTAATATTAATATTTTTTTATTATATAAGTTTTTCAGAATTTTGCTGTTGTCATTATTTCTATTTTCAAGTTCCATTTTTTTCAAATCTTTATAATGCTCTTTTAAATCTTCATATTCTTCATTAAGTAAACCTATATTTTCTTTATCTTCAAATTTCCATGCTTTAAAACTTGGTGTTGAGTATATATATCCTTCATCTCCCATTTCTATAACATCTAAATTAAATTTACTTATAATTTGATTTATTATGTTATTTGGTAATAGTAAATGATTTTCTTCATATTTTTTTACCTCTTCCACATTTAAATCAATTTTCTTTGCTAACTCTTCTATACTTATCTCTAATTTCTTTTCTCTAAGATTTTTAATATCTAATGCCATTTTATCGTTCTCCCTATCCAATTAATAACTTCAATTTATCCCATCTGGGATCTTGATTTTGTTTTTTATATTCTTGTTTATTATTATTCATTTTGATTTCTTTATTAGTAATCAATTTTCTTGTCTCGAATTTTTCCTTTGGATTCACACTATATTTATCCAAAATTTTGTCCCAATTTATGATATTGATGTATTCGTAATTATCTTCACTAATTTCTGATACAAATTTGCGGTCATTTGTCTTAAATTTCTCAATGCCTTTGTGCAATGCATATAACAAACTTGTGAATTCACCCTTGTTTTTTTCTTGAATGTTTACTGCTTTAAGACCGTATTCATTTAATTGATGATTAATGCTTTTTTGTTCTAAAATATCAAAATTTTCAAATAAAATAACTTTTAGCTTTCCTTCATATTTTAGCGTTTGAAAATTCATCGCTATTTCTTTGGAATCATCAGAACTTTTTTTCCACCGCATAATTTCCTTTTCAACTACATCTGAAAATTGTAAGTAACCATAATATTTTATTAACCGCTTATAATAACCTGACATTACTAAAAAGACCCATATGTCTGTGTCTACTATCGGAACTTCTATATTGTTATTATTAAGACTCATTTAGCACCTCGATTTTCTCAATTATGCTATTAAGTTTATGACTGTCTACTAAATTTTGTTGATGATTCTTTTGGAGTATGGACATAATATTAGAGGATATTTTGATATTATTGGTCGGTTGAATGACTGATGTTGAAAGATTGTTTTGTTCATATATTGCCAGGAGTTGTTGTTGCTTTTCTAGTGAAGATAATTTTTTCAATGTTTTGTATGTATTAAACTCTATTTCACCTAGTTGCATCCCCCTGATAACCACTGCGTTAAAACTCAGTTGATAATAAACACTCATTTGAGCTATTGTACTTGCATCTTCAATATTAAATTTTTCTGACCATTTTTTGATTTCTTCATCAGGTAATAGCACTAATCCAGCAAAAATTTCTGCTTCTCGTTCTTCAATTGAATTCGATGCAAAATCACTTATACCATTTTGATGTTTCATATAATGATGATATACCTCATGCCATAATGAAAAATTTTGTCGTCCTAAGCTATGACTCGCATTTACAAAAATAAATGGAAATCTGTCTTTTTTCATGTAAAATCCAGACAAATTGCTTGGCGCTTTTGCTTTTATAATATAATAGCCAATGTTGGATAACAGAGTTAAAGAATCCTTTATGGGATACTGTAATTTATTATTCACTATAAAAGTCTCTGCAATTGGTTGAATTCGTTTAATCGTCTCTTTATATTTTTCTTCCATCTATTTCACTTCCGATTTTCAACTGGTAAGTAAGCTCTTCGAAAATATCGTTTAACTGACTTACTTTATTATTAATTTCTTCATTATTTTCAAGTGCTCTGAAAGAAACATTACTTAAATCTTCTTGTTCTAAATTTTCTAATAGCGTCTCAACACTGATCTCGAGAATTTTTGAAGCTAGTTGATATTCTTTAGGCGTCCATATAGCATTTAACGATAAAAGTTTTTGTAAATCACTATAAGGAATATTAATTTTTTCTGAATTTCTTTGTAAGTCTTCATTTGAATCTAGTACCTTTTGTTTTACTAATTTTATAATTTCAGCTCGTGTATATTTTGGTATTAATTTCACAACTATCCCCCTTATTTTGAGTTTAGCACAACTATGTTAAGAATTACTATAAAAATATTTTATCTTTTAAAATTATTACGCTTTTTTTATTTTAAACATTCAATAACTCAAAAAAGACAGCTATTAACCGTCTAGTTTTTTAAATATAACTTCAATTTATTAAATATTGATTTGTCGTTATATTTTAATTTTATTTCTTTAAATCGATTCCTTTTTCCACTATTATCATCTTCAATAACAAAAATCATTTCAACTATTTTTTGTTTAGTTTTATCATCTAACTTAAACATGTAATCAACTCCTTATTTATTAAAGCTATAACATCAATTTGAATAGTCAAAAATTGACTACCTATCTTATGTATAATTATCATAAATCGAAAGGAGACGATATATATGAAGAAATTCGATTCTTATCACATCGTGTTAAATAATAAAGTTTACTCTGGTAAAGTTATTAGCGCTGTAGGTAGACACTTATTTTATGCCTCAATTAAAGATACACCTCTCAAAAAATTAACCAAAAACCTTAAAGTTATACGGAAAGTACAATAGCGCTAATCATTTCGAAATGATTAGCGCTATTGTTATGTTTTAATCTTTATATAATTGATTTATTTTATTAATTTCCTCTAAGTACGACGCTTTAATAGATTGTGGCGATATAATTTTCACTCTACTCCCTTGAGAAAGCAACCACATCATCACCCCATCGCCAATGACTTCAATCTCTACTAAAAATCTATTATTCACATAATCTTTTTTAAGTAATTGTGCTGTTGGAAAGCGATCTAGCACAGATTCAATAATTCCACCGTTAAATTCAAATTTAACTCTCTTCCAATCGCCACCGTACATATAGTAAATGCGCTTTTTTAATTCGCCTTCTCTATAGTAAGGAGATTTGGGTAATTCTATTTGCTTAGTTATTTCATTATATTCTTGAATTCGATCTAATCGAAAAACTAAAACAGTTCCTTTAGTGTTAACTCCGACTATATAAAAATACAGTTCTGAATATGTTATATACATTGGCTTAATTGTATGTTGTCTGCCTTTGTTCAAAGCATTAAAATATTCAAATGTGATAGCTTTACCTTTTAAAATGATTTCATTAATATACCAAATTTTATCTAATAATGGTTCCCCGTTATTCATTGATATATAATTTGTTAACTCTGATTGTATCGTTTTATTAATTATAGTTTTATCTGTGTCACTTAACTTAGAATTTAAATTATCGATAATCATATACAATTCTTCTTCTGTTAGACCTCTAGTAGAAATTAAAATTTTTAGTATTGCAAGAATTTGTTTCTTATCAAAATGATTTTCTCCATTATTCAACATATAATAAACATTATTCTGAGTATCATATTCAATTTTTAAATGCGAAGTCTCTTCTTTACTATCTAAAAATGCATTTAAATTCGAAATATAACGTTGTACAGTTCTTGCTGATTTATTATCAAAAAAACCTCTTATCTCTTGTTTAGATACTCTTTCCCCATTCACAAATTTTAAATATAGTTCTAATATCTCTGTAGATTTCGCCATAAAAATACCGCCTTATTTATCGATATGAGCATTATAGCATAAGCCTAAGTTAGTTATAGGTTCGTTTAAAAAAGTGTTTGTTAAGCATAGTCATATTTTGACTACCAATCCATGTAACATATGTCTTGTAAAAGTAAATTGCTTTAATCAATTAAAAATTTGAAAGTAAAGGTGAGAATATGAATTTACAAAACCAATCTAGAAACCCACACGCTTTCCAAAATGTTACACAAAACGAGAAAAGTATGGCTATGTTGCTTTGGATCTTAAATATATTAACAGGATTTGTTGGTCCACTTATAATTTGGTTAATGAAAAAAGACGAATCAGCTTTCATTAATCAGCAAGGTAAGAATTACTTGAATTTCGCAATTAGTTATACATCTTATTTCATTATTTCATTAATTCTTACGATTATAATTATTGGCTATATCCCATTGTTTGTACTAAGCATTGCAGCTTTCATTTACACTATTATTGGAATAGTTACAGTAAATAAAGGTGAAGACTTTGTAGTCCCACTAACGATTGAAATTATAAAATAGAAATGTTAAAAACCAAAAGCTGAGATGTGAACTGACCCCCAATTGTGGGAATAAAATAAAAACACTTTCGTTGAATTCATACTAAAATGAATTTATACGGAGGTGTTTTTCTATGAAAAGAGTTACTTATTCACTAGAAACCAAAAATAAAGCTATTGAAATGAAAATTGAGGGATATAGTGCAAAAGAAATTATGAATACATTAAACATTAGAAATAGATCACAAGTGAAAACTTGGTGGAAATGGTACCAAAATGGTGAACATTATAGATTTCATCAACAAGTTGGAAAACAATATTCCTACGGAAAGGGATTAGAAGAACTTTCAGAAATTGAACAATTAAAATTGGAGAATAAAAGAAAAAACGCAGAATTAGAAATTTTAAAAAAGTACAAGGAATTGGAAAGGGAGTGTCGCCCAAAATAATAATACAAGTGGTTGAAGCATTAGAATCAAAATATACAGTTAAAATGATATTAGAGGTATTTAACATACCCAAATCTACCTATTATCGCTGGAAATGTAAAAAACATGAAACAAATTCGGAATTAGAAGCAATTAAATCGATTTGTCATAAGCACAAATATACCTATGGTTATAGAAAAGTGACTGCTGAATTAAATAAATTTAGTAAGGAAAAAATTAATCACAAGAAAGTGCAAAGGCTTATGCAAGAAAACGAATTGAATTGTAGGGTTAAACCTAAAAAATCTAAAAAACCAGGTAATCCATTCTATAAAACAGGCAATTTGTTACAGAGGAATTTTAATGCAAATCGTCCATTAGAAGTACTTGTAACAGATATTACTTATTTACCTTTCGGTAATACAATGTTGTATCTATCGTCAATTATGGATGTCTATAACGGGGAAATAGTTGCTTATACTATAGATAATCACCAGAATCAAAATTTAGTGAACGAGACTTTGAACCAATTAGAAATTCCAGATAGTTGTATACTTCATAGCGATCAAGGAAGTGTTTACACATCGTATGAATATTATAAATTATGCGAAGAAAAAAGCATTACCAGAAGCATGTCCCGTAAGGGAACGCCAGCTGATAATGCCCCAATTGAATGTTTCCATTCCTCGCTAAAGTGTGAAACATTCTACTTAAATAAAGAGCTCAAGAGCTCTAATAACATTGTAATAGATATTGTCGAAAATTACATTGAAAACTATAATAAAGTAAGAATTCAACAAAAACTAGGCTACTTATCTCCTATAGAGTTCAGGAAATTAGCATCCTAGAAAATAGTGTTTTTATTAAGTTCCCATTTTAAGGGTTCAGTGCCATGGCTTTTGGGTTTTTTATTCAATATAAGTGTACATGTTGAAAATAACATATCCTTATTTTTTGATTTTAATATAGTAAACATAAAATACACTAAGAACTATAAAACACATGGCACATAATCCATATGCCACCCATTCATTATAATCGATTGTTAATATCGCTAAGACAATGGACGTTGTGGTTAGCATCAAACACACCACAAATAAATACACTATGTTATTAATTTTACTTTTAGGAACTTTGTGAGGTTCTATTGATGCTATAATTTTAATGTTTTTCGTTTTTATAATATAAAAAGATGTGAGCAACGACGTTAATATTCTTTTATTAATCTTACACGTACAATTATTATAATTTATCGTCAAAACAAAAAAGAGATCAAACAACTTATCGTTGCTTAATCTCAAATATATTTCTTTTCCGCTTTTACTTAAGACTTCTCTTATTTATATTCTTCAACCAATTCTTTATAAAACTTACTCAACGCTTTGTTTTCGGTTTCTTTAAATTGTTGGTCTGGGCGTAGGTTCGGGTCTTTACCAGTATGATCTTTTGGTGCGAAGCCTGATGCTAAAGTCACATCATCTTTACCTTCAAATTGGTATTCGTAGACCTTGCCCTCTTCAGTGAAAATGTATTTTGTCACTGGCTTACTTAAGTCTGCAACTTCCTTATAACCTTCTACATTAGAAAGGTCTTCCACTTCTTTATCAAAGCCTGTTTCACCATCTTTAGGTGTATAGGCAACGGCGCCAGTTACAGCATGTAAATCGAATGCTTCAGGTCCAGGTTTGCCAGTATTATTGATTTGTATTTCTCCTTTTTCCGTACCCGCATACCAATCACCATCAGAAATACTACTTGTACTAAAATAACGATTGGAGACTGCCTTACCGTCTTCTTTTTTATCTTCAGCTAACCAATCTATCATTTCTTCTTTTATATTCTTCTGTTCTTTATCAGAAATTTGAGTTTTATTTGATGCTTCTTCTTTACTGGACTCTTGTGCCATTGCTTCTTTTCCAGTCGATTTATCTGTCTCAGCTTTTTCATTACTACAACCCATAAGTAACGCTGTACAAATAGATATTATTGATAAAGCTTTAATATATTGTCTCATAAAACAAGTCTCCTTTTTCAAAGGAAAACCGATATACCTAAGCTATAAAATAAATTACAGCTTAGGTATTGGTTTTAATTATATTTAATCTTTTTGAATACCAAATTCATCTACTAATTCTACACTACGTTGTTCACCTTTACTGATGTCACCGCGTAGTTGATAAATTTTAACTTTCAATTGATCGCCTTCAACTTCATATACTGAGAAGTTTTGAGCTGATGAATCTCTGTTATTTTCGTGTTTATCTTCAAATGCATCTGTTTCTTGTGGTTGTTCACCTAGTTTGAATAGACTGTTGTAATGATCTAAATCTTTCTGAGTTAACCAGCTTAATTCTGGTCTAACCTTTTTAATGTGCTCTAATGAACGGTCATAAATACTATCGTATTCTTTCGTACCACCAGTGTTAGGTAGCACATAAACTGAACCTTCTGGATCGTCATAATATTCCACGCCATCTTCGCCAACGAATTGTTCAGTATCTTCTTTCTTCGCGTTCACAAAACTATTTTTCGTAGATGTGTGTTCTAAAGGATGTGTACGTGATAACACGTGGTCATGTCCTTGTAATACTAAGTCAACGTCAAGATCATCAATTTCTTTTGTTAATTCTTCTCTTACTTTCTTCACATCTTCATCTGAAAGTGCATGATATGATTTAGAATACATTGGTTTGTGTAAGTTTAAAACAACCCATTTTGCCCCATTGTCTCGCGCCTGTTTAATATCTTTCTTAATCCATTCCATCTGTTCATCACCGATGGCCTTTTCATCTGGATTGTCTTTTGATTTCTTATTATCGTTTGTATTCGCTACTACCATGTGTGCCCCATTATAATCAAATGAATAGTACGAACCGCCATTTACTGCGTCATTTTCTTTTGGTACGTTCATGTGTTCATTGAATTTATTCAATAATTTTTCGTCTTCTTCATTTAACGCATACTCATCATGGTTACCTGGTGCTGCAGCAACTGGTAACGACATAAATGATGGTCTAGATTGTTTATACAAGTCTTTCCATTCATCTTCAACTTCAGCAGTTTCTACAAAGTCCCCTGTATGTAGTGCGAAGTTAGGATCTCCTGCTGTTTGGATTGCGTTTTTCAATGTATCAGCACCAAATGCTGCTTCATTTCTTACGTTCTCATTCCAAAAAGCGTTTTGCGTATCTGTGTATTGTACAAAGCTAAATGGATCGCCTTTATCACCGGAAGTCTTGAACTTACCTATTTCACTTTTCTTCCCACTTTCACTACCCACTTTGTAGTAATATTGTGTATTCGGTTTTAAATCTTTAGCTTGTGCTTTGTATGTATATTCTTTTTCTTTGATTAAATCTGTTTTACCGTGCTTGTCGCCACTCGTCCACTCAGGGCCACCTGCATTTTCATCGGTATAATAACCATTCACTTTAGGTTTGCCATTTTTTTCAATAGGTTCGCCTTCATCATCTTTGGCTACATCTTTATAGATGATATTTCCATCTTTATCTCTTTCAAGATACTTAGAGTCTACTTTTTTAGGTTTCGCATCAAATGATTTTGCATCTGAAAAATCTTTAGATTCTGACACCCATACTTTAGAATCTTTGAACTTGTCTGTTGTATACCAACTAAAACCCATTTCTGTTTTAGTGTCACCCTTTAAATTTGTAATTACACGGTTAGGATTGTTGTTCTCTGGAACCTCAGCTACTTTAGGTTTTTTATCCAGTAATTCAATATCACCGTTTTTTTCACCTTCTGCTGCACTACCTGAACCACTTGCATCAGCTGTTGGTGCTGAAACTGTAGTAAATACTATAGCTAGACTCATTACAGTACTTACAGCAATAGAACGATACTTATATGCCATCACACGTACCTCCCAATATGAATTTTTAATGTTTCATTCACTATTCTAGCAATGTAATATTAATCTAAAGTTAATGCTATATGGATTTTGTAAATTTCAAATTACTATTTAATTTTATTTAGATAGATTTAAAGTATTACTTTATAACAGTTTTTTAAATAATTACGCTAATCTTCATAGTTTGTTAGAATTAAATCAAACGTAAAATTTAGGAGGAAGTAATTTGAAGAAAAAAATTGAAGTTGTGGGTGCTGTCATTTTTTCTGAAAATAAAGTGCTATGTGCACAAAGAAATGAAAATATGAGTTTACCTCTATTATGGGAATTCCCGGGTGGAAAAATAGAAAAAGATGAATCAGAAATTAATGCATTAAAAAGAGAAATACGAGAAGAAATGCTATGTGATATTGAAGTTGGTGACAAAATCACCACTACTGAATATGAATATGATTTTGGTATCGTAAAGCTAAGCACTTATAAATGTACATTGAATGAAAAATTACCAACTTTAACAGAACATAAAGAAATCAAATGGGTAGCAACCCAAAAATTAGAAGAATTAGAATGGGCGCCAGCGGACATTCCAGCAGTTGAAATCATTGTAAATGAGGAATAATTATGACTAATTTGTTAGAAGACTTTAATCAATCATTACATAAAGGATTTATTGACCGTACTATTGCTCACAAAGGAAACTTTATGCCGAAATTACTGGTAAATAATAAAGAAGAGAATGTTTTGTCTACAATTATAGACGAACTTCATAAGTGTAAGTCATTTACGATTTCAGTAGCTTTTATAACTGAAAGTGGCTTGGCGAGTTTGAAATCCTATCTTTATGACTTAAATGAAAAAGGAATTAAAGGTAAGATTATTACTTCAAACTATTTAGGTTTCAACACACCCAATATGTATAAAGAGTTATTAAAACTTAAAAACGTAGAAGTTAGATTAACAGATGTGAATGGTTTTCACGCAAAAGGTTATATGTTTGATCATATTGATTATTCATCAATAATTATTGGAAGCTCTAATCTAACCTCTAATGCATTAAAAATAAACTATGAACATAATATCCTTTTTTCCACACAGCAAAGTGGTGACCTTATATATAACATCAAATCACAATTTGATGAATTATGGGCAACAAGTTTACCTCTTTCACATGAATGGATAGAAGTGTATGAAAATACATTTGAATACCAAACTTTTAAAAATACAGTTAAAGTTGCAGAAACGCAATCACTAGTTGAAACACAAACAAAAAATTTAAATAAAATTGAGCCGAATTTAATCCAAAGAGAAGCCTTAAAATCATTAACGTCACTGAGAAAAAATGCAAAAGATAAAGCACTTATCATTTCGGCGACTGGTACAGGAAAAACTATTTTAAGTGCTTTAGATGTTAGAAACTATGATCCAAAAAAATTCTTGTTTGTAGTGCATAACGAGGGGATCTTAAACAGAGCAATAGATGAATTCAAAAAAGTATTATCTTAATCAAATGACGCAGATTTCGGATTATTAACTGGTAAAAATAAAGATATTAATGCTAAATATTTATTTGCTACTATTCAAACCCTTTCTAACGAAAATATATACAATCAATTTGAAAAAGATCACTTTGATTATATCGTTTTTGATGAGGCTCATAGGTCTGCAGCCGCTACTTATCAAAAAGTATTTAATTATTTCAAACCTAATTTTTTGCTAGGTATGACAGCTACGCCTGAGAGGACAGACAGTCTAAATATAGTTGAAATGTTTGATTATAATATTGCTTACGAAATTAGATTACAAAAAGCACTTGAAAGCGAAGTGCTATGCCCTTTCCATTACTTTGGAGTAACTGACTATGTCCATAACGGAGAAAAAATCGATGAGGTAAGTAATTTGTCGGATTTAACTTCTAATGAAAGAGTTGAGCATGTCTTAGAAAAAACTAGCTATTATGGCTACTCAGGTGATGAATTAAAAGGTTTGATTTTTGTAAGTAGAAAAGAAGAAGCTTATGATTTAGCAAAAAACTTGTCATTACGTGGTGTTCCTTCTATCGCACTAACTGGAGAAGATAATCCTCAAAAAAGAAAAGAAGTTATTCAACAGCTTAAATCAGGTGAAATTAATTATATAATAACCGTTAATTTATTTAATGAAGGTATTGATATACCTTCTGTTAATCAAATTGTAATGCTGAGGGAAACAGAATCTAGTATTATTTTCATCCAACAGTTAGGTAGAGGGTTAAGAAAAAGTAGTAATAAAGAATATGTAACAATCATAGATTTTATTGGTAACTATAATAAAAACTATCTAATTCCAATAGCCTTGTCTGGAGATCAGTCGCAAAATAAGGATAACTACAGAAAATTTTTAACAAATAATTCAGCACTTAATGGCGTATCGACAATCAATTTTGAAGAAATAGCTAAGAAGAAAATCTATGACTCATTGAAAGCAGTTAAATTAAACTCAGCCAAATTAATTAAAGAAGCTTATACAACAGTTGAAAGTAGAATTGGTAGAATACCTATGTTAATGGATTTTATTGAACAGAATTCTATCGATCCGGGAATCATATACACCTCTAAAACTGATTCAAACGGAAATTCAAGGAGCCCATATAAAAACTATCATGATTTTCTCGTTAGATACAATAAAGTTTCAGATGAATTAAATGAAAACGAGAAAAAGAATTTAACATTTTTATCACGAGAAATTGCTCAAGGATTAAAAAATGTAGACCATATAGTTTTGAAAGCAGTTATGAATCAAGAACAAAATATCAATCATTTATTTGCTAGAGCACAAGAAGTCGACTCTACCGTTACAATTGACGATATTTCTACAAGTTTGAAAGTCTTGGATTTTAGTTTCTTCAGTGAAAATATAAATGTATCTTATGGCAACCCCATTATCAAGGTAGATAATAATAATGTTTATTTAACAGAAACCTTTATCGAATCTTTATCCAAAGATTTGTTTAAGTGTTATGTAGAAGATATTATCAAATTGGCTGAATATAATAATGAAAAACATTATGATGGTAAAAACTCGCTTATTTTATATAATAAATATTCACGAAAAGATTTTGTAAAACTATTAAATTGGGATAGCGATGTATCTTCAGTAGTAAATGGTTATATGTTTGGTTCTGGAACGTTACCTATTTTTATTAATTATCATAAACAAGATGATATAAGTGATAATACAAAGTATGAAGATACATTTTTAAGTAATGAGAAAATAAAATGGTTTACAAAATCTGAAAGAAAGATAGATTCACCTGAAGTTAAAGATATTTTAAATCATCAAAGAGATGGTATTACTATGCATGTTTTTGTAAAAAAAGAAGCCTTAACAGATGGTAAAGATTATTATTACTTAGGCAAAGCACATTACATTGAAGATACAGCAGAACAAACGATAATGCCTAACGAAAAACAAGACAATATTGTAACAATGAATTTATCACTAGAAACACCCGTAAAAGATGAACTTTACAGATATATCATAGAAGAATAAAATAGTCATCTTATAAAGATGGCTATTTATTTTAATTACTAATTTATCACTCCTTCTTTTAACTCCACCCCAGTCTTGAATTACAGTTTTTATTTTTTAAACAAGTACTTACCATTGCATATGTGACTTAACCATCACTTTTATTTCCCATTACCATCAACCAATCCAAACTTAATATTAATTTACGCTATTTTAACAATTCCTTTGAATTAGCTTTGTTACAATATAATTAAATTTGAAATTTAAAGGGGAATGGTTTTGAATAAATTAACTTGGTCATTAATCACATCTATGGCATTAGCAACTACTGTCATAGCACCTACTACACTTCACGCAACAACGACAGAGAAAGATGCGCAAGATACAAAAGATAGTTCGACAAAAAGTATAGAGATTCACGATATTCAAGGTGAAGGTCATCAATCACCTTACGATGGCCAAAAAGTGAACAATATAAAAGGCATTGTTACATATCAATATGAATTAAATGGTGGCAAGTACTTACATATCGAAACACCTGACGATAAAAAGGATAAAAACCCAAATACATCTGAGGGGCTTATTATTTATACGGGTAATCAAAATTATGACGCTAAAAAAGGTGACTTAGTTACTGTTACGGGCACTGTCGATGAATATTATATTGACGGTTATGGCGATAAACAAGAAACCGACTTACCAGTAACTCAAATTAATGCGCGTGACGATAAAGGTGGCAATGTATCTATTGAAGAAAGTAACCAAAAATTGCCCGAGCCGTATGAGATTGAAAAAGTACCAAGCAAAATTTCTGCAAACGATAACTTTCAAACCTTTGATCGTGAGCAATACGCAATTGACTACTGGGAATCGCTAGAGGGCATGCGTGTTAAAGTTGGCGATGTCAGAAGTGTTGGCCCACAAGAACACGGTGACCTTTTCACTGTTTTAGACGACCAATCTGCTGAAACTGACAATGGCGGTGTACGTTTAACAGAAAATGACCAGCATGGTGAGCGTATTCCTTTTAAAATGTATGATAATAATAAAGCGCGTGATTTTGATGTAGCAACAGGCGATAAATTTAAAGGTCCAATTATTGGTCATGTGAATTATGGATTCCAAAATTACAAATTAAATGTAGATTTAGATGACATGAAACAAGCACATGTCGAGGGTGACACTGAGCCAGAACCAACTTCCATTGAACCGAGTAATCAAAAGCTCAATGTTGCATCGTATAATTTAGAAAATTTCTCTAACAATTCATCATCTACAACAGAAGATAAAGCGGATAAAATTGCGAATGGTATCACAGAACACATGAAAAATCCTGATATTATCGGCGTGACTGAAGTACAAGATAATGATGGTCCAAAAGAAGGCGGACCAGAAGCTAATAAATCTTATGAACGCTTAATTAAAGATATTGAAGAAGCTGGTGGTCCTAAATATAAATATTTAAATATAGATCCTTCAATGAATGAAGACGGCGGACAGCCTGATGCAAATATTCGTGTTGGTTTCTTATACAATCCTAAGCGTGTTCAATTTGATAAATCTATTGAATCTGGAGATGCGGACACAGCAGTCTCATATAAAGATGGCGACTTAACATTAAATCCAGGTCGCATCGACCCAAATAACCCTGCCTTTGATGATTCTAGAAAACCATTGGCTGCTCAATTTAAATTCCATGGCGAACAAGTCATCGTATTAGCGAATCATTGGAACTCTAAAAATGGTGATACACCGCTATTCGGTAGTCAACAACCACCTGTATTAGAAAGTGAAAATCAGCGTGTTGAAATTGCGAAGTCAGTTGGACGTTTTGTAGAACAAGTTCAAAAAGACAATCCTAATGCAAATATCGTATCCGTTGGCGATTATAATGATTTCCAATGGTCAAAACCGTTAAAAACATTTGAAAGCTTTAATATGAGCAATATGATTTACGATTTACCTGAAAACGAACGTTATTCATACAATTATCAAGGTAATTCGCAAGCACTTGATCACATATTCGTTTCAAATAACTTGAAAAACCATACAGAATTAGATCCAATTCATGTAAACAGTGATTTCACTGATATGTCAGGTCGTGCGAGTGATCATGATCCACTATTAGCTCAAATTGATTTAAAACAGGCAAAGAAAGACAATAAAAACAAACAATAATTAGACCCTGACATTTTTCTAATAAAATTTCATCGTATGAGCTAGCCCGGCACAGCTACTGTAAAATGGAATACAAGCGCTTCAGCTCTTGCATAAGAACTACTTGTCTTCATAAATGAAGTAGTAGTTCTTTAAAAGCTTGATATAATCGCATTTTCAATTCAGTCAGCCCCTGCCAATATAAAAAATGAGCCTGAGACATGTGCTATGTCCCAGGCTCATTTTCTATTTATAATAAGACGTCATTGCTCAACTAAATATACTTTTTCAGAGTAACAACGTACACTATCCATTTTTTCCTCTAAGAATTTATTCCATTTTACATTTCTATTTAGCTCACTCTGTTCTTTTAAAATGGTTAATGGCACTTGTAAGTTAAGACAGCGACCAGAAATGTTAAAACGTGTGACACCGGCTGGGACAGTTTCTCCTCTATTGACGATTGTTTCGATTTCTTGAAAACCGAGCGGCTGATATTTCATCAAAATATGCTGGTTAGATACACAAGTATTATCACTCTGTGCTATACGCTCCACATCATAGGTTTGACTATAACTGGCAACGACCTTTGCCCACGCTTCTAGTTTCTGTTCTCCTAAATCTTCTACATATAAATATTGTTCGTCATAGCCTTTGCACATTGTAATAAATGGCGTTGTATTTTTAATTTCTGTCGTCCATGGCAAACTGTTATCTTGTCGCAAAGTTTCCCACCACTGACCAATAGCCACTTTATGGTTCCATGTACTAATTGAATATTGTGTTTCATTAATATCTTGCACTGGTACAACGCGACATCCAAGTGCCTTGAGACTCGTGAAACGATGCACACCGTCAATGACCATATATCTACCTGACTGTGTTTGTGTAACTAACACTGGATGTCTCATAATTTGTTCCGCTTCAATACTTTGCTTTGTCTTTTCTAAACGCTTTTGCTCAAATGTTTCGTGTAAGTCTATGTGTTCCACTGGTACAAGTTTTAATGCTTTATACATTTGTTCCATTGTAGTCCTCCTTATTTATCAGATAAATAGATAAATGTCGGATGTGGATGACTTAAAAAATCATGGTGAGAAATAGACCAACCATAAGCCCCAGCGTAATTAAATATTACGACATCCCCAGTTCTCACAAATTTTACTGGTGTTTCTTTTGAGAAAACATCTTTCGGCGTGCAGAGTTGACCGACGAATGTCACCTTTTCATTTGCGACTTCCATGCGTTCAAAGTGATAAGGGTTATGGTTAATATGACATATTTCAAAAGGATGGTTGTGTTGCCATGACACTGGTAGTCTGAATTGTTGCGTGCCCCCTTTTAAAATAGCGTAATACGCATTATGCACTTGCTTGATATCAATGACTTCAGTCGCATAGTAACCGATTTGCGCAACTAAGTATCGGCCACACTCAAAGTTCAACGTAACGTCATTCATCGCTTCTTCATTAATGACGTCTTGAAAGCCTTCCACAAATTTCTGCCATTCGAATTGTTGATTTAAATCTGCGTAATTGACTCCGATACCTCCACCGATATTGATATGTTTCAGTGGAAATTGAAAAGCTTCTGACCATATTTTGGCTTTATGAAAATAGAGTCGCATAACATCTAAATGTAACGCTGCATCTAAGTTATTTGAAATAGAATGAAAATGAAATCCTTCTAATTTGATATGCGGTAGTTCAAGTGCAAGCTTAATTGCTTGTTCGACTTCATTTTCCGATATACCAAATTGGGTTGGGCGTCCTGCCATGTGTAGCGTCGCATTTGGAAAAGGTCCTGATAAATTCACACGTAATAAGACATCCATCTGTTTATTTTTGGTATCTAGGATAGCGTTTAACCTTTTTAATTCATATATGCTTTCCACATGAATACGTTGAATGCCTTGCTCGATTGCAAATATTAATTCTTCATCTGTTTTTCCTGGGCCACCAAAAATAATACGGTTCGCTTTTTTATATGCTAAGCCTTTTTGTATTTCACCTTGAGATGCAACTTCAAATCCAGCAACGGATTCACTCATCGTTGCTAAAATGTCATCTTCACTATTCGCTTTCATCGCATAATACATCTCGCAGTTCTCTGGTAAGGACGACACGATTTTATGCACATGTTGACGTAATGCGTTTAAATCATATATATAATGACAAACAGGTGCGCCACTTTGCTTTATCTCTTTAATTTTGTCGAATATTTGTGTCACGTTCTGCTCCTCCTTTAAATGAGGTTAATTCTGATTTTAAGTTACGGTAGAGTTTGCCACGATCGTCTCCAAGTACAAACGTATTAACACCACGTTGTGCCCATATATCTTGTTGTTCTTTATTTCTTGGTAAGGCACAAAAGTGTTTATTGTAATCACTTGTCACGTCATGCATGTAACGTAATGCTGATTGTACGACTTCACTGCTCGTTTCCCATGGTATGCCAAACGATTGCGATAAATCGGCAGCACCTTCAATAATCATGTCTAAGCCTTCAACTTGTACAATATCTTCTATGGCGCTGATGCCCTCTTGATCTTCAATCATCGCCATGACAATAATTTTGTCGTTTGCGTTCGCCATGTAATCCGTTAATGGAATTTCACCAAACTTGGCCATACGTCCACCATTTAAACTGCGCATACCTTGAGGATAATAGCGACTTAATTCCACAATATGTTCTACGGTCGCTTTATCTTTAACACGAGGGATAATAATACCTCTTGCGCCCATGTCCAACACTTTGATAATATCTCGATCAATAACTTGAGTGACCCTGACAATTGGCGTGATTTGCGCTGCTTCAGCTGCACGAATTAAATGTTCTAACGTTTCATCGTTAATGGCAGCATGTTCAGTATCTATAATTACAAAATCGTAACCACTTGCTGCGATGATTTCAATAACAAGAGGATTCGGAATCGAATTGAAAATGCCATAGACTTCAGCGTCTTGTGCCAATTTATCTTTGAGGGATAACGTCATCATGATGAATCACTCCTAACGGGTTAGTTACGTGATGGATTCTTATTTCCGTATCCTCTAATAATCTTCTTGTCGTTAATTTTTCTACTTGTATCGTTTTTTCAAACAAATCAAAGTGCTCATAATTAGGTAGGTCAGGATGGGTTTGACGATACTGCTTGATTTCATCGTATACATACATCCATTGTTTATGTTCACTCAAATTGTAGTGACGTTCAAAGAACATAATGATTTCAGAAATATTAATAAAGAAAAATGCGTCTAAAGCAAAATCTCTAACAAGTTCCACATCTTCTGTTTCGATAAATGAATTACGATTAATTTTCTTATGTTCCTCTGGTGTGTCTTTTAATTGAGGATTTTGTGCCTCTGTACTAAGTAATCCACGTTTAAAACGCACACCATCATGAAAATCTTTAATTGCTACACGTGTTGGCCAACCGTCTTCATGAATAAGCATCATGTTTTGCGCATGTGATTCAAGTGCAATACCGTGATAATAAAGCATATGGATAATCGGTTGCACTGCAACTTTGATAAATTGTCTAACCCAAGCTGCTACACCATATTGTGCAATCCATTGCTGAATAATTGGATTCTGTCGTTGGTCTAAAATATAAATAGCATTAAACGGTATCGCATCTTCTGTTTCAGTTAAGTAACTGTGTAAGTTCTCTCGCCATATGACAGATACTGCACCATATATTGCTTCACGCTTTGATTCAGTTAAATTATCATTAATATAAGACATGCCTAATATTTCACCTAAGAATACTGTTTTTAATTCCTTATTTAGATAGCTATCTTGTTCATGAATATACTTTAACCAATCTGTAATTTGCGCTGCATTCTCAATCGTATGTGACGCTAATACACGTTTAGTGGATGTATTCGTAATGCTTAAAGGCACTTTAATATAATATTTAGACGTGTCCACAGGTGATAATGTACGAATTGATTGTTGCGGTGTATAGTATTCTTCTGATTCGCCTAGTAATATAATTTCACCATTAATCCATTGTTCAGCAAGTTCACTCGCAATAATGTGATCAAATTGCCAAGGATGCACTGGCAACCACTCATAGTCTGCCAATGATTTATCTAATGCTTGTAGCACTTCTTTAAACTGCTGCACAACTTCATCACCTAATTGTTGTTGAAGTAAGTCTTGCGATTTAATATTTCGAGAGATAGTTTGTTCAATATATTGTTTGGGAATTGCGAGCCATTTCAATGTAAATGTCGGTTGGAAATCAGGGCCATATTGCAAATTATCTACAGGCGTAAAACCAAGGCGCGATTTATAACTTGGGTGATAAGGATGGCCTTCCATCGCATAAGATTCAAGTGCATCGAACGTTAATTTAACACTACCCGCAGTCATCTCTTTATATCGCATGGCTTGTGTATCTTTCAGCTCCGTTTGTAGTAATTCGTTGATAAACGCCTCAACTTTTTCATTATTTTTCTCAAATGTATATATGACTTCTCGTAACATTGTAGCGTAATCAACCGTTACTGCTGTATCGCCATCATCTGTGATTCGCCATACAGGTGACGTAAGTTCTAACCTTTGAAAGCTATCTAATTCTCTCACTTCAGCACAATACGTTGCGTCTTCAGCTTCAATAGTTACTATCGAAGTAGCATCTTGTTGTGTCACCTCATATTGCACAACATCCTCATATATAATAGAAGTTACAAGTTGATTCATAATGCGTTGCTTTACTTGTTGTTCAATATTGTGCATCATGTTGTCGTACCTCCTCTTCCATAAACATTGGGTTCGGTATATTGGTATAAAGTGGATTATCACCGCAATCTTTTATTTTACTCATAAAGTTTGCTTTTGCTGAAAATGTTGGCCTTTCGTATAGGTCATCCACATAGACTTTCATTTGTGCTGATGTACTGGCGTCTTGAGACCAATTCAACAATTTATTGCGAACCGTTTGCCATAATGTCGTTTCACTGCCAACGCGTTTGCCCATTGTAGCGACCAAATGTCCTAAATGATTTACAATAATGTAGTATTTAAAACGATGCCACGCTGCTTCATTACTATAGACAACTGGACTATCGCTTTGTATTATATTGGGAATAATTTGCGCACGCTTTGCGATATCTTCTGCTATACATACGCCTTCCAAATCTCTGACGTAACATACTTCCGGATGGCCGTCTTTAAATTCAATTAAAGTATTTTGTACATGTGCTTCTAAACTAATGCCAGTTTCAGATAGTAATTCAAGCATTGGATATAAGGTGATGTCTAAGTATGCACTTAACCATTCCTCATCCGACAAACCGCTTTGAGTAATCAAGTCTCCTAACATAGAGTCCGGCTCATGTGGCATCGTTTCAAATAGACTTGCTAACACGTGAATTTGTTTCTCCGAATAATAATCTTCAATACCTTCACGCACGATCATTGCAGTATTTGCTAATAAATCAAAAGCCCCTGCTTCAGACGAATATTTCAATGCACGATAACCTTCTTCAAACATCAGTTTAAAATGCTTTGTTTCATAGTATGTTTTTATCGATGCGATGACATTTGCAGCATCAATCGTTCGTTCTACTTGTTCATAATCATTCGTTCTTACGAAGTTTGTGATTTTGACATTTATCGGTAATTTCAGGTAAATGTTAAGCTCTTTTGAAAATACCGTACGAACAGAAGACGTTGGATAGACATAATGTCCGCTGATACCGATGTCTTTAATTAAGCCGTCATCCATCCATTGTTTAAACTTAGCGTTATCTTTTAATCCGGTTATTTGATATGGATGCAAGGGTAATAATGTATAACCGTCGTCTATGTCATCAGTATCTAACTGTGCCAACTGTAATACCAATTCATTTACTGCCGCCGCTCTGCCTTCCACATATCGTTCTAGCATGATAGAACGATCAACTTGTATATAATACAGTTGAAATTGTGCGTGGCATTCTGGTGCATAATGCAATAAATCTTCTTCGCTAAATCCGACAGAACTTTTGGGTGTTGGATGAAACGGATGACCTAAATAAAGGGATTGTTCCGAAATAATATACTCATCTTCTGTTTGTTGTTGCGCACGTGTTAAATAGAGTGCGGTGCGTTTTACACTATTGTTAATATCTTTATAAATATTTTGTTGTATTGCTTTTAATCCGGTTTTATCTTCATCTTCTGTTTGTTGTGCGAGCATCTCAAACACGTGCTCAATCACTTCCCTTGGTGCTAACTGTGAAGACGTGCCATTGTCTTGTGCACACATCACTGGGTGGTATGTGTGATGACCCATTACTGACCAATAATTAAATTTACCTATTAACGTTCTAGACGGCCCGAGCGTGATGTGCCACATGTTTTGCTCTGGCTGCGCATTGTACAAATTTTGTTCTCTAAAATATACATTCAATATACGTTCTACAGCTGCATGTTCAGCTATTTCAATATTCTGATTACTTTGCACGTTTATTATTCAACTCCCATACATTCATTGTTAATTTATAATCTTTCACAGCGTTTACTCGAGATGATAATAAGACAACACAACTGCTTATAAATATGCTACCCATCACGATAAATGTAATCGTAGGGTTATAGCTACTTGTAATCACAGCGCCTAACATACTGTTCGTGGAACCAACGAAAGTGCCTTTTAAATCTTGATGACATGCCTTAACAACGACATACATCACACTTTGAATTAATGCACTATACGTAAAGCCTTGTATCACTCTAAAAATGATTAACATCCACAGTGTGCTGGACAGACCTTGGAATATAACACTTAAGCCACAAATGAGTGCAGTGATTAAATAGACATATTTGACGTAATTTTTATCATTTAAGCTTCCCCATAATGGTGCACTTAAAATAGAAGCAGTCCAAAATGCAGATTGAACAAGACCCACTGCTGCTTTATCATCTAAAAATGTCTGGTTGGCGCCAGTTGTTAAAGGGGCGAGTGCAGTCATCATGCCATACATCGCAAGATTGGCAAGTATACCAACGATAATGAAGCGACATGTCACTTGCGAACACAGTAAACATTTAAATGATTGTCTTACACCACAACGTATAGGTTCTGGTTCGCTACTGTTACGCTGATGTGTGGTTTCTATAAGTAACTTAATACCTACTGCACAGACAATAAATGTCAAAATAGCAATCACTAACAGTAACGACTGAAATCCAACAATACTTGCTGCAACGCCTCCTATAAGTGGTCCCACAAGAGAGCCCGCACTAATAGAACTTTGCAATTTCCCAAGTACTTTACCACGCATTTTTTCAGGTGCTTCACTCGTCGCAAATGCATTAGAAGCATCTACGACACCGCCAAATAAACCTTGTAATAATCTGACTAACACAAACTGCAGTGGCGTCGTACAGAGTGACATCAATAATAAACAAACTGCTAAACCTAATAATGCACGGAGTACCATCCATTTTCGGCTGATTCTATCGCCAAGTTTGCCCCACAACGGTGATGAAATCATCGTTGTGATAGCGGGCGCTGCAATCGCAATCCCACTCCACATTTGAATTTCTGTAACAGATAAATCCTTGAGTGATGCAATATAGATTGGCAACAAAGGAACGAGTACAGTCAGTCCAGCTATCGAAATAAACTGGCTCAGCCATAAGATGCGAAAGTTCCTATACCAAATCGCTTCACTGTTCATGACGCATCATTGGGTTTGGTATTGTCCCAATACTGGATGGCATGCTACCGCCACCTGATTCTTGTTGATGTAAAAGTGGTAAGAGTACGCGTTTAAAAGGCCACGTTTGCTTCTCGAACAAAATATGTTGCACTTGGGCTTTATCCACTTCCGAACAATCCATCTGCTGCACATACTTTGAAAGTGATGATTTAATTTTATTCATTAACATTAGTTCATCCAATCCAAAGACGTGATGTAGCATATCTACAATTGCATACAAATTCACTGATACTGCTAATGTTTGAAAATATGTAAAGAATGTTTCTATATCTTCATTAATTAACGTATTTGGAGAATTTTTGCTTATCGCATATTGTGGAATATCAATGTTACTTTCATGCATCCACCGTGGATAAATACGCACTGTATCGTGATCTCTCAATATAAATTGATCCACATGCCCTTCTTTAAATAAAATTAAAATATTTTGTCCATGTACTTCTGGTAAGACACCATTTTGCATAAATTTAAGCATAATATGAAGAAATTGATCTATCATCTCATCAAATAACACTTCTAATTGCTGACTTTCCATTTGATCTTGGGCTATGCCAAGAATATCTTCATATAATGTGGCATCATGTGCCGCTAATGCAGCCATCGATACGAATTGTGACGATGATGCTGTCACTTGCTTAGGATAACTTCTAATCTGTGTTGTCAGATGGCCTATTTGATCTTGGAATATATCTTTATCTGCATTAATAAACGATAGCCACTGCTTTTCATTACACAGCGCTACCTTATTCTCTAAAGTGCTGTCTTGAGCTATAATTTCACTTAATAATTGTTCTGCCTTCTCACCATTTAACAAATAGCGTGTCGGTGTTAATCTCAGTGCACCTAACGACTGCATTGAAAACGGTACTTTAATATGCTGAAACGGACGTTGTATATCAATAAGCGAGCGCATAGATGATGAGGGTAGAAACTCGCCGAACTCATAATCTAATGGCACAATGATGCGCGCTGCGATTTCTGCTTGAAACATTTCGGGAATCACATGTGTCATTTGCCAAGGATGTACAGGAAATACCATATACGACTCTGAATCTAAGTCTGCTGACTCAAGTGTGTGCGGTAATATATCCTCGTCTTCGATTGCTAATGCTTCATTGAGTAAGCTTTCGTTTAAATACTCACTCTTTAAAATGTAATCACGATGTATCGCGACCGTTTTTAAAGAAAAAGTTTTAAAGTATTCGGGTTGATATTGTTGATAATCTGATTTACCTAAACCACGTTTTTCTTTAGCTAAAGGATGAAATGGACGATCCTTTAAACTCGCAAACTGTTCTGATTTGATAAAGGGATGCTCTGATAAGGTTAATCCTGCCAATTGCGCTGTTAACTGATCCATCGCAACTTCTACCCCTTCTCGAAAACGTACTGTATTCAATTCATGGCTCGATGGTGCATTCATTTCAACTAATGCATCCCATAACCCTAAAGCATTGATCGCGTGTTGTTCGTCATTGTCTTTTACAAAGACGGTCGTTCCTTTTAATCTATAAATATTTAAACCACTATGATAAACAGGTATATAGAGCACCTTATCTTCATTGCCATATTTCAATATCGTATCTGAAGCGATTTGCAATGCTTCACTTTTTGTCAAAAGACCAAAGATATCTTCAAATAATAGACCATCCACTAGATCTCTTAAAATAGTAGTGTGTGCATGATTTTGTTGATGATTCGCTGTGACTTCTATCACTGTACGACACTCCTTAATATAGACTTAATGTTGTTCCGATTTGCTGTTGCTTAGCTTCTTTATAAATATAATAAGCACTTGAAATATCTTCGATTGCCATACCCATTGGATTTAATAAAATAATTTCGTCATCATTTTCTCTTCCTGGTTTAGCACCCGTTAATAATTCTCCTAATTCAGCATGTAAGGCTTCCCTACTAAAGCGCCCTTCTAATACAAGTTGATTAATTGTCTTTTTCTCGCGATTTGCTTGTGACCAATCGTCTACCAAGACTTTATCTGCTTGTGTAAAGACATCTTTTTTAATATCCATAATTGAAATATTGCTGATAAATGTGCCTTTTTGAATCCAATCATATTCAATGTAAGGTTTGTCCGTAACTGTACAAGTAATGACTACCTCTCCATTTTCAACTGCTTCTTTCGCTGTTGTCGCTTGAACAAAGTGAATTTCTGGACGTGCTTCGGCCCATTTTTCAATAAAACTAGCGCTGGCTTTTTCAAATTGATCAAAAACATATACTTGTTTAATATGATCAAATTGCTCTAGCATACTTTGCAATTGTCGATCACCGATTAGACCACAGCCAATAATTGTTAATGCTTCAAATCCTTTTTTCGCTAATTTCTGAGCAGCAATAACTGAGACAGCTGCCGTTCTCATACTACTAATTAAGCTCGCTTCCATCACTGCAATGGGATAGTTTGTTTCAGGATCATTCAAGATAATGACACCACTTGCACGCTCTATCTTACGTTCTGAAGGATTGTCATGTTTACTACCAATCCATTTAATACCTGATACTGGATCTTGACCGCCAATATGACTTGGCATGGCAATAATACGATCCGCAATATGTCCTTCTGTACCATTTGCGCGTAAATATGGCTTTAATGGTTGCACAAAATCTTGATTCGCATGGGCTTTTAATGCTTCAGTTAATGCATTTACATAAACTGTTGAATGATTACCTCCTGCTTGTTCAATATCTGATCTATTTAAATACAACATGTCTTTGTTCATCGTGTTAGCGCTCCTTTTTTGTTTTTCACTTCATCAAACCATTTATCTGAATAAACTAAATCTAAATAGCGATCGCCTCTGTCAGGTAAAATCGTCACAATTGTTTTATCTTTAGCAATTGAATTAATGACTTTTTCAATCGCTGATATAATTGAACCTGTTGATCCTCCTGCAAAAATACCTTCATAATCAACTAAGCGTTTACATCCAAGTGCTGATTGGTAGTCATCCACATGAACAACTTGGTCTATTTCTTCTTTATTTAAAATTTCAGGCACTCTACTCGCGCCAATACCTGGTAATTCTCTATCTTTAGGCGTTTCACCAAAAATAACTGACCCTTTCGCATCCACCGCAATAATATGTGCATTCGGGTGATATTCTTTGATCTTTCTACTCATGCCCATAATGATACCTGTAGTACTCACTGGCGCTATAAAATAATCAATTGGAGTTTCTATTTGCTCTACGATTTCTGCACCAGCACCATGATAATGTGCTTTCCAATTTAATTCATTTGCATATTGATTAATCCAATATGCGTTGTCAGTGGAATCAAGTAATTCACGAACACGTTGAATACGCGTCATTAAATACCCACCATTTTCATCCGCTTCGTTTACCATATCTATATTTGCACCATAACTTTTAATAATTTTTAAATTTGTTTCTGAAATTTTCGGGTCTACCACACATGTTAGTGTTAATCCTTTTATCTTAGCGATCATTGCTAGAGCAATACCTAAATTTCCTGAAGTACTCTCAATTAAATGTGTACCTTTAGTAATTGTTCCTTTTTTAAAACCATCTTCAATGATGTATTGAGCTGGTCTATCTTTCATACTGCCGCCTGGATTCATATATTCTAATTTTGCGTAAACATTATGTTCCGGGAACAGTTGCTTGAGCTGTATCATTGGCGTTTTGCCTATACATGAAAGTAAAGAATCATGACAATGCTTAGGTTCTTGTCTCACTTAAATTCCTCCTAAAAAATATGGATTATTAATAACATTACGATAATGATAACAATTATCATTATCAGTAAACTGTATTCTATGTATCCTTTCCAAAAATGTCAAATCTTTATTTAATTTTTAAAAAAATTAAAAATTTTTGTTGACATATCGTTTGCTTTATAAGATATTAGGATTGATAATGATTATCAATCCAAGTTGGAGGTTTTAGAGAAATGAAGCATTTAGCAAAAGTATTCATTACTGTTTTAGTAGCGGTTATGGTGTTAGCAGCTTGTGGAAATGGGGAGTCCGAAAAGTCATCGGAGTCAAAAGAAGATAGTAAAACAACGAAGATCAAACATGCTATGGGGACCACTGAAATTAAAGGAAAACCAAAACGTGTCGTAACATTATATCAAGGCGCGACTGATGTATCTGTCGCATTAGGCGTCAAGCCTGTCGGTGCTGTAGAATCTTGGACGCAACAACCTAAATATGATTACATAAAAGACGACCTAAAAGATACAAAAATAGTAGGTCAAGAACCTTCACCAAACTTAGAAGAAATATCTAAGTTAAAACCAGATTTAATCATCGGTTCTAAAGTCAGAAATGAAAAACAATATGAACAACTTTCTAAAATCGCACCAACAATTACGCACGATACAGTGTATAAATTTCAAGATACAACGAAAATGATGGGTAAAGCACTCGGTAAAGAAGACAAAGCTGATGAGTTATTAAAGAAATATAATGATAAAGTTGCACAATTTAAAAAAGATGCAAAAGCTAAGTATGGAGAACAATGGCCAATGTCAGCTTCAGTTATCAACTTCAGACCAGATCATGCACGTATTTATGCAAGTGGTTACGCTGGAGACATCTTACATGACTTAGGGTTTAAACGACCAGAAGGACAACAAAAACAAGTTGATAAAGGTAAAGACATCATTCAATTAACATCTAAAGAAAGCATTCCACTTGTGGATGCTGATCATATATTTATGTTCAAGTCTAACACTACTGATAAAGACGCAGAGTTAACTAAGAAGACAGAAGCAGATTGGACATCAAGTAATCAATGGAAAAACTTAAATGCAGTAAAAAATGATGAAGTTTCAAAAAATGTAGATGAAATCACATGGAACATGGCTGGTGGTTATACTTCATCTCTTGAACTCATTGATGATTTATACAAAAAATTAGATATTGAAAAACAATCTTAATCAATAAGGAGTTACCTCATGTTACTTAAACCGCGGTATAAATTAATGCTTTCTGGTTTATGCCTTATCGTTGTAACGATTTTAAGTTTAATAATTGGAAACACGCTTGTATCACTTTCACAGTTGGTACAAGCGTTGTTCCACTTTAATAGCAATAACGATATACATATTCTACTTGCCGAATCACGCGCATCAAGAACACTCATTGCTCTACTTACCGGCGCGGCGTTCTCTGTATCTGGTTTGCTTATGCAAGTATTAACACGTAATCCAATTGCTTCACCCGGGCTGTTCGGTGTTAATTCAGGCGCCGTGTTCTTCGTGATTTGTGGCTTAACATTTTTTAAAGTGCAATCATTTGAAGCGCTCATAACTATTTCATTTATCGGGGCAATTATTGTAACTGTTCTTGTCATTACACTTGGCATGTTTAAACAAGCGCAATTTTCACCTAAACGTGTGATATTGGCTGGCGCAGCGATTTCAGCATTATTCGGAGCATTTACACAGGGCATTTTAATTATGAACCAAAGCAATTTACAAAGTTTTCTGTTTTGGCTAAGTGGTTCTGTTGCTATGCGTAATGTGTGGGAAGTGCCTTGGGTCATTCCAATAATTATTATATTTCTGCTCATTGCCTTTGCGATGTCGTCACATATCAACATCTTAATGACGAGTGATGAAATTGCTTCTTCACTTGGTCAAAAGGTCAAATTAACAAAAATGGTTATGGTATTAACTATTAGTGCGCTTGCCGGCATTTCGGTCGCACTTGCAGGATCTATTATGTTTATCGGGTTAATCGTACCGAATATTAGTAAAAAGTTAATGCCAGCCAACTATAAATATTTAATACCTTTCACTGCGGTTAGTGGCGCTATATTAATGGCATTGTCCGATATTTTAGCTAGGACAATTATTCAACCACTCGAGCCTCCTATAGGTGTTATCACAGCAGTCATTGGCTCAATTACACTTATTTATATTATTAGGAAAGGAATTCAACGCATATGAATGAGACAGTCCATAAAAAAGATACCAAACGCTTAGTCATTGCCGTTCTCATATTGATTGTTTTTTCAATATTGAGTTTAATGTTGGGGTCTACTTTTATATCGTTAAATAGTATCCTTTCTTATATTATTGATCCTATTTCAAGTCCTGATCAATTTACAATCGAAGTGTTGCGCTTGCCAAGAATTACATTGGCGATTGTAGCTGGTGCAGCACTAGGCGTAAGTGGTTTGATTCTACAAAATGTACTTAAAAATCCTATTGCCTCTCCAGATATTATAGGTGTAACAGGTGGCGCAACATTTGGTGCAGTAACATTTATTGCGTTTTTAGGAGATATTAGTGTCCATTGGCTGCCCGCATTTTCACTCACTGGTGCAGCTGTTGTGATGTTCATCTTGATGAGTTTCCAGAAAAAAGGCAATATACAGCCTACTACTCTAGTTATTATTGGTATCGCACTTCAAACGTTATTTATGGCGCTCGTTAATGGCACGCTTGTGCTTACAAAACAACTTGCTGCGTCTAAAGCCTATACTTGGCTTGTCGGTAGTTTATCTGGTGCCACATTTGAAAACAGTTTGATATTGGGGTTATTTATAGTGTGCACTTTGCCATTGTTGGTTATTGTACTTCCGAGAATGAAAGTATCCGTTATGCATGATAATGTTGCCACAGGTTTAGGCGTAAAGGTTCATCAAACGCGACTCATTCAAATGGTGATTACAACGATACTTGCTGGTGCAGCGATTAGTTTTGTGGGTAACATTGGCTTTGTTGGTTTAATCTCACCGCATATTGCTAAAGCTTTGATTAAAGGGAATTATTTAAAGCGCTTATTTATGTCAGCGATCTTTGGCGCACTTTCCATCGTCATTGCGGATCTTATAGGAAGAACGGTGTTTTTACCAAAAGAAGTTCCAGCTGGTGTGTTCATTGCTGCATTCGGCGCCCCATTCTTTATCTATTTATTATTGACTGTAAAAAAACTCTGATACGATCATATATTCTCAAATGCAAAGAACTAATACATTAAATTATGTATTAGTTCTTTTTTCTATACTAAAATCTTACGAATTTGAAAGTGCATGCTTGCCTAGGGGTATGGTTCGAGCCTGTAGTCTCTCCCTCATACTATTCCCCTGGGCGTCAGCACGTTGCAAAATCGATACAATTATATAAACAATAAAAAAAAGACATCCTCGTATAATAAAATTACTTTGACATAACTTTAAAACGAAGTGTCTCCTTTATAAAAATAATGGAAACTATTCAGCTAATTAGCAAAGCCTATTATCATAGTATTAGTTACTTGATGGCTTTAAAATATAAGGCAAAACCTCAAACTCTTTTGAAGCCTCACGAGATCACCTCTATTTTAAAATTGTATATTTCTTTAGATATTCATTGAAAGCTATAATATTATCTAGATAATTCTACACTTATTTTAAAAGATAAATCTCTATTGACAATACTTTGATCCACTCCTTTTTTAGTGCCTCTATTTCGATGAGAATGCTTATAGTCTTCAGAATTTTGCCAATTTGTAAAAGATGTCTCATCAAACCATAGCGTCACAATAACATAATGGCTATTCAAACTCTGCGGTTTTAAAAATAATAAACTTTCAAAACCTTCATTACTTTCCAAATGCTTATCTCGCTTTAAAAAAGTACCCTCAAACTCTTCTTCGTGACCTGGGTTTACATACAAATGATTTAAAACCGCATGACAAGTTTGCGGTAAGTCATTTGTTTTTTCTAGTACTTGGTAGACCTTTGTTTCGTTGAATTCCGTAATTGTAACTTCATTCGCTTTCTCTTCTATATATAAATGATACTGTTCATTTTTTAAAATTTTAATTTCCTCCCAAGTTACTAAATTATACTATCTTATTAGAACTTCTATTAAATATGTTTGAATTTGTCCATAACGTGCTTTCTACTTTCAGAATGATCTACGATTACTCTTGGATAATCTTTACCAATTTCAATATCATATACTTCTTTCAATTTATCTTCATAGTTTGAAGGATTATGGAGATATTTACTTGAAACATTATCAAATACCTCTAGTTGAGATTTAATAAAATACCCCTTGTCATCAAAACGTTCGCTTTGACGTATTGGATTAAACATCCTGAAATAAGGCGCTGCATCGGTACCAGTAGAAGCAGACCACTGCCAACCATGGACGTTAGATGCATTGTCATAATCAATAAGATATTGTCTAAAATACTCCTCGCCCCATGTCCAATTAATAAATAAGTTTTTGGTTAAGAATTGTGAAACAACCATTCTCAAACGATTATGCATATAACCTGTTTGATTAAACTTTTTCATCGCAGCATCAACAATTGGATAACCAGTTTCGCCTTTTTTCCATGCTTCAAATTTTTTATAGTTCGTCGACCATTGCATATTGCGGTATTTTTCATTAAAAGACTTAGTTGCAGTTTCTGGATATTGAGTCATTAAAATATAATAAAATTCACGGAACATTACTTCTCTTAAAAATGCCTCGTAATTCACTTCATCACTCTCATAACCTTCAAGTAAATCATTAACAATTTCGCTAATGTCTAATAACCCATATGCTAAATATTTGCCTAAACCACTAACATAATCTTGTGAAACGTCGTCTGTCATTTGCTTATAATTTGAAATGTCTTCACTTAAAAATGTTTCCCAATCTTTTCGAGCTTGTTCTTCTATGCCCGTCGATGAATTCAGTGATACCCCACTTTGATTTGAACCTTTTTCAGCATATTCACTTAGTTGTTTATATTGATACTTTTTACTTGATGTATTTATCAAACTACCTCTATTCGCTCTATAAAAACTTGTGAACACTTTATAAGGTTGTCTCTGCTTATTTAATGTCATTGATGGCTGTAAATAATGATTCACACGTTGACCAATAACTTTGATATTATGTTTTTGAAATGCTAATTTAACATGGGGAAAATCATATTCTTTTTTGTGATAGCTCATAATGTCTTTACCAATAAGCACATGTGTTAATTCTAATTGATCCACTAACCTCCCTAAATTTTTATACGTAACGATAAAAGGATAAATATTACGTTTATGTAATGATTTAACGAATCCACTCACTACATTATTATAGTACTGACGCTTTACTTCACCCGCGTCTGATAAATCCTCCAAAGGTAAAAGAAAGTATAATTTTCCAACCATATTTTTGTTATTAACTACATAATCAAATAATGGGTTATCTTTAATTCTAAACACACGGTTAAGCATGACACCTAAATGCATAGTTTGCCTCCTCACTTCATTTAATTTATTTCCATCAAGAAAATAATTTTTTCAAGATTTGATCTAAACTATTCATCTCCAAATTTGTCTCCATATTCACAACTAAAAGTTTTGAAATATTTAGCATTCTTTTCAAAAGTTGTTAGATACTATAGTACCTAACATTGATATAGTCACTTGCATTAAAACAAATAATTATACAAGTAAAAAGCTACTTTTTTTCATGAATTACATCTCCGCCTTAAAGATAATCAGGATTATCTTTATTTAATATCCAATTACCAGTTGTAAGGTAACTTGCAAACACAGACCACATAATATATGGAATCATAATTATGCCACTAAATTTATTTGTTTTATAAAAATTTATACTCATTGCAATAACTGCTAGTAAAAGTACGTAACTTTCTATCAGCGCTAAACCTCTTAATTTGTATTTAAAATATAAAAGAGACCATAAATAATTTAATCCTAGTTGAGTATAATGAGATATTGTAATATTTTTAGTCATTTTTCTATATTTTGTGTTTTTAGCTATAGTATATGCAATACCCATGCTTGCATATAAGACAGGCCAAACTTTTGGAAATATATATCCTGGGGGTGAAAATGGGGGTTTTATATTTTTCTTATAATCTTTACGTGCATTTTTAACAGCAAATTTCCCAATTAATTTCCCACCTACAAATGGTACGGTTATTCTAGCTAGATTTTTTATTATAGACATGAATTTACACTCCTTATAATTTAGATGTTTTTTAGTCTTTCTTTTTAGATTTAGTATCTTTTTCTTCTTTATAAAACTTTTTCAAGGCTTTCTTTATAATTCATTTGCCCAATAAAAATAACTTTCATAGTTTTTATAATGATGATCTTACACTTTATACTACAACGAGTATCAACTTTACCAAAGTTACTGAGTTTGAAAATGATCCAAAAGCCTATATCTTACTAGAATATGATAATAGAAAAAAATCGCAGTTTTCTTGAAATAGAAGCGATTGTTGAAATCATCTAAAACAAAGAAATAATTGATTAGATATGGAAAACAAGATAAAAATTATTTTAACTCTAAATAAAATTCTGACTTATATGTACTCAAAGTAACACTAAAGTCTATTAAAATTATGAACCGTGACACTTTAGAAGCCCCTCAAACGCTTAAGTTTGACTAATTTATAAAACAAACAAGCGTTTAATCTTACCTTATAAGTAAATTAAACGCTTATTTTTCAGATGCCATTTTTTATATCTTCTAATATTTCTTCAACTGTTATTTTGGCACTGGTTAATACGATTGGCACGCCTGCCCCAGGATGTACGCTTGCCCCAGCAAAATATAAATTTTTGTAGTCTCTACTTACATTAGGTGGTCTATAGTAATTACTTTGTGCTAATGTTGGCATTAAGCCAAATGCAGAACCAAATTTGGCATTATAATCCCCTTCAAAATCATTGGGTGTATAGATGATTTCTGTAACTACATGTTCCTTTAAATTATCTAATGCTTTGACAGTAGCCAATTTTTTATAAATTATTTTTTTTACATTTTCTATAGATTGCTCATCAGACCAATCAACGTTTCCTGTCTTAAGTTCAGAAACTGGCATTAATATATAAAGACCAGTCTGACCTTTGGGTGCTAATGACTCATCTTCAACACTTGGTGCATAAACATATATTGAAGGGTCATGTGATAATTCACCTCCAAAAATTTCTTCGATATTATTGTTGAAATCATTGGAGAAAATAATATTGTGAATCAACACGTCCTCTGACAAGTCTTTATCTATGCCTATATACATTAAAAATGCAGAGCAAGAATAGTCCATTTCTTCAATTTTTTCATGTGTGTATTTTTTAGTTTGATTATCTTCATTTAATAGTTCAGATGCGGCATAAGGGAAATCTGCGGTACACAGTATTTTGTCATATTTTTCAATTTTACCATTTACTTTTAAACCTTCGGCACGCTTAAATCTTTGATCAATAATAATTTCTTCAACACTTGCATTCGTATAAATTTGAGTTCCTAATTCATAGTTTAATTGTTCAAGGGCATTTACAAAGCTATACATGCCACCCTTAATAAAATGAACTCCGAACATCAATTCAATCATCGGAATGATAGAGTACAGTGAAGGACTACGCTTAGGATCAATTCCTATGTACAATGTTTGAAATGCTAATAACTTTTGAATTTTCTCGTTATCTACGTATTTCTCAATTAAATTATCCGCAGTATCAAATGTTTTTAACTTCATACCTTGATATAACGTAAAAGGATTATAAAAGTCTGAAGGTTTTCTAAATGTACGCTCTAAAAAATATTTACGTGCAATTTCATATCTATTATATATATCAGTTAAAAAAGACATAAATCCGTGCGTAGAATTTGGTTCAATCGATTCTAGCATATCTCTTAATTGTGCAAGATCGGTAGGGACACGAATCTTATCTGTGTCACTAAAGTACACATCGTATATATAAGCTAACTGCTTAATTTCTAAATAGTCATTCATATCTTTCTGTGCGTAGTTAAATACGTCATGATATATTTCAGACATCATAACGATTGTAGGACCCATATCAAACGTAAAACCGTCTTGTTTAATTTGGTTCATCCTACCACCGATTTGCTTGTTTTTCTCATATACATCGACTTGGTGACCGTTTGCTGACAACCTTGAAGCTGCAGCTAAACCTGAAACACCGCCGCCTACTACTGCAATCTTCATATTTTTTCACTCCTATTATATTTAGAAACCATTTCATGATATATTTTCATTTTTTTAATTTTACTTATGTACACTTTTTTATGTAGCGTATAATCTGCTCTTCTTGCTTCTTCTAAGATTTCAAGATAAGCTCGGGAAGCTAATTCAATAATGTAGTGAACTTCTTCATCAAAATTATTCACACCATTTAATGCATTTTTATAAAATTGAGCAGCATCTTGAGCATAGCTTTCCCATAAATCTATATAATCCTGTGTAACCCCTGATTGATAAATCTCTTGTAAATTTACTTTATATTGGTTTAGCCTTTCTTCAGTTAAGTAAATTCTCTCATTTTCAAAATCTTCACCAACATCTCTTAAAATGTTTGTTAATTGAAGTGCTTTACCTAATTCGATAGCAGCATATTCTGCGCATTCAATATTTTTACTATTTTGCGAAGCTAATATTGGTGTTAATAATTCACCCACTGTTCCTGCCACACCATAGCAATAATTAAATAATTCCTCATCTGTAGATAAGTTTTTTAAATTTAAATCTGCTTTAACATAATGTATTAAAGTACGAAATGGTTCATGCGGTATGTCATAATAATTCAATGTATCATTAAAAGCATTCATTATAGCTTCATCACTATGATACTGTTCAAGTGAATTATTATAGATGCCTTCTAAATCTTTTTCTATTTTTGATAGCTGTTTTACATCTTTGTCTCTATCTATACTATCGTCAATAATTCGACATACTGCATAGATAGCCCATATTGCTTTCTTCTTTTTAAATTCTAAGAAATCAAATGCATATGAAAATGTTTTTGAATGAAACTTCATAACGTTGTGACAGTATTGGTAATCTCTCTCTAATTGATTCAATTATTTCACCTCTTGAAAAGATTTTATTTTATATTTATATTAAAAAGGCTTATAATTTTATATCTCTGTCTTTCCACTTTATCCTCTTAAATATATTTGCATCTAGCCATGATTTGAAAAATATTGCTAAAAAACATATAAAGAGAAATGGATGACAAGCACTCGCAGTCAAGGAAAAATTTCCAGTCCTGTTAATTAACAAATGAAATTGTATCGTATATGCGATATAAATGAGAAGTGACAGCATAATATAAATTATACTTAATTTTACTGATAATAATACCGTTAAACTAGAAACGACAGAGCCCATAAGCCATAAAATGATTAAAGAAAATGTACTTTTTTTAGTTGTTGTAGATCCAAGGGCAAAATGTTTACTCCAACCTTCAACAAGTGCCTTAAAACCTTGAGGATACATTCTAAAGTTAGCTATACCTTCACCTTCGTAGATTTCTACTGGCATATTTGCATCACTATAAGCTTTGCTCAATGCAAAACCTTCTATCACTTTATCCTTTGCATTTAAATGACCTTGCGTTTCATGGTAATCTTTTTTATTAGTTAGCATAATTGGACCAAACGCATTCTTCTTATCTTTGTTATTACTAGTAATTGAAAATTTATTCATACCTACTATTGTCATTAAATTAAATATTGCAGATATATTCTCATAAACTTTTTGAATCCTATGATAAGGTTGTATAGAAAGTAAGCCATGACCGTTTTGGCGTTGATATTGTTGCACAATTTTTTCAATACTTTCACTTCCGCAAAATTGTACATCTGCGTCGATAAATAATAATAAATCGTGACTAGCGTGCTTGCTACCTTCCCAACATGCACGGGATTTGCCTTTCCATGAAGACTTGTTGTCGATATTATAAACTTTCGCTCCATAACCTTGTGCAATTTCTTGTGTCTTGTCTGTTGATCCATCATTCATCACAATGACTTCTATCTCTTTATTATCTATTCCTGTTATCGTAGCAAGTAAGTTTGGCAAATTCTGCGCTTCATTTCTAGCAGGGATAATTAAGCTAACAGCCATTTTGTTATTTGGAAACTTCTCATCACTAATTTTTTGGCGTTGTTGATACATCAGGCGTCCACTTATCATGGACACTAGAACAAGTACAACCATGATCATGTAAAAAACAAACATCTTACCAACTACTTTCTATTTTGACTTATAATAGCCTCTGCAACTTGCATACCACTTAACGTTACCATAGGCATACCAGGGCCAGGATTAACGGAACCACCTACAAAATATAAATTTTTGAAATATTGACTATGTTTGGGAAACTTAAAACCATTGTTCTTTTTCTTGCTAGATACCACACCATAGATAGCCCCCTTATTTGAACCATAAGTTGTTTCTATATCATGCGGCGTCCAAGTATCTTCATAGACAATGTGCTTTCTTAAACCTTTTAATCCCATGCCTTCCAATTTATCTAATATGTTTTCTCGGAATTGTTGGTATTGTTTTTCAGTAAAATCTTGCGCTTGTATATACGGTATATGTGGTAGAACTTTTATATTTTCGTATCCTTTAGGCGCTTGAGTCTCATCTGTTTTATTAGAATTCACTACATAAATTGTCGGGTCTTGTGGTAATACATATTGATTAAATACTTCATCATAATTTCTTTCTGAATTCGATGAAAAGAAAAAGTTATGATGTCCTAATTCGGGATAGCTTTTATCAACACCTAAATGCATAACATAGCCTGAACTTGCTGGTTCGAATTTACGTTCCAATTTTTTTAACTTTTTCTCTTCAAAATGTAATAAGTTTTTATATAACGGTATAACTTCCATATTAGAAATTATGAAATCCGTCTCAATACGCTGACCATTTGCACATTCAATTTCAGTGATCTCATGTTGATTGTTATATTTCATGTCTATAATTTTTTGGTTTAAATGTATCCGAACGCCCAGTTCCTTCGCTAATTGTTCCATTGCTTCAGCTAATTTATGAATACCCCCTTCTACATACCAAAGGCCTTCTGCATGCTGCATTTGTGGTAATAATGATAATACGGCTGGCGCATCATAAGAAGAAGAACCGACATATTTAATAAAGTAGCCTAACATTTCTCTTAAATATGGACTCTCTACCCTACGGTTAATCGCTTGTTGCATTGTATGAAAATAATCAAACTCCTTTAATGCAGTAAAGGGACCATGATATCGAACAATTTCTAATAATGTATCTAATCCTTTATTGAAATAACCTTTTTCGGCAAACTTATGAATATTTTTCGCATAATCAAAAAATGTATTTAACTGATTAATATCAGTTTTTGTTAATGCGTCATTATTGATTAATGTATCTTCCATCGCTTCATACAAGTCAATAATCGTACCATCTGGATAAAAATTTCTAATTTGCATATCTAATTTTTGGATATGTACATAATCTTTTAGGTTTTTGTTGCTATAGCTAAACAATCGTTGAAATATTTTAGGCATTGTTAAAATCGAAGGTCCTAAATCAAAACCAAATTGCTCTGTTTTTAGCCTGTTAACCTTGCCACCGATATGATTATTTTGTTCATATAAGTCAACAGAATAACCAGCCTGTGCCATTCGAATCGCACTAGAAATACCACCTAAGCCACCACCAATGACTACTACATGTTCGTTATTCATTTAATCACCCTTTCTGTTAACTTTTGCAAGATAGTAACGTTCTAATTTCGGTCTATTGTAACGCTGTGCAATCATGCATGGCACGTTTGCTAACAATACATATATAACATTAATTACTTTAATCATTTTGGTGGCTCTCAAAAATATGACTACTGGGACAATTGAGAGTATATGAACGAGTTCTGCGCGTCTTGTTTCTATGATAAATTGATGCAACGCTTCAGAAGTAATAGATTTATCAAACTTTGACTTACTATAAATATTTGGATTAATCCGTTGCCCATCAGGCAAATAACGCTTCCAACGTTTTACTTTAAAATATTTTTGCCATAAAGCACCATTTTGTTCTATTGGCCAAATTCTAAAATATTTCAAATGGCGTTCTAGAAATGCATTAGTAACGAAGGTGCCCAATGTAGAAATAATCATTTGAATCATAAACCAGTACAGCACATTACCTATTATTAATTTTTTCATTTACTTAGCCACCTAATTCTTAATCCACCATCTAAATTATTTTTATTTAACACTTAATTTCGGGTTACAATAATTCAGCATTAGACATATTATTATTTCGAGCTAAGTATTTCTTTAACCCATATAATTTTGTAACAACCCCGCACGTAATAATAAGTGGTAAAATAAATTTTTTAACGTTTAAACTACCTTTGTTATTTTGAGATTTAAGGTTTAAATAGAGTTTAAAACTATTCATAACCGTCTTATGAAGTTTAGCTTGCGTATACTTATAGACCCACCAAGGTAAAGTAGGTTCATATTCTTGTAACGCAATAATACACTCATTAGAATTTAGTATTCTTCTAAATTCTAATCTAGCATTACCTCCATTAGATGCTAATGCAAAATCTCCACCAATAATACGGTATAAAACTCTATTTTGATCAGAAGCTTTTGTATCTTTTTCTAAAATAAGTAACTGTCTATTTAGTAAAGGAATTCTTATAGAAAAATGTGCTTCATTTAAATTACTATTAACTATATTTAAAGTAACTTTATTTAAAAATTGAGCATAACTTTCAGTGAGTTCACTAATATTTACGTCTTTGGGTAACACAACTCTTGAAATAGCTCTTACATCTTTAATAGACGTGTCGTATGATTTTTTAGGTTTACTCTTTTTATCTGTTTTATTTTGTTCTTCTGCCAAAGCATTGCGTACACTTTGTTTGTAATTTGTTTTTCCAATAGAAATGCCGTCCACTATGTTTTTTTTATTTCTTGTCATGTCATGGATTAAACTATCCATAAGCGGATAAACCATTTCTTTTGGCACTCCAGAAATCAATTTCACCCAAAATTTACTTAACCAAATTGGAATAATGGGTAAATCCATCGTCGGTAAAGATTTATCTAACACTTCGGCTGTCTGTTTAAATAAATCTTTATAAGTCATATGGTTTGGTCCACCAATATCTATTGCTTCATTATATGCCGGTTTACGTTCTACTACTTTAGAAAGACCGTCTATTACATCCTCAATAGCTACTGGTAATGTCGTATTATATGACCACGCTGGTAACACAAGTCCTGGCAAACGTTCTACTAATTTTTTTAATATTGGGTATGAGCTTCCTTTAGCACCAATAATTAACCCCGCTCTTAATGTACTCACTGGTACACCATAGTCTCCCAAAATTCTTTCACATTCTAAACGACTTTTTAAATGCGGTGATAATTCATTTGTATTCGGTATCAAACCACTCATAAATACAATATGCTTCACATTATTTACACTTGCTGCTTTCGCAAAATTATCAGCAAGCAAGGCATCCATATCTTCAAAGCTTGCTTGCGTTAACTTAGCAGAAGGCATCATAGAATGCACTAAATATATCGCGACATCTACATCCTCCATAACTTCTGAAATCTCGTTCAAATCAAATAAGTCAGCTGACTTCCATATCACATTGTGTTCATCTGATTTATTTTTTATATTTCTTGAAATAGCTACAATTTCATGATTTTCTTTTAGTTGTTTCATCAAGTGACTTCCGATATAACCTGAAGCACCTGTTAGAAGTATTCTAGTCATAAACTTACCTCCAATTTAATTATTAAAAGTGAGCAGAAAACATCCTTAACTTACATTTCATCAAAACGATGTAATAATGTCTTCGCCAAATTAATTCAATTTAATTATGAAGCTATATGTCTCTTAAAATTAAATTACCCTTATATAATTTAGCTAATCGTTAGCAGTTACGTGCCGTTGATGCTTTTTCATTTTGTGGATTCTGTTTATTACGAGTAAATATTTGATGTGTTAGTAATATCTTTCAACTCATATATTGAACAGTATGAGGTTAAATCACTTGTTTTTTCTTTCGAACACCAGTAGTAATAGAAATTATAATTAATACTAAACTTGTAATCAGTAGTGTAATGTCCAAGTTTAAATAGTCATTATTATTTTCACTATATATGGCGTATAAAGGCCATATAAGTACTAATGGAAATAACCAATCTTTGAAGGATATAGCTATAAAAGCACCGATTACTGTAGCTACAATAAGAAGAATAATTGTCCAACTTAGCTCATTTAATCCCAAAATTGTTTCAATATTATTACTTACGGCTAGAGTGAAGATATTAACTATAGTAGCTAAGGTAACCCAGCCAAAATAAATTGAAAATGGTAAGCGATTAAAGCCTTGATATTTATATAAGATTACGTAGATTTTTACAATAGTGTAAAGTAGCGCTACAATCACAATGACTGAAACTAATATCCACTTTTGTGTATAAACTATAATCCACAAACCATTTAATAGAAAATTAATAATAGGTAGATACTTTAATTGATTTACTAAGTTACTTGTTTTCGAATTTGAAACAAATAATTTAATGAGCCATGCTAAAATAAGTACATAAATTACACCCCAAATTGAAAATGCGAAGCCTGCAGGTTGAATAATTGCTTGTTTATCTTGTGCAACGTTACCAATGTTCCCACTATTCAAATAATTCATTACTATCATAATTAAAAATGCTATAAAATATAGAACAATCACTTTTCTTTGTCTAGTCATAATTCATCCTCCAATTTTCTCTTTTTACAATAGGGATTGTATCGTTTCTTCCATACTGTATGGACTATCTTTAGGACCGTATCTTTTTACTACCTCACCATTACGGTCAATTAAAAATTTAGTGAAATTCCATTTAATACTTTTACCCAATAAGCTTGATGATTCATTTTTTAATAAAGTAAATAAAGGACTCTCATTCTTGCCATTCACATTAATTTTTGAGTGTATTGGAAATGTAACCCCAAAGTTGATTTTGCATGTTTCAGCCACTTGCTCATTTGTACCTGGCTCTTGATTAGCAAACTGGTTACATGGAAAGCCCAGTACAACTAAACCTTGTTCTTTGTATTTTTGATAAAGTTCCTCTAATTCTTCAAATTGGCCACTCAACCCACATTTTGTCGCAGTATTTACTACAATGATGACTTGCGCTTGATATTCACTTAATTGATATGTTGAGCCATCTTTCTGTTTTACTGTAATATCATAAATGTTTTTATTCATCTTTAGCCATCCTTTAATAATTTACTTAAAGTTAATTCTAAATTATCCATTATTGCTTTAGCACGTAAATATTCATCCAGATCAAACTCTCCCGCAATACATTCAGAAATGGCCTTATGTACCGCATTTTTTTCTTGATGACCTTTTTCAGTTAGTGTGACAATCAATTGTCTTTTATCAGACTCAGATTTTTTCCTCTTAACCCATCCGGCCCGTTCAAGCCTCTTAAGTACAGGGGTTAAGGTATTACTTGCTAAATCTAATTTTCCACCAATAGATAGTAAAGTTTGTGGGCTCTCTTCCCACAATGCGAGTAATACAAGATATTGTGAAAATGTTAAACCAAATTGTTTAAGCTGTTGCTCATAAAATTTTCCGAATAAGCGATTAACATTATAAGCAGAAAAACATAATTGATTTGTTAATTTCATTTCTTCATTGTCCATCTTCGTCCACCTTTTCAGTTACTGTCAATTTATTAAAGTATAATTAATCGTGCGCGATTAATCAAATTTAAGTGTTTGAATAAATCAACTATTCTCTGAATAAAATTACATTTATTTTTTTGAAAATTTGCTTATAACTTGATATCAAGACAATATTATACTAATTGGGAGGTCCATATTACGTTTAATTATCAAAGCATATGTGTAATGACGAAATATCAGAGAGGAGTCAAAAATTAGTAGGAAAATGTTCTGTCTGCCAAAAAGATATTTATTGTTTAAATGGTTTCTTGAATGGTGAATATCAAGACAATCATTTATATTGCTTTGCATGTGCATCAAATATTGAAAAAGAATGAAATTATAAAAAGCAGTCACAAATTATTAAACTTGTGACTGCTTTTAAAATTCATCTATACTTGTCAGATTTTGAAAGGTTTAGCTCCAAAGCATAGTATGATTGAGGATGCATACTATAAAATAGGTAACCAGACACGTTCAAAATCGTGTTTTTAAATAATAGTAGTTTAGGATTCTTGTCGTATTCGAAAATGCTATATTACATTAGTGCGAGACACTTTTAATAAAGTTACTACTTTTGTACGCTTCTGTTAAAAGTTGTCCATCGTTTGATACGTAAAAATATTTTTCATCAAGTGTAGACACCTCTGTTGGGAAAAGCCAATATAGCTTACCTTTTTCAAAGGATTTGTCTTGTTTGATACATAAATATCTACATTCTGATATGCTCATTTATTGCTGCCTCATTTCAAGATAGAAGTAGCCCTGTATTATTTAATAATCGTGTTATTAAATACAAAACTAGGTTCTGCACCTAAAACGATAAGGAATATTTGTGAGTAAGCTACAAATTGGAATTTTAATATCATTTCATTAACAAATTTGAATTCATTATTTTGTTTAACTTTTTCAACTTCTCTTTCATATAACTCTAAAACAGAATCTCTAATTAAGATAGGTCTGTTGTTTTGAATAGCTTCATTATTATTTGAAAACATAAGTAATCCTAAATATTTATAATGAATACTTAATTGTCTTGTTAAACTTGCTATATATTCTAATTGCTCATATAACTGAGGAGATTCTTCTCTCAAAGTTTTTAAATCTAATTTGCATTGTGTGAGTTCATCCATTTCATTAACCATTTTTATCACTTCTCCAATTCCCATGGTTTACATAAATTAAGAGACTTAATTAATGTTTTACTTTGTGCTCTTCTCGCTTTACGCATTTTCGCTCTTTCTTCACCATACATATATAATGTTTTTTCATCTTCAGTCTGCGCTGTAATTTTAGGTACTTTAATTGATTTTTTGTTTTCATCTAAGGCTACAAACGTAAGAAAAGCGATAGCAGCAATTTTTCTTTCTGCTGTAATCATATCTTCCGAAATAACCTTACAAAATATTTCCATAGATTTTTCTCCTGTATAAACTACAGAAGATTCTATACAAACTGAATCAGATTGAGTAATAGGATGTAAAAATTCTACACTATCTGTAGATGCTGTGACACATTCTTTAACTCTTGCATGTCTTCTAGCAGACAATGTCGCATTATTATCGATTTTTTTCATCAATACGCCACCAAATAGTGTGTTGTAATTATTCAAGTCATTAATTAACACTTGATCGGTACTGACAATTTTACTATCGCTCGGATATTTATAATTTTCCATGAAAAACTCCCGTTCTATAATGTTTATGTCATAAATTATAGAGCGGGAGCATATAAATAGAAAATATCCTTTTTTTATAAGGGTATAAATTTTGTGAATGACTTTGCGTTTAATGGTGTAATAAGTAGTTTTCTTGTATAAATTTAATCCAATTTTTAGTTAATGAATCAACTATGATATCTTTTCTCCAAATAATGGCAAGTTCCCATTTCATTGAAGGTTCGTTAATACTAATAGCTTTCAAATCTTTATCCAATAAATCAAGTATCCCCTCAGGTAATATACAGATGCCCATATTATTTATTAACATTTCTTCTATAAAGCTCCATTGAGTCGTTTCAAAAATAATATTAGGATTAAACCCATAGTTTCTACACGTATTTTTTATTTTATCGTTTAAGTAAAAATCAGAATTAAATAAAATAAATTCTTGATGCTCTAAATCTTCAATATCAATCGTATCTTTATCAGATAATGGATGATCTTTATGAACTACAAGCTTTAATTTTTCTTCTAAAAAAGTGAATGTACTGAAGATTTTATGATTCGTCGGTAAGACAGTAATCCCCATATCCAAATCACCATAATATATGTCATTTTCGATTTTCTTACTTCCATTTTCAAAAAGTTGAAATGTTACATTTGGGTAAGAATCATGAAACTGAGAGATGAGTTTTATTAGTCTTCGAATATTAATAATTGTAGGGATGCCTATTTTTAAATGTCCACTTTTCAATTCTAAAAGATTACTTAATTCATTAGGGATGTTTTCATACATTTTTAGCATTTCTTTACATTGAAAAAAGAATGCCTCCCCTGCATCAGTTAAGTATATTTGGTTTTTATATCTATTAAATAATGTTACTTCTAATTCTTTTTCTAGTAATCTAATCGTATTACTAATTGTTGGCTGTGTAATAAAAAGTTTAGCTGCTGCTTTCGTCATACTTTTTTGTTTTACGACTTCAACAAAATACTGCATATGTCTAAGTTCCAATAAAATCACACCTTCTTTTATATTATGAATGTAGTGTTCTATAGTTCAATTATTTTTATATTTTATAATACAGAAATTTTTAGCATTATTATTAATTTTAATTTTAGCATGTATTGGAAATATAACACCATGGTTTATTTTTATGTTGTCTTATTATTTTCCAAGGAAATAGTTAGATTTACTATGTGCCCAACAAGTATATATTCATTATTTTATTTTAACATTTCAATACAATATATTAATAAAAATTAAAAATTCTTTGTTTTTTGTATAGATTAAAAGATAATTCTTAGATAATATTAAGCAATGTGATATTTAGCAATATTTATAAAATGTCTAATGAGTATATCATTTTGTGCATTTTATGTAAGAACAAGAGAGAACAACATGAGGAGGATCATTTTGAAGTATTTTGACGAGATTCCAATAATAAGGGCGATTGCAACACTACTAGTAGTATGCGTTCATTTATCTGTTTCATATACTAATAGTGAAAATAGTCAGAGTATGACAGTAATAGCAGGCTATTTAAGTCAAATCGCTAGATTAGGAACCCCTATATTTGCTGTAATCAGTGCATTTCTACTAACTAATTCTGCATTAAGACGTGGATTTGATTTGAATTATTTTATACGATCAAGGTTCACTAAAATATTTATCCCTTATTTAATATGGACAACTGTTTATTTATATTATTTGGGTGTAGTAGAAGTGACTTTAAACAGTGACACTAATTTTTTAGAGTATTATTTATATGGAACAGGAAATTATCATTTATATTTTATTTTAACTGTAATTGAATTTTACATATTGTTTCCTATTTTACAAAAAATCAAAAAAGGTATTCCTTTATTGTTAGCTTATGGCACACTAACTTTAGTGAATGCATTATGGCTTTTGTATAATCAACATTTTACTCTAGACATACCTATTTTAGGTACTTTTATTTCTAGTAGATCCTTTATCTTAAATTGGATTTCATATTTTATGTTGGGGATTGTTTTTGCCAAATATTATGAAGAAATAAACATAATGATTAAAAGATACAAAGCTGTATGTTTACCAATAATTACTGTATTATTTATATCTTTTTTATTATTTATAGATTTAGATAACTTCGTAACTTCATCCCATCCAATATTCTTATTGTATATACCATTTTTCTTAGCTCTTTTAATTTACTTTAATGCTCTTATTAAAAATAATAAATTAATTATAAAGACATTAACTCATATAGGTAATTACTCTATGGGAATATATCTAGTGCATCCATTAGTGAAATGGCTCGTGCACAAAATCCCAGTTTTTGACAATAGAGATAGTTTCTTCCTATACGGTCTTTCATTTGTAATCATTGTAGTTATATCAATTGTGATTATCGGGTTACTCATTAAGATACCTAATGGAAATTATATTGTACCAGTACCTAAGAAATCAAAAATCGTTAATAACTCTAAAAATAATCTAACTAGCGAACCAGCTACTATTGATTAAATAATTGCTATAAATTTTTAGTTAATACGCTGATTATCATAATACTTATATTTAAAAAATCCCGCTATCACTTTATTTGATAACGGGATTTTTGTATTATAAGTAATTTTTAAGCGACAGTTCTATGTTGCTGACTAATATGAGTAAACACCTTAAACACTAGCTACTCAAAATTCAATTTAAAATTAAATTTTAATTGTGTATCATTGAGTCGATAAGCTTCATTTAATTCTGGACCGCAACTATTAGAGCCAATCCCACTTTGAGCATAATCAATATACAAATACGTATAATCTTCAACTTCTAATTCGTCTTTATGTGACGTATGCGTTAGCTGATTTAATGAATAATGCGTGGTATTAAAACTGAATGTGTCTCCACTTGTTACAACCATAGCATTTCGACCATTTGAAACTTTAACAAATGTAGTCTGATTATGACTTCCTGATTCTTGAGGTTTGATATCGTTACTTACATTATCTGTCACTGTCGTTTCGAAATAATCTAAATATGTTGCCAAACCTTTATCTTGATAGCTGCTATAAGGACCATTCCCATAATATTCGACTTGCTCATAGTTACTTGGTAATGTCATGGCTAAACCGAAGCGTGGTAGAAATGGTGCTAATGTATCTTTCGCTAAATCATAATTCACAGTAAGTGTACCATCGTTTTGAATTGTCCACGTAAGTGTACCTGAAAGCACAGGAGGAACCGCTTCATTAACCAACGCAATATCAAAAATAAGTCTGACGTCACTCTTATTTTCAACGATTCTGTAATCATGCACACGCGTAGTAACATCTTTATATCCAGCGTATACCCATTCTTGCTTAGCATTGATGTCATTATCTGTTGGTGCACGCCATAGATTATTTTCTGTTTTCTGATTCATAACTATTACACCTTCATGCGCAACTGTTTTTAAACTCGCATCTATTTTATTAAAAGTGTATATCCAATCACCAATAGAAACATAGATTGTATGAATATCGTCTTTATATGATATTGATGACGGTTTCGTATTCTGATACGTCATTGATTGGCGTTGATACACGATTTGATCATATCCTAATTCAAAATGGGCCGGACGTAACTTATCTGCACATTCCAATTTGTAGTGTAACATCACATCACTAAGTTCATTTATATTAATATAACCACTTAAATCAATATCTTGAGTCGTATGGGGCGCGAATTTAGTAAAAGGAACTTCAAACGTCTGACGCTTTCCATTTAAATAAGTAGCGGTTGCTTCAACACTTAAATAATCTTCTATATGCGTGAAATCAAGTTGATTACGTAATGTCAGGTGATACCCATCTTGCGCTATTACTTTTAAAGGTCTATGTTCATGTTTAAATTCATAATATCCTTCGTGAGGTATACGGTCAGGTGAAACAATACCGTCCACACAGAAATTACCATCATGTAGACGTTCTCCGAAATCTCCACCATACCTAAATATTGGTTTACCATCTTTCACGCCTGTCTGAATTCCGTGGTCACACCATTCCCATACGAACCCTCCAATAAAACTATCGTATGTCTCAACAAGCTTTTGATAATCATGAAGATCGCCTGGTGAATTCCCCATGGCATGCGCATATTCACACAAAATAAAGGGTTTATCTAAATTCGGGTTCTTCAAATATGTCGTTTCAATTTCTTCTGGAGATGGATACATCCTACTAATCATTTCAACATTAGATAAATCATAATCTTTTGATTTATCACGATGTAATGTGCCTTCATAATGAAGTGGTCGTGTAGCATCTAATTCTTTCGCTCGTGCCAAGCCTTCAACCATAATAACGCCAAATCCAGATTCATTACCCATTGACCATGAAACAATCGAACTATAGTTTTTCAAAGGAATTATTGACGCTTCAATACGCTCGATAATTGCAGTTTGATATTTAGGGTCATCCGTAATGATATTAAAGTGCTCAGTGTTCTCTTCACCATATAGACGAACTACACCATGCGTTTCTAAATCTGCTTCACTCATCACATAAAAGCCATATTGGTCTGTTAATTCATAGAATAAAGGCGATTTCGGATAATGTGCTGTACGAATTGCATTAAAATTACCTCGCTTCATAAGCTCTAAATCTCTCATAAATTGAGCTTCATTTATCGTATAGCCTGTTTTAGGATCACTATCATGATGATTGGTGCCACGTAATTTAATAGATTGTCCATTAATATAAAATTGATTATCTCTGATTTTAACTTCTCGAACACCAATTTTTTGGGTAATCACTTCTTGAGCAGTAGTAATTGCTAACGTATAAAGTACAGGGCTTTCTGCTGACCATAATTGTGGTTTGTTAACTGTAAAGCTACACTGTTCTGAAACTTGAGTACTGCTTACTAATTCACCATATGGATTATATAAGTGTAATTCAACTTGGTCTAATCTTTCTTTACGTGCCAAGTTCACATCTATCGTTGCTTTATCCAAATCATCATTTAAATGTGTTTCAATTTTAAAATCATCTACACGTGATTGCGCTCGTTTTAAAATATAAACATCTCTAAAAATACCTGAATGTCTGAACATATCTTGGTCTTCAAAATATGTGCCATCTGAATATTTTAATACAAGAACTTGTATCGTATTTTCTCCATCACGTACAAATTTTGAAATATCAAATTCTGAAATAGCATGAGATATCTGACTATAACCTACAAATTGATCATTTATCCATACATAAAATGCGCTAGCTACACCTTCAAAATTCAAATGATAATCACTCTGCACATCATATGAACTTAACTCAAAAGAACGCGTATAACGTCCGCATGGGTTGTACTTCGGAACATATGGCGGATCAAATGGAATTGGATATTGTGTGTTAAGATACTGTATTTGATCGTAGCCATATAAATTCCATACAGACGGTACTGGCAATATATCCTTTTTAATCTGTTGAGGTTGGTTTAAACATGCTTCTAGAGAATTGAAATATTCAAAGTGCCAATCACCATTTAATAATGTCACATTTTTTGTATTATAACGTGTTTCTAAACGGTAGTCAGCCTCCCCTCGTTGATAAGGTATATAAAATGCACGTCTTGGCATCAAGTTCACATGCTGAATCTCCATATTTTTATGAAATTGTTCTTCTAACATAAAATGACATCCCCTCTATTTAATATTCTCTCTATGTTCTCTCTGACGTTTATATCGGAGTGTTTTCTCAATATCATTTAAAAAGTCACCTTTTAAATGGAATGCTTTATGATATAAAAATGCTGTTAGACTAACGAAAACTAGCGGTGCGACAATAATCATGATACGCAGACCATTAACTGTGGCCTCTGATTGTGCCTCATTCGGCGTATAACCTAATACAGATAACCCAATCCCCACAATTAAAGCGGCAACTGCTTGTGATGCTTTAGTTAAAAACGTATTTGTGGAAGTGATCACACTCTCATTACGTTGTCCAAACTTCACTTCACCATAATCAATCACATCTGCAAGCGACACTGTTGTAATACCAATCATAAATCCTGAACCAACACGTAACATACCTGCACCTATAATGACTAAGATAGTACTCTGTGGCGCCACGAAGCCTGATATTAAAATAATAACCAAACCAGTTATGATAAGCGTAATAGATGTATTAAACGCTCTAGTTCTACCAACCCATTTAATAAAACGTGGTAAAAGTAGCAAACCAAGCATTTCACACAGTATCATTGAATTAAAAATTGAAAATAAATGTTCCGCATTCACTACATATTTAAAGTAATAAATGATAGAACCATTAAGCGTTTGTAGACATAAATTAAAAGTTAATAAAACACCCATGATGGCAAGTAATTCTTTGTTTTTAAATAAAATACGACCAATATCTTTAAAATTAACTTTAATACCTATTTGTTTTTCCATTTCATGATCTTCAGGTACTTTGAATACTGTTACACTTATCGTAAAGATAAAAACAATACTACAAATTACGGCAAAGACAAAAATCCCTACTGAATCACTGCCACTACCAAAGACATCACCTAATTTATGTATAAAGAACAAACCAAAAGTACCTACAATAAATGCAGCTAAACTTGCGAAAAATCTAGGAATAACTGAAATCTCTTCACGTTCTCTAGGATTATGCGTCAAGTTCGGTAACCAAGACCAGTATGGAATATCCATCATCGTATATGTCATTCCCCAGGAAATATACATAATCGATATATAAATATACATAGACGTTTGAGATAAATCTAAATTCGTAAACAGCAAGACTGTAACAATAGCATTAGCAAGCGTACCGATAACGAGCCAAGTCTTGAACTTACCAAAGTTATTTCGCGTATTATCAACGATCATCCCCATAATCGGGTCATTAATCGCGTCCCAAATACGTGCAACAAAAAGCATAACTCCGACAAACGCAGGAGATAAACCTACAATATCTGTGATATAAAACATTAAGAAGAGCCCAACAATATTAAATATGGCGTCCTTCCCTATTGCACCAAATCCAAAAGCTAATTTTTGCTTTCCAGTTAAATATCTATCCATCTTCTCCACCTCTAAAATTTCACTTTTTAAAGCGTTTACATATATGTTAATGTCATTTTACCAACTTAAAGTGCGTGTAGTGAATAGCATAATGATGATGTTATATGGCAAAATGTTGCATTTTGTTATTATAATGTGGTTATATAAGTCTAAAGAAGTTCAATATAATGAATTGAGAGGTGTGTTATGCAAGTTTTATGGAAAAAATTTAGCAAAAAGTTAATAGATGCTAATTTAGTAGAATGTGGTATTGAAGTCGGTGTACCAAACGTAGGTTATAATTATACAGTTTTCCAAACATCTGTCATACATATCGTGACGCATGGTGAAGGTATTTTTAAATATAATGGGGAGAGTTTTAACTTAAAAAAAGGCGATATGTTTTTACTAGAAAAAGGTATGGAAGTTGAATATAAGCCTTCATTTTCAAAACCTTGGACTTATTATTGGGTTGGTATTAGCGGTAAACAGATTCTAGATTATTTAGCACGCAGTTATATCGTTGATGATCACGTCATTAAAGGTAAAGACACTTCTGAAATTAAAAAAACGATTCTAAATATCTGTAATCTTTCAAAAACCATTGCGTCTAGCAACTCACATGATATTTTAATCATGCAGCATATATACCAATTAGTTTATATGCTACAAGAACAGTTTCCTAAAAATTTCTCAGTTAACGTCGATATTGTTAACGAAGATATCCAAAAAGCAGTCGAATTTATCAATTCAAACTATCACAAGAATATTAGTGTCGTTGATGTTGCGCAATATGTTAATGTCACTCGCAGTCATTTATTCAAGCTGTTTAAGAAGAATTTAAATTGTTCTCCCAAAGCATACTTAACATATATCCGTATGTATCATGCATCTCAATTACTTATACATACGAATAACATGATATGTGAAGTTTCAAGTAAAGTCGGATATAAGGATCCTTTACTATTTTCTAAAAATTTTACAAAGCATTTTGAAATTAGTGCGTCTGAATATCGAAATAATTTTTCGTAACTTCCAAGTTTTAACTGATAACAATGCCACTATCTGTAGTTTCAATCTTAGAATGCTTAGGCGTTTGTATCATTTTAATCACCCAATAAAAGTCTCCAACACATGACATTGTATGCATGGTAGCAAATGATAAAAAGAACACTTTGGGTAAAATTCCCATATAAAAAGTTATGATGAAAGTTGAAGTAATAATCACAAATGGTGCTATTGCACTTATAGCAAAAGTTAATGGCGTAAAGCTTCCCCCTGGTATTGCACAATAAATCATGCCGTTAGCCATACCAAAATTCACCTTATTCAATGGTGAAAATAATTTGAAAAACAAAGCATGAATTAATTCATGTACGATATATGTCCCTATAAATAACCCTATTCCAATAAATATATTAGCTAACATTGAATCGAAAATATCAATAGTATCAGACATCTTTACCATGACAAAAAACACGCCACCAAAAACAATACATAAGGCGATTTGATATTTAGAAAATGCCTTTATTAACGAATCATTACCTATAATATCAATTTTTTTCATAATAATGACCCCCCTCTTCATATTATAAATTTCTCACATATAACATACACGATATATGTCATTTTGACAAATATAGTTGTCAAAATGACAAAATTAATATATATTAACCTTAAGGAGTTGATCAATAATGCGCAATCGACTTAAAGAATTACGTGCACGTGATGGCTATAATCAAACACAACTTGCTAAAAACGCAGGAATTTCTAGACAAACTGTTTCCTTAATAGAACGTAATGATTTTATGCCATCAATTCTGACAGCTGTTAAAATTGCTCGCATATTTAATGAACCCGTTGAAAACATCTTCATAATTGAGGAGGAAGATTTATGAAAGTAGGACGCTATTTATTGCTTGTTTTAGTAGGAGGACTCATTGGTGGTATTATTGGCTTATCCTTTAGCATATTTGAAAATAACGGCCATTTTTCAAGCATAAGTTTCGCAAGCCACGAAATTACAATCATTGTTTGTCTCATTGCATCCCTCATTAATATAATCCTTACGCTAGTATTATATAAAGTTCAAAAAAATGCACTCACATTCAAATCAAAAATGAACCATGATATAGAGGGTCAACAAGCTGATGAATTTGAAGAGAAGGCAAATATGATGTTTATGAGAACGAGCTTCATTTATTATGTTCAAATTCTAATTAGTTTAATTTGTATGCTTATTATAGTGATGGTAAATGCTTCTGAAGGAGATATTTTTTATCCTATTATTCCTTATTTAATCACAATTATTCCTTCTCTAATGATTGGTTTCTTTGTAAGGAAATTTGATAGTCGTTATCCAAAACAAGGTGAAGCTCAGTATACAGAGAAAATTCTAGATATCATGGACGAAGGCGAACGTCATATAACACTCGTCTCTATGTTCAAAATTTACCATATCAATCTTACTTTATTGATTATTGGTGGAATGATATTAGGTTTATTCTCATTAATTACTGGCATCAACCAACTTTTAGGATTGCTCCTTATTATTATTCTTTTTATCTATAATGCATTTGGTTATATGTTAAAAGTCCGTAAATTTTATTTATAAATATAATATATAGAAAGAGAGTGTATCTATGGAACACCTTTTAAAAGTTCAAAATTTAAATAAGTCTTACACAAAATCTGACTTTCACCTTTCCGATATTTCACTATCAATCAAACCAAGAGAAGTTGTAGGTTTAATTGGGAAAAATGGTTCGGGTAAATCTACATTGATTAATACATTGGTAGGAAATCGCTTTAAAGACAGTGGAGAAGTCATTTTTTTCGATGAAACTATAACAGAAAGTGATTCCAATTATAAAGAAAATATTGGTGTTGTATTTGATGATTTGCGTGTACCAAACAAACTAACAATCAAAGAAATTGATAAAGTGTTTTCTAATATTTATCAATCATGGAATAGCGAAAAATTCTTTTCAATAATCGATAAATTTGAGTTACCTAATAATAATGCAATCAAATCCTTTTCACGTGGTATGCGTATGAAAGCTGCTTTGACAATATCGTTAGCACACGAAAGTAAACTTCTCATTCTTGATGAAGCTACTGCCGGTATGGATGTTTCAAGTCGTGAAGAAGTTATTGAAATGTTAGAGGATTACATAGAAGAAGATAATGGGATTTTAATTTCATCTCATATTTCAGAAGATATTGAACAGCTTGCAACTAAACTAGTATTTATGCGAGATGGCAAAGTTATTTTTGAAGAAAATAAACAAAACTTGTTGGATAATTATGGCATTATTGAGCAATCTGAAGAAGATTTCAATATTCCAAATGATCTTATTGTAGCTTCAAGGGCTCGTAATAACACGAGGACTACTTTAATCAATAATCGCAGCCAAATAACAAATGCGAGATCTTTGCAAAATATTGATGACGCAACCACATTAATTATGAGAGGTGATAAATAATGAAGGGATTAACACTTAGCAGTTATTACTCATCAAAAAAATCACTCTTTACTTACTTAATTGTAGGGATTGTCGCTAGTATACTATTCACATTTATGAACCCTATCATGACATGTTTTTTACCAATGATTTTTCTTATTACACCTGTAACTGATAACATTAAACATGAGAAGGATTCAAAATGGATGTATTATGTGTCGACTTTACCTAAAGGTAGAAGTGCATACGTAAACAGTTATTTCATCTTCTACGGTGTTCTTATTTTAATAGGACTTATCATCGGTGTTATACCATTAGCACTCATAACACAAAATTTAAATCTCACGTTAGTATCTATGTTAATAGGTATAGGTGGCGCTGGTTCATACGCTATAATGTTCCCTTTAACATTTAAATTTGGACCAGAAAATTCAAATGTTATTTTAATCACAACATCTTTTATAGTAATAGCTTTATTTTTCCTAATATTCTTTGGATTTATTATGCCAATTCTCGCTTCATCTGGATCAATTGAAGGTATAGCTAACCTAACAAGTAATTTACTCGTAGTTAGTACCTATGCACTTTTAGGTATTATTTTATTAATAGTTTCATACATTTCATCAATTAAAATATTTAATAAACAAGAACTCTAGCAAAAACTCCCAATGACTTAATTATAAAGTCATTGGGAGTTTTTATTATTGTGTGATTTATTAATTTACTGATTCAATAAATGTTGTTTTATCGATAGCATTAGCTTGTTGTAATTGTAATTCTAAGTAATTATCGAATGTGTCATTGTGTTGTGTAACTTCCTCTAACGCACTGATTAGCATATCAGGATGCTCTACATCGAATAAATGAGTTGGTGCTGTTACTACCTTATTGTGTGCAGTGGTATCATAACCTAAAATTAATAGTTTGTAGTCAAAGGCTGCCCTAACTGCATCTAATATTTCGTTACCTTTATTAATATCTAAATAGATATCGCATTTTTTATAAAGTGCTTTAAATTCAGTCTTTTTAGCATTTGGATATAATTTAACATTGGTATATTTATTCAAGTTCATTAATATCTTAGACATTTCAGTCATAGCTGCAATATGAAAATCTAAATGTGGATGTGCTTGTACAATTTGTTCTAAATGCGGTATTTGATCAGAATTTGTTAGTGTTAGCACTTGGTTAGAATGACTATTAGACTTCAGGAATTTATATACATATCCAGATTTATATATTCTATTTTTCCATTTATCACTAATGGATGATTTAAGTTGTTCATAGGCTTCATCGCTCGGCACAATAATACTGAATGATCTACGTTCTTTAGATAGTATATTTTCCATATGACGAATAATATCGCTCGTAATATCACCTTGCCAATAAAAATAATCATTGCTAGGCTCGCTTAAACCATTCATCACTGCGGCTGGTACTGAAAATGAGTTAATTAAAAATTGTTCGGATTCTAATCCTGAAACTTGAATATAGAAATTAACAAATTGTATTTTCGAATGGAAGAAGTATTCTTTGCCTTGCCAATTCAAAATAACATCATTTGTGATGAAATTCTCAACCATAAACACTTCACCTTTAGCGTTATAGTAACGTTTTAATATTCTTTTATGGGTATTAGGATCTAATACTACTTGTGCATAACTGTATCCGTATTTATTATAATAATCAATATACTGCGTATGCCCTTGTTTATTTAACCACTCGATACGTTCTACGATTCTATGTTTATAATTCTTTTTATAAATAATTCTCGCTTTAATATCTCCTGTATCTTTAATTACAGCATCGTTATTATTGCCTTCAATCAACCAGAATTTCGGTGTTTTAACTTGGTTAAAAAATAATGGTTTAACTGGCAAATTTTCATTTTCTGCAAAGAATTCATATGGGGTTTTAATATCATCAGGAAGAAAGCCATCTGCTTCAATAACGATTGTTTGTCTATTCATACCAGAAAATTTAAATGAATTATAAAGGACTATTGTTTGTTTATCGAAAGCTTCAAATAAATTAATCATAAAGCACCTCTTCAATTAAATTATTCCATTGGATTTTTACAGCATCTTGTGTAAATTGTTCAGCAACTTTATAAGATGCCTCATGGAAATCATTTGTATCATTTTCAAAAAATCGAATTATAGCTTCAGCAATTTTTCCTACTATTTCTGACTCTGACTCTACATTTAATTTAATAGGTATGAGATAGCCATTTTCTTTGTCCTCAATAAAAGTCGGATTTCCATAATTAACATCAAAACCAATAAGCCCTAATCCTGAACCAATCGCTTCCATCAATGTTAATCCAAAGCCTTCACTCGTTGATCCTGATAGAAACAATTCATAATTCTTATATACTTGATTTAAATTTACATGGCCATGTAATGTGATATAACTTTCTGCATTATTTTCACGAATAAGGTTATGCAATGCCTGCTTTTGAGCACCTTCTCCATATATATCAAATGTTATTTCAGGTCTTTGTTGTTTCGCAATTGCGACTGCTTTAACTAACCAATCTACACGTTTTTCAGCTGCTAATCTTGAAGCAGTAATAATAGAATAAGGTTTTCTATTTAAAGGTTGTGTTAAAGTTGTTAAATTGCCTACAGGTATTTTATATATTTTAGGCATGATATGATTATACTTTTCAAATTGTTCTGTCAGCAGTTTATTTTGAATTTCCGTTGCTGTGATAAAGAAATCAATTTCCTGCGCATTAGTGAATACATATTCATAATGATTATTCCAAAGTATATAATCGTCGTTCGTTGTCGATGCATTATAATGTTCTGCATGAATCACTACACCTAATTTAGCTTGATTTTTATTTTCTATCATAACTTGACCAATATCTTTTGAGCGATCTAATAAAATCATATCTTCCTGCGACAACTGAAGTTTTTCCATGAAATATGCAATAAAATTTTGTTTGGAATATAGTATTCTATCTTTAAAGACAAACATACTATCATCACCATTTACATATTCATTATATGCTGTAGAACCGTCTTCATTGTAAAAGACTCTCATATATAATTTAGCCATATTATCTTCAGGGGCGTAATACTCTGAAAAGACACGTACATAGGAATAATAATCTTTGCGTAGTAACTTCCCCCTTGATACATATTCGACTCTATCAACAATATCGCTATCTTCGTCTTTCAAATGACATACGATATAGTTACTGCTTTTATTAAAAAAATACTTTTTAATTTTTCCTTCAGCTTCTGTTTTAGTGATGTCGTCATTGAGTGATTGAATAATCTCATCTAATTTAACACTTGAAGGTGCTATTTTTATATCTGTGAAAAATTGGTATAACCATACCACTTCATCATCATTAAACCCTAAATTTTTTGTTAAGGTTTGTATATTTTCAGTTTTTATAAATTCTAAAAACACAAACTTTAATGTTTCCGCTCTTCCTCTTAAAGCTTGAGCTCTGTAAAGTTGCGCATACTCTACACCACTACTTGCCCATCCAATGCCATAATTCATGTTATATATCGTCATGTATTACACCTCAATAACTAAAGTTAAAATCACAATTTTACTTATCAAACAAACAATTTCACTATGCTAAAAATCATAAAGGTCAATATAATAGACGTGCCAAAGAACTTAAGTGTCAGAAATTCTTTTTTTGCTTTTTGTTGATCTTTTTCAGCATCATATTCATTTAATTCTTCTTCAATTTGTTTATTTATTTGATCTAATTCTTCTTTTTCATTTATATTTTCACTCATATATTACACTTCCTATAACTATAGAAATATTTATTAACTTATTATAACAAAATAAGCCAAGGAGAATATCCTCAGCTGTATTTTGTATTGATTTTCAAATCAAATGTTATTAATTATTATCAGTTTCTTTTTTACGACGTCTTCTCAGTAGTGCTAAACCACCTAGTCCAAGAATACCTGCTAACAATCCATTCTTCGTTGTATCGTCACCTGTATCTGGTAACTCTGAATCTTTGTCTTTATCTTTATCATTTTGATTCGCTTCATTCTCAGAATCTGAATCATTTGCTGATTCTAATGTATTTGTAGAATCTGAAGAATTGTTTGATGCTTCTGCTGTGTCTATAGAACTTGATGAATTGTTCGTTGCTTCTGCTGAGTTTGTAGAACCTGATAAATTGTTTGATGCTTCTACTGTGTTTGTAGAATCTAATGAATTATTTGGGTCAGATGAAGTCATTGATCCGCTCTCGCTTAATGACTCAGACGTACTCATTGATTCACTTTCTACTTCGCTTAGTGACTCCGATGTACTCAATGACTCGCTTTCGCTTAGTGATTCCGACGTACTTAATGATTCACTTTCACTTAGTGACTCTGACGTGCTCAATGACTCGCTATCACTTAGTGATTCGGATGTGCTTAACGACTCACTTTCACTTAGTGACTCAGAGGTACTCAACGACTCGCTATCACTTAGTGATTCGGATGTACTTAATGACTCACTTTCACTTAGTGATTCGGATGTGCTTAACGATTCGCTATCGCTTAGTGATTCGGATGTGCTTAACGACTCACTTTCACTTAGTGACTCAGAGGTACTCAATGACTCGCTTTCACTCAATGATTCTGATGTGCTCATTGATTCGCTCTCGCTTAACGACTCGGACGTGCTCAATGACTCACTTTCACTTAGTGACTCCGATGTGCTCAATGACTCGCTTTCGCTGAGTGATTCTGATGTGCTTAGTGATTCACTCTCGCTTAATGACTCTGATGTACTCAATGATTCACTTTCACTTAATGATTCTGATGTACTCAACGACTCACTTTCACTTAGTGACTCCGATGTACTCAATGATTCACTTTCACTTAGTGATTCAGAAGTGCTTAACGATTCACTTTCACTTAGTGATTCTGACGTGCTTAATGATTCACTTTCGCTTAGTGATTCTGACGTGCTTAATGATTCACTTTCGCTTAGTGATTCTGACGTACTTAATGATTCACTTTCACTTAGTGATTCTGACGTGCTTAATGATTCACTTTCGCTTAGTGATTCTGACGTACTTAATGATTCACTCTCGCTTAATGACTCTGATGTACTCAATGACTCACTTTCACTTAGTGATTCTGACGTGCTTAATGATTCACTTTCGCTTAGTGATTCCGACGTACTTAATGATTCACTTTCGCTTAGTGATTCTGATGTACTTAACGACTCACTTTCACTTAATGACTCCGATGTACTCATTGATTCGCTATCACTTAGCGACTCTGATGCGCTCAATGACTCGCTTTCGCTTAGTGATTCACTTTCAACTTCACTTAGCGATTCTGACGTACTTAACGATTCACTCTCGCTTAATGACTCGGAGGCACTCAATGACTCACTTTCACTTAGTGATTCGGAATCACTTAATGATTCGCTTTCGCTGAGTGACTCTGACGTACTCAATGATTCGCTTTCACTAATGGACTCTGAATCCTCTTCGTTTTCTATAACAATAGATGTGTCATTTCCGCTGTTTGCGAGAAGATCAACATTTATTAAACCACTACCCGCAGCTGATGAAAAATTATATTCTTGTCTTCCTGGTAGATCAGATTCAGGTAACATACCATTTTCTGTCAATTGGTTTAAATCAATCATCAAATTATAAGTAACTCTACTACCAACACCTAAATTCACTAAATTTTCAACTATCCCGTAAACTACACCCGTATTAGGGTCAATCGTCAATTCGTTGCCCTGTAAAGTTCCAGTATTTCTTAATACACCAAGCAATCCTGGTAAATCATAATCTAATTCTATAGCATTTAAAAAATTAGGATCTGCCATTAAATCACGGAATTGTGGAGACAATTGGAATGTTGGATACGTATTTCCTACGCCTAAACCAACTAAAGGTCTCCCCTCTAATTGTAGATTTAATACACCATTATTATGAGTCGCTGTTAGCTCCATATTATCCAAAAGTGTAACATCTGCAAGCGCAGCATAGGTTTGTATACCTTCAGTAGCTTGATTATTTACATCTGCTCTTCGTTGAAGTGTCGCATTTGTTTCTGCTATATCTTCATCTTCTGATTTTGATCCTTCTTCAGCCGGTTCAATTATTTCTTTTTCATCTTCAGGTGATATTTCCGAGTCTTCTTTTGTTATTTCTTCTGTGTCTTTTTCGTCTTCAGGTAACGTTTCTGTATCTTCTTGTGTCACTTCTTCTGTATCTTTTTCATCTTCAGGCGACGTTTCTGTATCTTCTTCAGGTAATGCTTTTGGTGTTTCTTGTGAAACTTCTTCCGTACTTTTCACATCTTCTGTTGATGTTGTTATCTCTTCTTGTGTTACTTCTTCTTTACTTTCGTTTGATAATTCTGACTTTTCTTCTGAAACTTCTGATGTATTCTCAGCTTTCACATTTTCAATTTCTTGTTGAGCAGTTTCAATCGTACCTTTTTCATCTTCACTTGGCTTTTCTGTATCATTTTGTATAGGGCTCCCAATTTCGCCTACACTTTTATCTGACACGACGGATTCAAAACTATCTCCCTTATTTTGTCTCTCATCAGCCGATGCAACGTTCCCACTTGTTGCAAAAATCGTAAGACCAATCAATACAGATCCAACGCCAACTCCCAATTTCCTTATAGAAAACCTCTGTCTCTCTCTCACTGCATAAACTCTCCCTCTAATATTAGGTATGATTACATATTACATTGTATTCATAAAAATACTATTCCTTTATTAAAAAATTATTTTTGTTTTCGTATTATTCACGCTTATTTTTATATTTTAATTAGAATTCAACTTAATAAAGATTAATTTTTAATACTTTTACAGTTGAAAAATGTGTCATTTGAAAACGTTTTCTCATTAGATTTTATGGTTATATAATAAAACTAAAAGACAAACCTAATGCTTTTTAGCACAGGGTTTGTCTAGGTTTTAAAATATTTTCTTTATTATGGAAAAAGTTAAAAATAAATATGTTTAACTTCTTTGATATGTGGAATCATAGTAATATAACATTTTAAGGAGGCGTTTATTTATGAGTAAGTTTGACGAGTATAAAGATCAAGCAACAGATAAAGCTAAAGATAAGGCCAACGAAATTAAAAATGACGACGAGAAAAAAGAAGAATTGAAAGACCAAGCAACAGACAAAGCTAAAGACTTAAAAGATAAATTCTAATTTTTGAAATATAGTTAAATTAAAATAACCGCCAATGATGAGATGACTCATTATTGGCGGTTATTTTAGTGGTTTAAGTTAGTGATAATATTTGGTTTTCTTTCCACAATTTGGAGACAGTTCAATTATATTTTTCTATGTGTATATAAAATTTTAACGTTCTTTTTACTATAGAAATTCAATTTTGACAAAATTATGTATTTAAGCAATTCAATAAATATATTTTTGAAAATTTTTACCGTTACTATAAAATGAAATTAGATTGTGTGTTATAATACTTTCGAATAACACCCTCCTTTCTTTAGATGAATTTCATAATTTTACGAAAAACCATTGGTTGGTTCTATTAGTACAAGGAATAGGGATAATAATTACTGTTAATACTTTAATACATTGGCTATTTTATTGGGGAAATCATATTTTTTAAAATTAAAGAATAAAGAATTAGTTTCAAATTCAGATTTATATTTTTATGAGGGGAAAATAAATCATATTGTTGGAAAAAATGGTGTTGGTAAATCACAACTAGCTAAAGATTTCATATTAAATAGAAATGGTTGTATACCTAAAGTAGTGTCACAAAACACAACTCTTATTTCTAGTTCATCAAATGTACCTAATGATATAAGTAAGGATTTTCTATTTGATTTACTGAAATGCAAGTTTAATAATGAGAGTAAATTTAAAGAGATTAGTAAGATGCTTAATCTAGAGTCAATACCTAGCAAGATTCTCATTAAAAATTTAAGTGATGGTCAAAAACAAAAATTAAAATTATTAAGTTTTTTACTAGAGGATAAATCAATAATAATCCTAGATGAAATTACAAATGCTCTAGATAAAAAGACAGTTAATGATATTTATAGTTTCCTAAATAAATTCATCTCAGATAACCCTTCAAAAGTAATTATAAATATAACACATAATTTATCAGATTTAAGTAGTATAAACGGCGCGCAATTTTTATTTAAAGATAAACGCATTGAAGAATATACATCAAAAGATCATCTAATAAATGATTATATTAACTTATAAAGATAAAGAGGTGTAAAAATGTTATTAGAATTTAAAAAGAGTATTTCAAATAAAATAATTTTGACATTAGGTATATTGTTCATTTTTGTATTTTTATTAGGTTATTTTTTACCAGTTGGTATAGATAAAGTTAGCAATTTGACATATGGACAATATTTTTTCAGCACATACACGGTAGCTACTGAATTTGGTTTTTTATTATTCTCTTTCATAATTGCTTATTTCATAAACAAAGAATATAGTAATAAAAATACATTGTTTTATAAGTTACTTGGAGATAACGTATTTAAATTCTTTTATAAAAAAGCTGCTATTTTATTTATTGAAAGCCTTATATTTTTAACAATTGGTTTAACAATAATTTCTGCTGTTTTTTCAAATTTTTCGCACTTTTTACTATTACTCACTTTATTTTCTTTAGTACTCTTACAATATATATTGATTATTGGAACTATAAGTGTACTATCGCCAAATGTTCTTATAAGTATAGGCATAAGTATTATTTATTGGATAGGATCAATCATACTAGTTGCAATAAATAAAACTATTTTTGGGATAATTGCTCCGTTTGAAGCTAGTAACAATATATATCCATTAGTCGAGCAAGTATTAAATGGTAATAAAGCGTTTTTACCTGCAAATCAAATTTTAACTATATTTATATTTTTCCTGATATTATTTGTAGTCAACTTCATACTTTTAATTTTTGCTAAAAAGCGGTGGTTAAAATTAGGGCTATAACTTTTTATGATACTAGCCCTTTGAATGCAAACCCGGACACACTTGATTAGACAAATTTTATTGTTAAATTGAGCGTATCGATATTTCCACTATTACTTAATTATAAAAATGACGACGAGAAAAAAGAAGAATTGAAAGACCAAGCAACAGATAAAGCTAACGACTTAAAAGATAAATTCTAATTTTTGATAAACACAAAAATACACTTCCGCTACAAAGTGGAAGTGTATTTTTTATGCTTTATATAAGTGTTGTCATCTAACGAAATAATATGTCCTTTAGTTAGATTATAAATCACCTGTTAAAAATTGTGCTTCACCGTTAAAGAAACTCCAGTTTTCATCGGTATTTTCTACTAAACTAATCATAATATCTTCTTTACGAATGCCTACTTTTTCATGTAACGTATTCACTAAATTTTTGTAGAATGTCGTTTTTTGTTCTTTTGTTCTCGGTCTTGAAACAATAGTAAATACAATCACGTCATCCGTTCTTTCGATGCCTAAGCCTGTATCTAATATTTCCATTTCATAGTCCTCATGTTGATTCACAATTAAATATTTATCACCTTTTGGTGCTTGAAACGCATCTAACATCACGTTATATGTGATATCTAAAATACTTTTTATTTCCTCTTTTTCTCTACCTTTGATCATGTCTAATTTAATTAATGGCATGTAAATGCTCCTTTTAAAATTATTTATTTATCTTTATTTGAATATCCGACTTTTAACGAAATAAACACTACAACAAACATTCCTAGAAAACCATATAACCATATCGATAACATCTCATTAACAAACATTAATTATTACCTTCTTCTACATTATATTTTTGATTATCTTTTGGCTTGATGAAAAATGCAGCAATTGTAATTGTTGCGATACCGATAAATGTTGCTACTGCCCCTGCCGACATAGTACTTGGAATAATACCGCCGAAGTAAATGACTAAATATGAACCTAGCCCTACAAACATAGATAACTCTGCTGCTCTCGCTGGTGCTTTCCTTTTAGCGTATATGGCATGTAAGATAGGACCTAATGTGCCCGCTGCGATGCCTGCTATTCCAATCCACATAATGTCACTCATATGCTTTGGTGGTTGTAAAACAAGTAAAAATGATAATAAACCTACAATTGGCACACTGATTTTACTTATTTGAAATGCAATTCTATTCGCTTTTTCATCACTAATATTTATTATTTTTCTTTTAACTAAGAACTTCAAGAATATATCATTCGCAAATACTGTAGAAATAGATACAAATAATCCATCTGTTGTCGACATTGCTGCAGCTAAAATGACCACACCGAAAAGTGCTACAATCACTGCAGGAAATGCCCAAATGATATAGTCAAGCAGTGCTAAGTCTGACGTTTCGACACTATCTCCAAGCGCGACACGAGCGAATATACCACCGAATAGCACGAGTAGACATAGCCCCGTGACCATAATATAAGTATTAATCATTTTTCCTAAATCTTTTTCATTTTTCAAACCTAATATTTTATTGAATAAATGTGGTGCAGAAGCAAACGCCCACTGTATAACGATTGCACCTAAAACCATGGCAAAAGAGTTGAAATGTACAGATTCTGGATTAAATACCTTAACTAAATTTTCATTTTGGTTAGATAAATTATTTGCGATACCAGCAAATGTACTTGTTATACTCCCTTTCCAAAAAATAACAATTCCTGAGATAAATACAGCAAGACCTGCAATGGCCATAATTACAACTTGAATCGCATCGGTATAGATATCTGCAAGTGCGCCACCAACGTATACGTAAAGTACAACAATAACCGCAATAAAGACGAGTCCGCTAAAGTAAGACATACCGAGTAAATATTCAAAAATCCTTGCGCCTGCAACAAACTGGCTGGCTATATAAAATATATTAAAAAGAAGGATAATGCCAGTACCTACGCGCATTATATCACTATCGTAAAAATCTCCTAACCAATCTGGAAGCGATAAAGATTTTTGATTTGTATTCAATTTCCTTACCTTTTTAGCCACCATTAAGACACCCGTGGGTCCACCAATAAACATGGCTAGAAATAACCATAAGTTATTAAGACCCCATTCATATGACCAACCGGGATAGCCTAAAAAGGTGGCTGCACTTAAGTATGTTGCTGCAAATGATAGTCCAAGCACTCTAGGCCCAATGTTACCGCCACCAGTGGCAAAATCAGCAATATTTTTCATCTTACGTGAACTGATATAACCGACAATAACCATGACTATCATAAATAATATGAAGCCTATCCATGTATAGAGAGTAATTTCATCCATTGTTCTTTACTCCTTTTTTATTAATTTATATAAGAGTATTCGCTGCACTCTTGTTTTTTGCTGGATGATTTTCCTTTATTGTTTTTTGATCTTTACCGAACATATTTTCACGAAGTGTTGTGCCTTCGTATTCTGTTCTATATAGACCTCTTTTTTGTAATTCAGGGATAACATAATCGACAAATTCTTCAAATGTGCCAGGTGAATAACTTTGGGCGATATTAAACCCAGCGGCCCCACCTTCAAGCGCCCATGATTCAAATTTATCAGCGACTTGCTCTTTCGTTCCAATAAATTTAGCTGTGCCATTGCCTAGACCATGATTTTTCACAGCTTCTCTGAGTGTCCATTTATGGTGTGGGTCTTTGGTATACATATTAAGATTGCCTTGCATCGCTTCCGTCTCAATATCTTCTATATACTGATCTGGGTCATACTCTGAAAAATCAATGCCTGTATGTCCACTTAATAATGATGCGGAACCTTCATAGCTAATATGTTCTGTTAATGCTTCGTATTTTTGATAGGCTTCTTCTTCTGTTTCTCCGATAATTGGGAGTACCATAGGGAATACTAAAATATCTTCTTTACTTCTGCCATGCTGTTCAGCTCTTGTGTGTATATCGTCTACATAGCTTTTCAATGATTCTACTGAGGTATGTTTCGTAAACACTGCTTCTGCATGTTTCGCCGCAAACGTTTTACCTTTTTCTGAAGCACCTGCTTGAAATAATACAGGTGTTCTTTGAGGTGATGGTTCAACTATATGAGGTCCTGGCACACTAAAGAATTCACCTTCGTGGTTAATTTCATGCACTTTATCAGGGTCCGCGTACGTATCCGTGTCTTTATCGTTAACTACAGACCCATCTTCCCAGCTGTCCTCCCAAAGTTTATAAACGACTTGGAGAAATTCATCTGCTCTGTTGTATCTTAAATCTTTTGGCAATCGTTCTTTCAATCCTAAGTTAATCGCTTCACTTTCTAAATAAGAAGTGACAACATTCCAACCTAAACGACCATTAGTTAGATGATCTAATGTAGATAATTGTCTAGCTAAACTATACGGTTGTGCATATGTAGTAGAAATTGTTGGGGCAAAGCCAATATGTTTTGTCACTGCAGCCATAGCAGAAATAATCGGTATAGGATCGTGCGCAGGCAGTTGAACTGCATGCTTAATTGCAGCATCACTCGATTGATTATAAACACTATATGTTCCTAAAACGTCTGCAATAAATATAGAATCAAACTTACCTTTCTCTAAAGTTTGCGCAATATTTATCCAATAATCTAATTGATTATGATGTGCACCTTGGTCTTTGTCATGTTTCCATAATCCAGATGAATGTGGGGATGGTGAGTTTTGAACAAATCCATTAAAATGTATCTGCTTCTTCGGCATATGTTTTTCCTCCTAAATGTAGTTTCGTTGTGCTTAATAGTGACTGTTGAGGAAATTTTAAAATTTAATTTAATATTTTTTGAATTACTTTACTCATTTCCTAAGATGAAAATTCTCAATATATAGAATTTTCAGATAATATCTATGCTAGTAAATATAGCGAATATTATATACTTCGTCAACACCAAAATGGTAAATAATATAAGAATAGTCGGATTAAATCGGTAAAATGTTTTTGTTCATTTTTAGAAAATCAAAATTTATCGATATTTGTGTTTGCTACTTACAATGGTATAAAATATAAAAGAGATTATTAAGTCACATATATAAGAATCATGAACAATTGGACGCAATTAGTACGGACATTCAAACATTATTAGATTTAAAAACAGAAAGGATACTATTGAATAATGAATAAATTACAAAAAGATGGTTATTCAAGATATGATTTAATGAAAAGTTTAAATTATGAGGGTATTGAACAAGATTATAATGAAATATTAGCGTACTTTGCTGATCTACCTGAAGATGATTATGCCCCTAACCTTAATAGATATAGAAGATACTCTAGAGCAATCGTGTTACCTGGCACAGAAGATGTTTTTTGGCTTCCTACCATTGAAAGAAATGGCGTTGATTATTCTGCCTATTTTCAAGGGAAGTTTAATCCAGAACATTCTGGCTCATATAGAGAATTCCATTCTATTGATGAAAATATAAGAAGTAATAAATTGTTGAACGATATTATCATAGCCAACTATCATGAAACGTTTTGGAACGAAGAAGATAAAATTTTACCGATTCATGTGGGTGTGCATTTCGTTAAATTGTATGTAGAAAATGACGGAGATAAAGCTGTTTCCTCACCGAACTGTTTACACCAAGACGGGGAGCCGTTTACTTTTGCTCATTTAATTGAAAGAAAGAATATTGTTGGTGGAACGAATGCTATCGCTGTACCGGAAGCTGCTGGGAATAATCCGGAAGATACTGATGAAAACAATATAATAGAAGTTTTTGAAATGGAGAACCCTTTAGAATCCTACGGCGTTTACGACCCTAATGTAAGTCATTATGTGAGTCCAGTTGAAAAAGGATCAGAACAAGGTACAGGTCTTAGATCTGTCATTTTAATTGATTACCAACAAACAGTTGTTGCAGATGTCGATGAATAATAAAATCCCCCTACTTGTATAACAGTAGGGGGATTTTAAAGTTCATCATTACGGCAATAAGTTAAATCCAAACTAAAAAAGCAATGCAATAAGTGCGATTATAGGGAGCCCGCCTTGTTTTAAAATTATAGATTTTTGACTAGTAATTGCCCCATATACGGCAACTAAAATGATATAAATTAAAATACAAGTAATTAATTCTCTAGGATTATGGGAAAAGAACAGCGCATATAATAACATCACACCAAGAAGTCCATTGTATACACCTTGGTTTTTCATAAGAACCTTTAAATTGGGCTGCTTTAATTCTTCTTGCTTAATATTGAATATTTTACTAGTTCTAAGGGAAGTCGTTTTAATCGTTTGTAATATCATTATATATATAAATTCAATAGCAACTAATAAAACTAAAATTACTGTAACAATACTCATAAATGAATACACCTCTTTTTCAAATGAACTTTCCATATATTAATATCACAACTTTAACTGGGGAGTAATAAATTAAGTGATTTGAAGTAACTCTCCTTCAATAACTCCAATTCTTTTGTTCAATACTTCTTTTTGGTTATTCAAAACCCCTAAATGTACTTCTAATATTGTTTTTATATCTATTTCATTATCATATAGCATACCTGTATTTTTTTTGATTTCTTTTAAACTCATATTCAAATTACTTAAACATTTTATGAATTTTATCATTTCAATATCATCTTTACTATAGAGCCTTTTATTATTAGTATCTCTTTCTATAAATTTTAATATCTCCTTTTTTTCATAAAATCTTAATTTACTTTTACTTATATCACATATGCTTGCTACTTGATCAATATAAAATTTTTCCAATGTAAGCACATCCCTTCTCTTAAACTAAGGTTTAACTGTTATCTTATTATATAACCACGCAAGAGGAGGAAAAACAATTAAAAAGCTTTGATTTTCATACTTCAAAAGCAATCATTATTACAAGAAATCATTTTATTTAAGCAAGTCAGTTTAAACACTAATTAAAAAACATTAAAACGGAGGATTATTATGCAAAATGAACAAGTTGTATTAAACGAAAGACCAGAAGGATTACCTAAAGATGACACTTTTAAATACGAAGCAATCCAAACAGCGGAACCTAGTACAGGTGAAGTACAATTAAAATCTATTTATATTTCTGTGGATCCTTATATGCGCGGAAGAATGAATAATTCAAAAAGTTACGTTAAACCTTATGAAATCGGCAAACCAATTGATGGGCATGTTTTAGCGAAAGTTATAAAATCCGAAGTAGAATACTTGGAAGAAGGAGATTATGTTACGGGTGTCTTACCTTGGCAAAGAATAATCACTACTGATGCCAATCAAGTGACTAAAATACCTTCCACTGAAGTTCCTCTACATTTATACTTAAGCATTTTAGGAATGCCAGGTATGACAGCATATACTGGTTTGTTGGAAATAGGTAAACCAAAAGAAGGAGAAACAGTTGTTGTATCTGCTGCTTCAGGCGCTGTAGGGTCTGTAGTAGGACAAATTGCTAAAATAAAAGGCGCAAAAGTAGTTGGCATTGCCGGTGGAAAAGAAAAAACACAATATTTAACAGACACATTAGGCTTTGATGCGGCTGTTGATTATAAAGGTGATGATTTTGAAGCACAACTTGCCGCATCTGTACCAAATGGTATTGATGTATATTACGAAAACGTCGGTGGAAAATTATCAGATGAAGTTTTCAAACATTTAAATACATTTGCACGTGTACCTGTTTGTGGTGCAATCTCAACTTACAATAATACGCAAACTGAAATGGGACCAAGAATTCAAGAAACACTAGTTAAAAGCCAAGCCCTAATGCAAGGTTTTGTAGTAGGACAGTTTGCAGAGCATTTTAAAGAAGCAAGCGAACAACTTGCCAAATGGGTAGCTGAAGATAAAATAAAATCACAAGTAACAATCGATGAAGGTTTTGATCAATTGCCTAATGCATTTAGAAAATTATTTTCTGGTGAAAACTTTGGTAAACAAGTGGTTAAAATATCAGAAGAATAACTTGAGATATAATCTAATATGAAAGTATATGATATAAAAAACACAATTAGCTTATAATAAAAATCTCACTCATCAAATAAGATGAGTGAGATTTTTATTATAAAGTTTTGGTGAACTGTTTGCTTAAACTGTTGCGTAATCTTTTTTACCAAAGAATGTTACAAGTAATAACATAATTATTGATAGTGGCAACCCAATTAAGATTGGATGTAGACCAAACGGATGACCTAGTATTTGCCATATTACTGCTGAACCAAGCCCACTCCACATTGCAATGTTACCTGCAAGCTTCGTAGGTTTTTTCCAAAATAGACCGAACATCACTGGCGCAAGTAAGCCTGAAACTGACATTGCAGTACCTGTTACCATAAGATCTACTAATCCTGGGATCATAAGCGCCAATACTAAAGAAATCACAGCTACGATTAACACTGAAAGTTTACTATATAACAGCATTTTATTCTGATTATCACTTTTCACATTTGGTTTTATAATATCGTTAGCTATAGATGAAGAACCTGCAATAAAGAAGGAATCCGCACTAGATATGACTGCTGCTAATAATATTATAATCATTACAAGGACTAATGGAAATGGGAACACGTTTTGGATGACATTATAATAAACTAATGGGGTTTCTGCTATGTCCAAATTCAAACCAAACTTAGCATAGACACCAATAAATACTGTCATTGCACCTAATGCTACCGCAATAATCATCGAGAGGCCATAACCATTTCTCGCAGTTTTCAAGTCTTTAGCTGCCCAAATACGTTGCCACACATCTTGTCTGATAAATTGATAAAAAGCTAATGTTAACAGATAAATTAAGATTTCATTTGGTGTGATATTAAGGAAGTTCAACATATCATTTTGATTTTGGCTACTCGCATTAGCTTTAATTTCGCTCCAATTACCTGAGTAGAATATAACCACAAAGAATAGTACTATGATACCAATCGTTAGCATCGTCCCTTGAACAACATCTTGCCAAATCACAGCTTTTAAACCGCCGAGATAAGTTTTTATAGTCAGCAAGATACATCCTATAATAATACCCGCTGTCATATTTAATCCTATTGTTAAATTCAAAATAGAAGCAATTGCAACAAACTGCATACCTGTCATCGCACAATAAGCAAATAAGAAACTGATAACAGTTGGAATACGTGCTGATTCTCCATAACGAAGCGCAGTATAATCACCGATTGTTACCATATTGTGCTTTTCACCTAATAATCTAATACGTTTTAATAAAAAGAATGCAAGTACGATAACAGCGGCCATCATAGTTATATGAATCCACTGCTGTCCCATACCTAATGTATAACCATTCTCTATATAACCTAACAATGTCGCGCCACCTACACCAGTGCTGACAAATGTTAAAATCAGTGGCCATAATGTTACCGTTCTACTTGCCATATTATAGTCATCATAAGTTTTAATTTTTCGTTGTATGTATACAGACATGAGCAATAGAAAAATAAAATAAATAATGATCGTAAATCCTAAAATTAATTGTTCGCTACTATTAAACACTACACTATCCCCTCGTAAATATATTTTTTACAATGACTTTAGTTTATCGTGACTACTTAGATGAATCAAATCAAATTTTAAGTTTTTGTAAATTTTATTCAACTTCCTTAAGCAAGTTGAATATAAAACCTTGTTCCCCCCTCATCAGAATTTTCAGCTAGTACGGAGTTAATGTAAACCATTTTTTATTTTAGTTTACATTTACATAGAAATAGCCTTATTATAAAAAGGAGAAACTATTAAAGCCTAATTAAATGAGGAGAATTAATATGAAATTAGCTGAAAACATTTTACAAGGGAAAATATTAACTAAAGATACGTTGCTAAAAGTATATGAAGATTCTAACGTAGACACATTAGATTTATTAAACGAGGCTTACATATTAAGAAAACACTATTACGGCAAAAAAGTTAAATTAAACATGATTTTAAATGCAAAAAGTGGTATCTGTCCTGAAGATTGTGGTTATTGCGGTCAATCTAGGGATATGAAACAAAAGCAGCGCTATAGTTTAGTGCCAGAAGAACAAATCGTTAGTGGTGCCAAAGTAGCGCATGAAAACAATATAGGCACTTATTGTATTGTTATGAGCGGCAGAGGTCCAAGTAATAAAGAAATTGACCATATAAGTAGAACTGTAGAAGAAATAAAATCAAATCACCCACAGTTGAAAGTATGTGCATGTCTTGGATTAACCAATGATGAGCAAGCTAAAAAACTCAAGGCAGCTGGTGTCGATAGATATAATCATAATATAAATACAAGCGAAAACTACCATGAAACAGTTGTAACTACACATACTTATAAGGATAGAACCAATACTTTAGAAATTATGAAAGCAAACAATATTTCACCATGTTCTGGTGTCATTTGTGGTATGGGAGAATCAAATCAAGATATTATTGATATGGCATTCGCCTTAAAAGAAATTGATGCCGATAGTATTCCTATTAATTTTTTACATCCTATTCAAGGCACAAAGTTCGGAGAAATGGATGAATTAACTCCCATGAAATGTTTAAGACTAATTGCTTTATTTAGACTGGTTAATCCATCTAAAGAAATTAGAATTGCTGGAGGTAGAGAGGTTAATTTACGTTCACTACAACCTTTAGCTTTGAAGGCTGCAAATTCAATATTTGTAGGAGACTATTTAATTACTGGAGGACAGCCAAATCAACTAGACTATAAAATGATTCAAGATTTAGGTTTTGAAATTGACTTTGGATACAATGAACTGCAAGAAGAATAAAACTTTATTTTAATAAAAAAAACTGGGGATGAAATCAAAAATATGAAATTTGATTTCATCCCCAAACTATAACTTTAAAATCCTTTAATATATTAACCTCAAATCTGTACGCTAACTTAGATCATGATACTTCTTAATCAATCAGCTCACTAAGTTTTTCCAAACTTCTAATCAAGACAAAGTAACACTATATAAAATAAATCACAATACTATAACAAAATAATCATTTTACCAATTGTTTAAATTTACATTAATATGGTATTATTTTTATGTAATAAAATATGCATAAAAATTAAGGAGGCTAATATGGAAGAATATTTACTGTTATTAGGAGCTGATCAATTCCTTAGAGAACGATCATATGCCGGTGGAAAATCAATAGGAGATTTTCAGATATGGACAGCAATAAAAGGTTCGAAATATAAATACAATGCTTATTTTGATTTTTGTATTGATGCAGACCCCTTAAGTTATGAGGATATAAAAAATGAAATAGACTATTATAAAGCACAAGGTTATGAACCTAAATCTATAGTTCCTTTAAATGATTGGACACTTAAAGTAGCTAATAAGTTAAACAAAGACTACGGGTTGCCTTACCTTGATGATGAAGTCGTAGAAGCTTGTAGAAATAAACATCTAATGAAGAACGTATTTGAAAAAGCTGATATCCCTACTCCAAAATCGAAACTTTTTGAAACTATTGAACAATTGAAAGAATTGATACAAACATTTGAATTTCCCGTTATTATAAAACCTGTAGATTTTGGTGGTAGTGGCGGTGTTTACTTAGCTCATAATGAAGCAGAATGTAAGGAAGCTTACATGAAATCTCAAAAAGTTATGGCTGCTTATGCTGATTCTTTCAAAGTTTCTAAAAATACGTTTCTTATTGAAGCATTTATCGATAGCCACGAGGAAGTGTCTGTAGAAGTCTTATGTGGTGAAAACTTCTATGAAGTAATCACTGTCACAGAAAAATATTTATCTCCAAGACCTTGGTTTACTGAAATGGGCCACTTAGTTCCTAGCCACAGATATAAAGATGAAAATATTAAAAAACTAGCAATACAATCATGTAAATCTTTAGGAATTAATCGTGGGGTAGCTCACATAGAAATAAAAATCAAAGACAACAATCTATACGTCATTGAAGCCGCAGCTAGACCAGGCGGAGATGCTATTATGGATTTAGTTGAATCTTCTTACAGCATTAACCCCTACCAACTACATATTTCAATGTATATAAACAACAAACTCAAACCTCCATTCACATTCAGACCAAACAGCACATCAGCAATAGCTTTCATGAAGGCACAAAAAGGAAAAATAACAAATATCAATTTCCCAGATATATCAAAAGATACCGAAATTAAGCGTATCAGTTTATTAAAAAATATCGGTGATATCATAAGTGATCCTGAAAATTGGAGCAGTCGTGATGGTTTAGTACAATTTAGCTGGCCCGATCTACCAACTACTAAAATATATAAACATATAAATAAAGCTAATGATTTAGCAAATAAAATTTTTGATAGTAGTGATGATTATAATGAATAATTACTTAATCATTACGGCTTTATATAGATTTATCTGTGGTGGATTAATTCTAGCGATTAACTGGGAATTAGCCAGTCCTGAATCTACAAGTGATTTAGCGATTTCAACTATTCTCTCATTCGTTCCTGCAATATTCACTCCATTTTTAATCAATTTATTTTTCAAAAATTATTCAGGCAGTAACCTTACAAAGTTATCTTTTTTAGGAATATTTTTTATAGTTATCGCTATCACTATGCTTTACCAAAACACGCTTTTATTAATACTTTTGAATTTTGCTTTATGGATTGTATTTTTCCTATTAGAAACAAGTTTAGAATTGTGGTTTTCTGAATTAGTTGAGAATAAAAATGAAGAATTTATTAATAAATATATTTCTCTTTCAATGACAGTCAATCAAGTCGCTTTAATGATAGGCCCTTTGTTTATTGCAGTAATTATGAAATTCATTGCTTTATTTTGGATTTTTTTAATATACGGGATAGTCTACTTCTTACTTCACTTAGGCATTAAAAAAGTAAAATTGATTACACATGATGTTACCTGTGAAACTGCACATACTTCAAAGGAAACTGTAAAAATAGTTCATTACCTAATTGGTATGCTTATGTGGCCAATATTAGGAACTATCAATTTTATGTTACCTACATTTACAGCATATAAAAATCGAGAGATACACGAAGTAGCATTATTAGATAGTGCTTTAGGCCTTGGTATGGCACTTATCGGTATTTTACTTAGTAAGTATATGTCCTATAAATGGATGAATATCTTTTTAATTATAAGTATATCAATATCTGTTCTGTGGTATTACTACGAGGATACAATAATAATAAAACTGCTATTAATGCTATGCTTTGGTATATCTTTTGGTGGTGCAAGAATCATATTCAGAAAAATAATCGTGACAGAATACGCAAGTCACACTGTAAAAAGTGTTTATTCCCTGGGAAATGCACTCGGCCTACCCATTCTTTCTGTTTGTATTTATCTAGGCATGTTGAATTTGGATTTTGTTTGGTTACCCTCATTCATTTTATTAACTATATTACTTATTTTACTTAAAACTCAATACCAAAAAGGAGCTCTGTAGATAAAAACTCAAATAGTTAAATTATAAAATTGATTATATTGAACAAAAAGGACCTCAGGTTTAACTATTTGAGCTTAATTTCAGGTGTCGTTAACTTCATAATATCGACAGTGAACAATTATGGTTTTTCTCTTTTTAGAATAAAATTCTTCACAAATTTATATTTTTTCCGGTCGTATTTCGCGTATGAATAACTTAGCACACTAAATGTAGCTGCACCCAGCAAGTTCACAAATAAATCTTTCATTGTGTCATGTATGCCGACATCAAGATAGCCACCATCAACCACATTTTCTACATGATTTCCCGACTCGTCTTTACTCTCTATAATTGTTTTCTCAATATTATCAATGTGATGCACAGTATTGTGCTCATTTGCCAAAGCTGCACTATTCACTTTTTGAACTACTCGATCTTTTTGCATGTCCATACCCATACCCTGATCAACAGTATATTCAAAGAACTCCCACATCACACCGATTGTCATAGAAAAACAAAATGTAACGATTGCCAGAAACAGTGGATTTAAATTGATTCCTCGTACATTTTTATTAAGTAAAAATACTAGTGAAAATCCGATACCTGCAGCTAAAAAGCCATTAATTGAATGAAGCATTGTGTCCCATAGTCTAAAATAACTGTAAAAATCTCCAAGTTCACCTAAAATCGTAGAACTAAAAATAAACAGTATAATTATAAATTCAAGTAAATTAGGAATTTCAATTTTTAATAATCGTTCAGTTAATTGTGGAATAGTAAAGAGTACAAGCGTCAAAACAAGGGTGAAAATCACATCCCATCTTTGGATAAATATCAATTCATTAATAAGGCTGAACATAACAATTAAGCGCAAAATCACATATACGGTGATTACTTTCTTATTTGCCGTTTTCGTGCTACTTGTAAATATCTTTTTAAAATTATTCATAGGCAACCTTCTCCAATACTTATAGCGTATAACTTACAACCAATGAAATGATATATAAGCAGTTTTATAGTTTTTACTCGCTTCGTTTATCCCATTCACATATAATGGATATTTTTTCATTCTCTAATTTTGCGTATATTGTACCATCCATTTTCTTCATATAACTTTGTGCAATTGATAAGCCCAATCCGCTTCCATATCCTATACGAGAACGATCTGCCATATAAAAACGATTAAATATTTGTTCTACATTTTCTTGAGTTAAATTCGGTGCATTATTTTCCATGATGACGATAACTTTAGCATCTTCTACTTTTAAATAGATGTTCACATCACCATTTGAATATTTAATCGCATTCGCTATTATAGTTTCTTAAACTATAACATTTATTTAATTTTTGGAGATAGTATTTTAAAAATCGAACCATTACTTTAAAGAAAACACAAAATAAAACTGTAGGTAAAAACTCTTTTGAGCCTTTATCTACAGTCTTTAATGAATTTATTTAACTAATGAGTATGAGCCTGAGGGTTAATTTCACAGCTTCCCCCTGAGCCATAATTATTAGGTTCTTTATTACCAGTGATAACTAATACATATAAAGTATATAGTGCTATTACTCCAGCAACAACGGCACCAAATGCACCAGCTAATAATGAAGCACCAATCATGCCACCACTACCGGAGCTTGCAACTGCTAAAACACCGACAATAAATACAATAGTTGCCACCATCGCTATAAAACCGCTGATATGAGAAACTATTGCAAGAACCATCGTACGATTTGTATCATGTAAACGTCTGGCCATAACGGTAAATGAAGGAATAATAATTGCAATTGCGAATACACTGCTTAGTAAACCTGCTGACACTATTCCTAAAAGCGAAGATATTACGAAGTTAATCCAAAAAGGATGCCAAAAGTCAGGGCGAGTAGATCTGCCATTAATGTCCAAAAAACGCGTCCAAAATTCTTTATAACTTTGAATAACTTGATTTTGTGAATTGTTCATATAATTTCCCCTTTAGTTTGATAGTAATAGTATACGAAACTAAAGATGCATATAGCAAATAGCTTTTAAAAAAGATGTATTAAATCCTTAATTTCAATTTTAAAATAATTTTTATTCACTTTTTATTTATATATAAAAGAACTGCATATCATAAACGACATGCAGTTCTCATTATCTTAAATCTAATCAGACGATTTTTGTTTTTTACTTTGATTAACCATGAAAATAACTTCCTTGAGCATCACTGCTTTAGAACCACAGGTCTGCGAGTAGTTCCATGGATTGCTTTCTTTTTTCTGGGTCATACGCATAAGTCGCAATGATAAGTTCATCCGCTCCAGTCTCTTCAGTGAATGCTTCTAATTTATTACGAACTGTTTCAGGTGAACCCACCGCTTTGATACTGAACATTGATTCCATCATTTTTCTTTGTTCTTCTGACCCTAATTCTTCGGGATCTACAGGTGGTTGTAGCTTACGTTGCTGACCAGTATGCATATCTCTCATCATTTGAATCGTCGTTGTCCAAATTTTTTCTGCTTCTTCATCTGTTGGTGCTACAACGACATTAATCCCCGCCATGACATACGGTTCATCAATCTGAGAAGTTGGCGCATCCGTCTTGAATGTTGAACGGTACATGTCAATTTTTTGTTTATAGTCATCAGGTGCAAAATGTGTCGCAATAGAATACGGCAGGCCAAGCTGTCCAGCAATAGATGCACCATTTATACTTGAGCCCAATACCCAAATTGGTATATTCGTACCTGTTCCTACTGTGGAAGTCACAGGAACACTGTTACCGAGACCTTCGTCGCTAAACCAGCCCATAAGGTCAAAAATAGAATTTGCAAAAGTCTGTGCATCACTATCAGAACGTGTAATCAATTGTGATGTCTTTTGATCAGTGCCAGGCGCTCTTCCAAGTCCAAGGTCAATTCTCCCAGGATAAAGTTGTGCAGTCGTGCCGAAATTTTCAGCTAACTGCAATGGTGAATGGTTTGGCAACATAATCCCGCCCGAGCCGACACGAATATTTTTTGTTCGTGCTGCTGCCATCGCAATCAGTTGTGATGTAGCACTGGATGCAAGATTTTTTGTATTATGATGCTCAGCAAACCAAAGTCTCTTGAACCCAAGATGATCTACAAGCTCTGCATTATCCATAGATGCTTCAAGCGCTTCTTTGACTGTTCGATTTTCTGAAATGCCTACAAGTTCGAGGACACTTAATGGTATATGTTTTGTCATTTATTTAGTACTCCTTTATAAACCTTATTGAATATTGATGATTTTCTAATTTAATATCATGCCTATACTTTTATATTTAAAACGTATATGAGCATCACACAATTAAAAAAATCCTCTGCTGATTACATGATAAAACACCAGGCGATATAAAGATAATTTACTGTTTATAGCATCTAAATATTTAATGTAACAACGATGTAACTAGCATTCTTTATTATTAAATTTAAAAAGGGTCTGTTCTGTTATTTAATTATTTCTCGGGAAATAAAAAAGATGAAAACACTAATTTTCAAAGTGTTTTCATCTTTTTAAATTTTATAATTCACAAATAATAGCTTAATTTATTTTGCTTCGTAATAGTTTTCTCCAAGTATGTTCGAGATAGTGTATTTCGATTTGTCCAAGTCTTTCTCTATGAAATTTGGAACATTCTTTTCTTCGATATCGTACATTACTTCAATTTCTTTGGAAAATAAACTTGATTGTTCATTTAAATATAATGAGAATTTTGGCAATGGATTTGGCTCTATAGTTGTAGAAGTATCTAATTTTTCTAGTGCATATATATAAGTTTCTAATGAGCGAGCCCCTACAATTTTTGTTCCTTGGTTATCATTGTTAACGATTACTATTGTTGGGAATCCACGTACGCCCAATTGACTCACTAAATTAAAATCTTCCGCAAGTAGATTTTGTCCTATGTCGCTGTCTGCGATGTTTAAAATTGAGTCAACATCTATAGTATTGTCACCTTTATATAAATCTTCAACAATATGCTTAAGCACTGCTTTATCTGAAATATTTTTATTAAAAACAAAAACAGCTTCTCTAACTAATCTAGTAAATTTAATTGCAGCCGCAGGTGAATCTACATGTTGAATTGCTTTATAGAGTCTAGATGCAGGAAATGAAGATTGAACAGGATCTATTTCCATTATTGTGCCATCAATAGGCATGCGTGAATAATTCCCTACTTCTTGCCAGTGTGGGGTAACATCTGCAGGCTTGTAGATACCATTCGCTGGATCTATCGGGCCGTCTCCCCATTCTTCTAATAATCCCCCCATAACCATTTGGAAATTAAATAAATGACCATATTGTACAAGTAATTTATTTAGAGTTGGTTCAAATGCCCAGCAGTGTGAACACATAGGATCTGTTACATAATACAAAGTTAAATTCGGTGCGCTCACATCAAAATTTATCGTTTCAATTTCATTTTCCTCACTTGGTTTACATATACCAGAATACATATCACATACCATGTTTTTTTCCATTGAGATAACCTCCAAAGTTTAAATATAACTAATATAGCTTTATAATAAGTATTAATAGCGACAATAAGTACCAACAAAGATATATTAATGTTGGATATTCAACACTAATGACAAAGTGTTGGGAGAAAATGAGGGAGTCGAATGCTAAAATCAAAATCAGACTTACGAGTTATTAAAACCAGAAAGTCAATTATGCAAGCATTTATTAAGCTTTCAGATGAAAAAGATTTTAAAAATATAACAGTAAAAGATATTACAGAAGAAGCACTTATTAATAGAGCTACGTTCTATTATCACTTTAGTGATATTTACGATTTACTAGATAAAGTACTTGCCGAAGAATTATTGATTAATTTGAACTACGCAAATTATGAACAACGTCAATTAGATGAGGCTACTATTTCTAATATTTTTAAAACAATCGCAGAGTTTCAATTATCGTTAAATAGAAGATGTCATAGGAGTTATCCTGAAACAATCGGCAACATTATACAAGAACACGTTGAAAGAGTACTTTATAAATTGTTGCTAGAGGTGAATTTCGAGGATGACGATACACGACACTTAGCTGCAACGATGCTAAGTGCAAGTATATATCGAGCTTCTGAAAAATGGTGTCAAAGTTATAGCGATATCCCTGCTGAAACCTATATCAATCGTGTGATTCCATTCATTCTTTCTGGCTTAATATCTCGTGACAAAGAATAAATGAAACGAGGCGCTTTAGATGGAAATTATAATTATTATATTACAAATTATTTTAGGCATATTTTTCATAATGACAGGTTCTAAAATATTATCCGGAGCCATGAAAGCTGATTTTTCGCGACTTGGTTATCCACCCATTTTCAATCAAATCACTGGTACATTTGAATTGCTTGGTGGTTTAGCAATGCTTATCGGCATTTTCTATGGCATGTTCGCTTTCTTAGCTAGCATATTACTCGGCGCGACAATGTTAGTAGGCGCGTTATCTCTTGTATTTTTAGGAAACGATCCTATTAAGAAGGCAATGCCAGCAATCGTGTTATTTATTTTAAATTTAATCATATTTATCTACTATGTATCATCAGGACTTCTATAATAAATATTGATAGTCAATAACCCTCTTAACGCGTTTATATACAAAACGTTAAGAGGGTTGTTCTTATTTTAATCAGTTTTCAAATTAATATTATTAAAGTCATGAATTACGATTGATTACATAAAATGCTTTATTCTTTTTCAAATAGCTTTCAATAAATTTAAACATATCTAAGTTTACCTCATTTAATTTCTCGTTCTTTAATGAAGATAGATATATTGAAGTATGACTTATCAAATCTGAATGAGGAATATAAGGCAACTCCAATTTTCTACACATGCTAACTGGGACAAAGGCAAAATTTTGTCGTTGTTTTACTATCGATGTGATAAAGGCATCATCAACATAAGTTGAATGATGGATATTCAAATTCATTGTTATTAACTTACTTTTTGTTAGATTATTATAATCTTGGTTATGAGCAGGAAATACAAAATTTTTGATAATGTCATTGTTATAAATAAAATCAAAGTTTGGACTATTATCAAATTGTTTAGGATACGTAATAACAATATCTTCATCAATAATAGGCTGACATTCAATCCTAGGGTGGTTTATTGGAATTGAGCTTAAAGCGAATTGGATATCATAGTTAATTATTTTCTGAATAATCGCCCCCATAGTGTCAATTTCGCAATTATACATATATTGTGGATTGTGCTTTATATACTCATCAAATATATACGAGATCAAACGACTATGAGAAGATGCAAAACTAATAGTTTTATTTTTGGTTTGCTCATTTCTGTATATTAATTCTTCGGCTTTGTTGAGCTCGTTAAAGATATTATTTGCTGACTTCAACAATATACTTCCATTATCAGTTAAAAATACATTTCTCCCTTTTTTATAGAATAACTCAACGTTTAATTCTTGCTCTAATTTTTTATCATCATACTTAATGCTGGTTGACTCACATTTAACTCATTTGCAGTTTTAGTATAATTTAAATTTTCTGCTACACGTTTAAAATACTTCAGATGTAATAATTCCAAGTACTCACCTTCAATCTATAATTTTTGGCTTATATATTTATCAATATTATATATTAGTGTATATGAATAAAGGGATTTATAGTAGTAATTGAGGTGATTTTTAATGAATATAGCAATTTACGGAGCCGGATCATTAGGAACAATTATGGGGGCGTACTTATCTTCAACAAACGAAAACGTCGATCTCATTGATACCTATGATGAACATGTTAATACTTTAAACAGTCAAGGCGCTACGATAGAAGGAACATACAATTTTCATATTTCGGTTAACGCGCTAAAACCTAATGAAATTAATCAGCAGTATGATTTGATTTTATTATTAACAAAACAAACTTATAATAAAGATGTATTGCCAGTCATCAAAAATATTTTGAAAAATGACGGCATACTGTTATCTCTACAAAATGGAGTACCCGAAGAAGTTATTCAACAATATATTCCAAGAGAGAACATTGTTGCAGGATCAGTAGAATTTGGTGCTACTTTCAAAGCACCTGGCGTCTCAGAATTAACAACAGATTATAATGCGTTTAAAAATTATGCACTTCAAATTGGTGAATTAAATGGTGAAATCACATCTAGAGTTAAAACGTTAAAAAGTCTATTGGATTGTATTGGTAATGTCCATCTTTCTGATAACTTGTTAGGAACAAAGTGGTCTAAATTACTCATCAACAGTACTTTCAGCGGTCTATCAGCAGCATTAAATTGCACATACGGAGATATTTTAGACAATCCAGATGCCTTTGAAATAGCGAGGCACGTAGTTGATGAATGTATCAAAGTAGGTCATGCCAATCATATAGAATTTGCTACTATAAGTGGACACGATTTAACTGAATTTGAAAACCATAAAAATGCAGAGAAACTAAATAAAATGATCCAACCTAGCAGAAAACTAGAAGCCAGTATGTTACAGGATTTAAGAAAACAAAGACAAACTGAAATCAATTATATTAATGGCCTTGTAGTTGAGGTAGGAGAAAAGCACAATATATCTACTCCTTGTAATCAAAAAATTGTAGAAATTATTTCAAAAGCTTCAAGTTCAAGTGAACTTCCGAAATTTGAACATTCATTACAATTGTTTAAAGTATTGGCATAATTATAGGAGGATACTTATTATGAAAAAAGAAGATTTAAAAAATATAGTCACAACACCCATTAATGCACCTGCATTCTCCCCAACTAACCCATTTTTTAAAAATAGAGAATACGTCAATGTAATGTATGAAACGGATATAGAAGTATTAAAACGTGTCGTTCCAGAACCTTTGGAAGTTACAAGTAATTTAATTAAATTTGAAATTATAAACATGCCTGATAGCACAGGCTTAGGTTCTTACATGGAAGCAGGTCAAGTTATACCGGTAGAGTATAATGGAGAACAAGGTGAATTTTATTTAAGTATGTATGTTAACAATCAAGCCGCAATTACATCTGGACGTGAAATTGCAGCTTTTCCGAAAAAATCAGGGCAACCAAATTTATATATAGATAATGATGTGCTTGTAGGAACTTTAGATTATGGTTCTTTGCGTGTAGCTCAAACAACGATGGGTTACAAACACTTCCCTATGGATGAGGAAGAAGCTAAAAATATCATTGCTCAACCTCAGTTTATGTTAAAACAAATGCGTGATTATAATGGAGAACTCGAAAAGAGTGAATTAACACGTAGTCAAATTACAGATTTCCAAATACAAGAAGCCTATCGTTCACCAGTCAGACTACAATTATTTGAACATGTCATGGCACCACTCGCTGATTTTCCAGTGCGCAAGATAGTAGATGGACAACATATTATTGCAAATCTTTATTTAGGACGTCCAAAGAAAATTTACGATTATTTAAATTAATATGGAGGTATGCTTGTTGCTAAAAAAGATAATTTTATTCTTTAGTGTCAGTACGTTAACTTTATATTCTTATGTGAGATTCAAAGAAAAACGTAGCTTTAAAAGCTTTCTTTATGAGCTTGTCATTAGAAAAATGAAAATGAAAGAACCTTATTTAAGTGAAGCGAATGCTAAAAATGCAGTTAACAAAACCAAACATAAAACTGCTGGAGAATTTAAAGGTACAGATTATAAATTTACGAATAGTGTTCACATCAAAACTGTTCAAAACTCAAAAATTTATATAGTCAATGCACAGCCGAACCCACAGCAAAAAGTGATTTTATATGTACATGGTGGCGCTTGGTTTAAAGACCCTTTCAAAACGCATTTTGAGTTTGTAGATACACTTGCAACAGAATTAGATGCTAAAGTAATTATGCCAATTTATCCTAAAACACCACATGCCACATACCAAGAAACACTTAATTTACTTGAAGAAATTTACAAAAAGATGATATTAAATAATGATAATACGCACCAACTTATAATTATGGGAGACTCAGCGGGCGGACAGATTTCATTATCATTTGCTCAATATATTAAAAAACTAGGCTTAACCCAACCTAGTCATATCATATTAATCTCACCCATTCTTGATGCCACATTATCTAACCCTGAAGCTTATGTCTATGAAAAGAAAGACCCAATGTTAGCTACAGCAGGAAGTAAATATATTATCAATCTTTGGGCTGGGGATACTCCGTTAACCGATTGGAGACTTTCACCAATGTTTGGAGATTTAGAAGGATTAGGCCATATTACAGTTTCAATAGGTACAAAAGAAGCGTTATACCCGGATGCGCTTAAATTCTCTAATATGCTTATTTCAAAAAATATAGCTCATGACTTCTTACCAGGTTTCAATTTATATCATGTCCACACGATTCTAGACATACCAGAAAGAAAGCAATTTCTTAATAACTTAAAACAAATAATTAAGAATAAATAAAGTCATGTTTCCTATAAAATATAGGAAACATGACTTTTATTTTTTATACTAAATCGAATTATATCTTTTGGATTAGCACTGTATCGTCAAATTAATGATATCTTTTCGTCTTCTTACGAATCTTTCACTTTTAACCCACGATAACGATTAAGCGTTGCACAGAATTCCTGCTTTCTTGGCAAAGCTAAATTTCCTGGGTGTCCATTAAATGGAGTAAGTGCGTCTAAACCATTGTGCTCTATAAAATCATAAAGCTTGTCAGCTGCTTGAGTTAAAGTATCCTGCTCATTTAATAGATGCTTCTGGTAATAATCAATCATGTCCGCCAAACATTGTGTTTGGCTATTATCTACCAATTGTTCCAAACCTGAAATATCAATAAGTTCCTTACCATATAAAATCGAATACAGTCCTTTAACTTTAAAACGATTTTCTTTGCCTTTTTTAGAAAAACTAGACTTTAACGGGATGCGTTTAGGAATGTCTCCGAATTTTTTATCTATATTCGTGTTTTTATTACTATCGTTTGACGTCGCAATGGATTTAGCTTGTGCTGTAACATCTTTCAATACATACTCATCCATCATCAACACTTGGTCTGCCGCCTCAAAATAATCGTCCGAGCCACCCACAATTAAAATTGTAGAAACATCATAATCTTTATAAAGTGATGTTACCTTACTCGCAAATGGTGTGATAGGTTCTTTCTCAGGCGCAATCAGTTGTTGCATACGGCTATCTCGAATCATGAAGTTTGTTGCAGATGTGTCCTCATCAATTAGTAATAATGATGTGTTTGCCTCTAATGCTTCCATCACGTTCGTTGCTTGCGACGTACTACCACTCGCATTTTCAGTCGAGAATTGTTGAGTATTTTTATTTCCCGGTAAATTATTTATAAAAGGACTGATGTTCACTTTTTCTATATTACGGCCATCTTCTGCACGTATTTTCATAGCATCATGACACGTAATAACGTATTCTCTACCGTCACTAGGAATATGATTATAAACACCACGTTCTAATGCTTCAAGTATCGTTGACTTACCATGGAAACCTCCGCCAACAATTAAAGTAATCCCTTGCGGAACACCCATACCAGTGATGGTTTTCCCACTCGGTAAAGACAATTCAACTTCTACATTTTCCGGACTATTAAACGCTACAGCACCGGATAATTGTTTATCAGAAACGCCACTTTTACGTGGCAATATGGAACCATTTGCGACAAATGATACAAGTTGTCTGCGCTCAAGTTCTTCACGAATAAATGCTTGGTCCAACATTAACGTAACTTGTGTCTTTAATGCAGCTTGATCAATATTTTTATAAAGTAATACGTGCTCTACAATTTCTGGTAACGTGTCGATTAATATATTTGTTGCGACTTTTCCTAAAATTTTTCGACCTGCTGCTGGCAGACTAATTTCTAGTCTCACTTCAATGTCCTGTTTATTGATCACAACAGCAGTCCGCTCTAATATCTCTTGACCACAACGATCGATAGAAATATTTCTAGCACCTTTTGCGTGTTTATCGTTATGTTTCAACGATTCTATACCTTCTTTAAACGCTCGAGCTAGAAAATCAGATACTGACACAATTTTATTTTTGGAATCTAGCAGATTGTCTGGAATATTTGCCGTTTTACGATTCATGATAATTCTCATTTTTGAAGGCGGCGCATACGGATCCACTTGTGCATGATCAATCGCAAGACGAAACTGCTTAAATTGATACATACCCTTCAGCCGTTTATATGCACCATACTTCTGTCCATCTAATGATCTTAATAGCTGCGTAAATTCTGTAGCTTGTTTCAATAGTATACCTCCTTCAGTGATGCTTTATTAAAATACTTTAGACGCTCTTTCTAATATTTACCCAGTATAAATTATTAAATTAACTGTGTACAATATTTATTGTTTTATAGTAAAACTATCTCTCGCAATAAAACCCAAAAGAAACGTAGCAACATCAAAATATATATATGATTACTCTATTCCCAAATATAATTGAATTAAGTATTTTCTAAATTGCTTGATTCATATAGGTAACGCTATGTATTAATAGTTTTATTTATTTTTTGGTAAAGCATATTTACTAATTCTTTATTTAAAAAAAATAATACACAAACATACTAGTGAGATACTTAATAAGTACGTATTTATCTATCTAGGGGGATTTTATGTTTAACAATACGAAAAGAAACACAATTTATTCTATTAGAAAAGGTATGATGGGAACTGCTTCAGTTACTATTGGGACATGTCTATTACTTGGGATGAGTAATCAAGCTTCCGCCGATGAACATAGTCACGTTAAAAATGGTTCTGAAACTACAACTGCTCAAGATCAAACTAGTAGTCAGAACCATACATTAGAATCACCTAAATCAACACCTACTGATAATCATAATTTGAACAACAATCAAGCAGCAAATATACATAATCAAAATGAAGGAACTACAGAAGAACCTAAAGAAGAAACAACTGACACCAACAAACAAGACATAAAAAATGAAAATCAGTCACCAAACACACAAAGTTCATTAAATAATTCTTCAGACACACAAAAACCTGAACAGCCGACTGAAAGTGATGCTTCTGAGGAACAAACTATTGATAACAACGCTAAAGAATCAGAAGAATCAATAACAGAACATGATACGAATAAAGATGAATTTGCAGAGCAGAATACACAAAAATCTCAACAACATGAGCTTCTTAAAGAAAAAGATAAGAAAAAAGATTCAAATGTTGAAAACTCAAAATATGATCAATCACCAAAATCTTCATCTAGTGAAGCTAAACAAGAACAAGTTCAAAAGAACGACGAATCCAAACAATCTATAGACCAAACAAAGAATTCAAAGACATCAACAGAGCATTCAAAGACACCATTAAATGAATCAGAGGCACCAACAGATAATTCAAACACTCCAAATGAACCAGACAAATCCACAAAAAATTCAAATACTTCAGCAGATAATGCAACCTCAACAACACAGAAACAACATGACCCAGCAAACAAATCGGTCAACAAAACAGAGGATAGTATAAAACCAACGCATAAAATAGAAGACGCATCAACGGAATCGCAATTCGCTTCAGAACCATTGAACAATAATAATGAAAACAGTGATGCCATTTCATCCAACAGCACATCTACTAAAAAATTAGAAACTTTAACCAATGAAGAACGAGCAACACTTTTAAAAGCCATTCAACATGATACTCAGGAACAAGACAAACAGCCAAAAGCAGTCTTACAAATGGCATCTGCACAAAATCCAACAATTAGAAATACACGTAATGCTTCTAAAGATTCAACATCACTCAATATTAATCACACAGGCCGTTATGATAGCGGTGCCGGCTTTGATAAAGGTGGTACAGAAATTGTAAAATATAACCCTAAAAATGGTTATGCCTATTCGATAAATGGTGATAAAGAAGCATTAGACATTTTAGATATTAAAAACACTAAAAACAAAGAAATTCAGCTCGTAAATCGAATTTATCTATAAGATGCTGGTATTGAAGCAGGGGATCTTACAAGTGTAGCTGTTCATCCTAATGGTAATTATATTGCTCTTTCTGCACCAGCCAAAGATAAAACAAAACCCGGTCACGTTGTCTTCTATAGTGATACAGGAAAATACTTAAATGATTTGACGGTAGGCAGTCTACCCGACATGGTAACTTTCACTAAAGATGGTACGCGTTTACTTGTGGCCAATGAAGGCGAACCCTCTGACGATTACAAAGTGAACCCAGAAGGTTCTGTGTCAATTATCGACACATCAGGTGTACCAGCCGAATTAAACAACTCACACGTTCGCACTACCCCACTAACACAAGAGCATATGAACGAATCTATTCGTGAATTAGGTCCTAATAAATCAGAAGCTTATCTAAATTTAGAGCCCGAGTATATCGTGACAGATGACAGCGGGAAATATGCTTATGTGACAATTCAAGAATCAAATGCTATTGCTAAACTAGATATTGAAAATGGTGAATTCGTACAAGTCCAAGGATTACCCTATAAAGATCATTCCTTACCTGAAAATGCCATTGACCCTTCAGACAAAGATGGTAAAAAAGAATTACGCCCAGTACCAGTACTCGGTATGTTACAACCAGATGGTATTGATTCATACGAATATAATGGAGAAACATATTTATTAATTGCCAATGAAGGTGATTCACAAGATTATGAAGGCTATTCAGAGGAAGTCCGTGTCAAAGATATTAAAGATGATATTGAATTAGACGCTAAATACTATGAAGGTTATACGCAAGAAGAATTAGATGCACTTGTGGCTAATGGGTTATTTGATGATGATCAATTGGGCAGATTAAAAGTGACAACTTCTCACAAATTTAGAGATGAAAATGGAAAATATAATGTGCTCGTAACGTTCAGTGGTCGTTCATTTTCAATATTAAAAGGTTCTGACCTATCTATGGTTTACGACAGTGGCAATGATATTGAACAGCGTATCAAAGATATTTTGCCAGAACGCTTTAATGCTAATTATGAAGACTTTAATGAACTAGAAGTAGATGGTAGAAGTGACGATAAAGGTCCTGAAGTCGAGTCTATAGAAGTTGGTACTATCGGCAATCAAACATACGCCTTCGTTGGCTTAGAACGTGTAGGAGGCGTGATGATATATAATATTACGAACCCTACCGCTCCTGAATTCACGCAATACCTTTATGATGAACAAAATAAAGACGTCTCACCTGAGGGTATTACTTTTGTATCTGCAGAAGACAGCCCGACAGGTAAACCAATGTTAATCGTATCTTTTGAATTGTCAGGCACTACATCTACATTTGAGTTAGATGAGATTGGTGGAAGTGAACAAGCTCATCCTAATGACCAAGACAACACTAAAAATGACAACCCACCTGTCAACGATGGTGAAGATAATGATACTATTGATTCGAATGACGAAAAACCTGAAATTGAACATCATTCGGAAGACCCTCTTGTCGGTCAAAATTCAGCAATTGAGAACCCTGACGCGTTAATTTCTGAAACTCCATCAAATGTTCGAAATGACTCGTCTCAGTTAAATAACAACTCGACAGTTCAATCAGCTGATTTTTCTACAGCACCCGTCGATACCCAATATAATAATACGATGAAAAATCAAAAATCAGTTTCACAATCAGAACAACCTAAACATCATCTAGCTACAGAAACGCATAACCAAAATGGTACTAAATATAATACAAGCATTAATAAAACAAGTACAACAAACACTATACTTGATAAAGAGGACGTTAATCTCGATAAACAAAACGCGTCAAATGATCATAGTCATTCAACTGAAGCACAACAATTACCAAACACAGGTCAAAGTCAAAGCCAACTACCACTATGGGTGTCATTAATTTTAGGCGCTTGCTTACTATTGATTGGTAGAAAACAAAGACCAAAAAAGAAATAAATAGTATTCACCTATCACAAAAATAATTAAATACTAAAAGAGGAAGCATTATAATCAAATGCTTCCTCTTTTGGTTTATTGTTGCTTACTTATCTCCCATTGATAAGGGTCTGCTAAACTGCCCCAATCTTGCTCTATTTCATAACGATTTAATAAACATGCATCGAGTTCACGTTCAATTTTTTCAGTATCTAAATCCGTTCCGATAATGACAAATTGTGTATTTCGGTCACCATATTCAATATCCCACGTTTCTGCTACATCTGTTCTTTCGTGCAAAATCTGTCTTTGTTGTTCTAATGGCATCGCAGCTACCCAGTAAGTCACTGGACTAATGTTACAAGATGACCCAGCTTGTGATAATAAACAAGCGACTTCATTATATTGCGCGAGCCACACGATACCTTTGGAACGCACGATGTTATCTGACATATTTTCCAACCATGTGTTATAACGTTTCGCGTGAAACGGTAATCTTCTGGAATAAACAAAAGAACTAATACCATATTCTTCAGTTTCTGGGGTATGTGTCGCATGGCCACCTTCAGTTAATTCTTTAATCCATCCTGCAGAATCACTCGCTTTTTCAAAATCAAAGCGTCCCGTATTTAAAATTTCGTTTAATTCTACCTCTGCATTCACAGTTTTAATTAATTTTGCTTCAGGTTGTAACTGTCTCAGTACATTTTCAAGTTTCTGTAATTCCTTGTCAGTAACTAAATCTGTTTTATTCAATACCAGGACATCACAGAATTCAACTTGGTCGATTAGTAGATCTGCAATTGTGCGTTCATCCGTAACATCAGCACCTTGGTCTCGATCGACCAATAAATCTTCTGAGTTAATATCATTAGTAAATCGATTCGCGTCTACAACTGTCACCATTGTGTCTAACTGACATATCGACGTTAAATCAATGTCGAGTTCGTCATCTATGTATGAAAATGTTTGGGCAACGGGTACAGGTTCTGAAATACCTGTAGATTCAATGACAATATAATCTATATTTCCTTTGTGCACGAGACGTTCCACTTCTTTTAATAAATCATCTCTCAAAGTACAACAGATACAGCCATTTGATAATTCAACGAGTTTTTCATCTGTTCTCGATAAGCCGCCGCCTTCTGCAACCAAATCTTTATCAATATTAACTTCACTCATATCATTTACAATAACTGCTATTTTACGTCCCTCTCGATTTTTTAAAATGTGATTGAGCAACGTAGTCTTCCCTGAACCTAAATAGCCACTTAAAACAGTTACTGGAATTTTACTCATTAGACATAACTCCCTTTTATAAATCGTAATAATTACGTTTTATAATGTAACGTGAATTATAAGTAAAGTCAATATTATAATAATGACCTATTGATTAATTTTTCAATCTTAAACGTAACTTATAAAATTAAAAAAAACTGACAACGAAAATAATGTTGTCAGCTTTTTCAATACTTATTTAGAATTCATCTGCTTCAGGTTACTCAATTTCTATTTTGTGTAGCATGATGAATCTGTCAATTGTTTCTTTTTCATTCTAAACTAATATTTTCCCTTCATTTTTCGCACTATGCTTAACCGCTTCGGCGACTTGGTGAGTGACGTTTTTATCTAGCGCATTCGGAATGATGAAATCCGCTGCCAACTGATCTTCTCTTATTGAGCCAGCAATTGCTTTAGCTGCTGTTATTTTCATTTCTGTAGTAATGTCACTTGATTGTGCGTCTAATACGCCTCTAAATATTCCAGGAAACGCTAATAAATTATTGATTTGGTTAGGGTAGTCTGAACGTCCTGTTCCAATGATTGTAGCTCCAGCTTCTATTGCTTCTTCTGGGTATATTTCTGGGGTAGGATTGGCTAATGCAAAAACAACTGGGTTATCATTCATTGACTGTACATGATCTTTTGTTAACGCTTTGGGACCTGATACACCAATAAATACATCTACATTTTGAATGACATCATCCAATGTGCCTGTAGATCTTTCAGGATTTGTATATGTTGCAATATCTTGTTGAGCGCCGTTCATCCATGTTTCTGATTTATTTAAGACACCTTCTAGACTGACCAGCGTAATATTATTATATCCCGCTTCTAATAACAACTTAGCAATCGCAATACCTGCTGAGCCTGCACCATTAATAATTATTTTTGAAGAATAGTCCTCTTTTTGAACAAATTTAAGTGCATTGATTAATGCTGCAAGCACAACGATTGCCGTTCCATGCTGATCATCATGAAATACTGAAATATCAAGTTCTTCAATTAATCTCTTCTCAATTTCAAAACAACGTGGTGCGGATATATCTTCTAGATTAATTCCAGAAAAATTAGGCTCTAACGCTTTTATAATAGATATAATTTCTTCAGTATCTTTTGTATTTAATGAAATCGGAAATGCATCTACATTTGCCAGTTTTTTAAATAAAATACTTTTCCCTTCCATAACTGGTATAGCCGCTTTGGGTCCAATATCACCTAGTCCAAGTACAGCCGTACCATCCGTAACTACAGCAATCATATTACCTCGCGCTGTTAACGAATTTACTTTTGATTCATCTTCTGTAATCGCCTTACATACTTCAGATACACCAGGCGTGTATACGACACTCAAATCCTGTTCATCATTAACCTCTACTTTACTCGTAATCTCTATTTTTCCTGAACGTTCATGGTGTAAACTGATAGAATATGTAGTTTCATTTCTTACTGACATATTTATTACCCCTTATATAGTATTATGATTTAACTTAATATTTTTAACAAAAACGTGGCCATGATTACTGTTGATACGCCGCCTATTCTGGTAGCAACTTGTGCAAATGGCATAAGTGCCATACGTTTAGATGCTGACAATATAGCTACATCTCCTGTACCGCCTAGACCACTATGACATCCCGTCACGATAGCGGCATCTACTGGATACATTTTCATCAATTTACCTACAAAATAACCAGAAACAATCATGGTTAATACGACTGATGCACATATGACAACATAAGCTGGTGTAACAATCTTAACGACATCTTCTAAAGGTATGTACAACATTCCAAGACCTACCATTAATGGCCAAGTTAAACTTGTAGATACAAATTTATATAAATTATGTGCACCATCTTCCATTTTGTGTGGCATTACTTTCAAACATTTAATAATTGTTGCAAATAGAATCATAATAACTGGCCCCGGTATACCTATGAATTTTTGACCAAGTGTACCGACAATAAAGAAACTACAAGCAATGAGTAAACCTGCTCCCATAAGTGAGAAATCAATGACTTTTTCTTTCTCTTCTTTATCATCATTTGTTTCATTTATGTTTTCAGATTTAATTAATTTTCCGTTTCCTGAAAGCTTTGTATGTTTTTCACCTACGCGCATCATGACTCCCGCAGTGACAACCGCAAATATATTACCAATTACTGCTGCTGGAATCATTTGAGAAACGAACGATTCAGCACTTCCTCCTAATATAGATGAGTATGCAATGGATAATGGGAGAATACCTTCACCAATACCTCCTCCAATAATAGGTACAACAATATAAAACAATGTATGCTTAATATCATAACCAAATAATAAGCCGACTAATAAACCAGCAGATACTGCTAGAATAGTTCCCACTAGTAAAGGCACAAACATACGTGTGAATCCTTGAATTAACACTTTACTATTCATACCTAAAATACTTCCAACAACTAAACAAGAAATATAGAAATATAAAAAGTTCGATGTCTTCATCAAACTTGTAACCGCTTCCATTGAAGATGTGTTAATAACATCTAAAAACACTAAAACAGATGGTACAAGTAATGCTAAAATAGCAGGTCCACCGATATCTTTTAAAATCGGCAATTTTTGACCAAGATCTCCTAGCAAGATACCCAAAATCATGATTACTGCGAATCCACCAATCATGTCTGCAGGTAATGTATTATATACGGATGCAGCTAATATAATTGCAGCTAGTGTTAAGTAAAGTGGTAATGGCAACACACCTACTTTAATATTAATCAGCCTTTTTCCTAAACTTTTAAAGCTGCTCTCTATTGGCATCCCATCATTAGTAAGCGCTTTCAAATTTGCTTTCGTATTCATTATTAACCCCCTTGTTACGTATAAATCTATTCTATTCATAGACAATATAAATTTATAGTTTATGAAATTTTAATTATCTTTTTGTAATTAAAAAAACCGAATCAAAAGGAATTTCACCCCTTCGATTCGGTAACATTTCACTATAATTCTATATAACCCTTTAAATACTGAAGATTATCCTTTTTAATCTTATAGAAATTAATGGGACGCCCTATACCATAATTTAAAGATTCCTCTAAAACCTCTATATCCGTTAAAAACTTTAAATATTTTCTTACAGAAACTCTCGAAATATTAACGCGCTTTGAGATGTCATCTGTAGAGAATTCATTTTCTTCAAAGTATTTCATTTTATCAATAATCACTTGTAACGTTGCTTCCGTCACACCTTTTGGTAATTTGAGCTCTGAATCACGATCAACAATTTCCTTGTTGAGAAAATCAGCATCAATATCCGTTTGATTAATACTACTCGTTTTATTAAAGAATGTGAGCCCTTTTTTATACCTCAACAATGATTGTTGAAAACGCTCAAAGTCGAAGGGCTTAATTAAATAATCTACAGCGCCGTAACGAAATGCAGTTTGAATCTCCTCGATATCCGTAGCTGCTGTGATGAGAATTGCGTCTATTTTATAACCTTGCTCTCTTACATATTTAAGAAATGTTAATCCATTTTCCTCAGGCATGTATATATCCAACAATAGTAAATCAATTTCTTTATTTTCTATATGTTTTATAGCTTCTTTAACATTTGAGGCAATATCAACTGAAGTTTGGTCATCTATTTTTTTAATAAATTGTTGATTTATTTGTGCAACCATTGGATCATCTTCAACAATTAAGATATTTAACATTTATAGTCCCCCCCTTTTCTGAATAACTTATAATGACTGAAAATGTCACATTGCCTTCTACATTAGAAGCTACTTTTATTTCGCCGTTAAGTTTCTCTACGCTTTGTTGAACAAGGTGTAGCCCATAGCCTCTATCCTCACCTTTAGAAGAGTAGCCCTTTTCAAAAATCTGATGTGCTAATTCATCTTTTAGACCTAAGCCTGAATCTACAACATCTATAATTAATGCGTTATTTATATATTTCAAATGTACATCAATTGTTTTCTCACTAACAGCAGATGCGCTTAAAGAATCTATACTATTATCTATTAAATTACCTATAATCGTAATCATTTCATGAGTAATATATGAGTGTTTTGGTTCAGGAATCTTTGTATGGCTGATAATAGACAATTTAATATTTTGTTCTCTCGCCAAACTTAATTTGCCAATTAAGAATCCAGCTAACACAGGATCTTTAATCTTCGACGTAATACTACCATTTTCTTCGCTACCCAATTCAACAATCTCATGTATATACTGTTTTAAATCATCATAATGTTCCATTTGCAGCAGACCAGAAATCACGTGCAACCTATTGCTAAACTCGTGTGACTGCGCACGTAATGTATCAGCATATGTCTTTACGCCTACTAACTGTTCCGAAAGTTTGTTCACCTCTGTCTTATCTCTAAATGTTGAAATTGCACCAACAATTTCATTATTTACAACCAGCGGCACTCTATTAACCAAAATCTTCACTCCATTAATATTTTGTTCCTTGTCCAATTCTGGTTTACCTAACTCGAGTACTTTTGGTAGTTGTGTCGACTCCATATAATCATCAATCTTCATGCCAATCGGATTGCCTTTTAAATTTGCCTTATTAAATATATCCCTCGCTGATTTATTCACTAAATTAATCTTACCTTCTTTATCAACAGCAACGATACCTTCATGAACAGATTGCAACATCGTGTTCCTCTCTCCAAGTATCTTAGCGATATTCGATGGTTCTAAACCCAGTAAAATTTTCTTAATATATCTAGACAGTAAATATGCACCAATGGCACCGACAATCAGTCCAACAATTGACCCAATGATAATCTGCTTATTGCCATCTGCAAGTGCTTCAGAAACACTTTTCATTGGCACACCAACGGCAACTACTCCAACTTGTTTACCATCAGCATAAACAGGTGTAAATGACCTTAATGATTCACCGAGTGTCCCTTTAGAAATCGAAGCACTTTCTTTACCGTGCAGTGCATTCGTTTCATCGCCACCTTTAAAATGCTTACCAATGAGTTTTTCATTGGGGTGCGATTTTCGTATCCCTTTCATATCCATCACAACAATAAAACTCACATCCGTTGATTGTTGTATTTCAGACACATACGTTTGTATGCTGTTATCATTGTCACCTTTTTTCAAAGTAGATTGAACAATCTCAGACTGAGCAACGGTCTTACCAATTACTTCAGCCTTCTCTTCAGTTGTTTGATGTATAGTTTCTTTAATTGTCTTACTAATCAATACACTCGTAATAAGTAGTGAAAATAACACTACAATACATACTACAATAATAATCAATGTGCTTAACTTTAGTTTCTGTTTCTTCAAAGCCCCAAACCGCCTTTAGTTATTAAAATTTATGCATATAATTATTAGAAATATAGCATACTTTTGGAATTAATTAGTATAAGTTTTAAATATTAAATTCAATAAAATAATAATATAATTTCAAAAGGAGCGTAAATATGCCCTTAAACAAGAGATAATCTACCGTCCTATGTAGCAGCTTAAGTATATGTTTTGTTTGCTAAATTACTTTTTAAAATTTAAAATTAATTTAAAGGTTAGGAGTATGATTTTTAAATTTTTAATGGAGTGAAATGCATGAATGACAGGATTGAACAATTCAAGAACATCATTAATGATTCTAATAAAATCACGTTTTTTACAGGGGCAGGTGTGTCTGTCGCAAGTGGTGTCCCAGATTTTCGTTCTATGGGTGGGCTATTTGATGAAATTTCAAAAGATGGCTACGCGCCTGAATATTTATTAAGTACGGATTATCTTCAAGATGACCCAGTAAGATTTGTTGATTTTTATCATAAACGTTTACTTTTAGCTGATAAACAGCCGAACCTTGTTCATCAATGGATTGCTCAACTAGAACAAGATAAACGTTCATTAGGGGTTATCACTCAAAACATCGACGGTCTACATTCTGATGCGGGGAGTCTTAATGTAGATGAACTGCATGGTACGTTAAATCATTTCTATTGTATTGACTGCCATAAGGCATATTTCAAATATTATGTGATGAAGCATCATTTACGCGAATGTGAAGTGTGTGGAAGTCCTATTAGACCTGATATTGTACTTTATGGAGAATTATTAAATCAAAATACGATTTATAATGCACTAGATAAAATAAAAGAAGCCGATACTTTAGTCGTCCTAGGTTCGTCACTCGTAGTTCAACCAGCAGCAGGACTTATTTCGAAATTTCAAGGACAGAACCTAGTTATCATTAATAAAGACCATACACCTTATGATAACCACGCAACTTTAGTCATTCATGACGACATGGTCAAAGTAGTTAATGAACTAGGGTATGTAGAGTGAGTTAGGTAGTGAAATTAAAGTATTTATAAAAAAGGAGAACGCGTTTTATA
>NZ_ALPU01000001.1:0-314837 GCF_000294465.1 Staphylococcus sp. OJ82 | reverse complement strand
TTTTCTGAATTCTATAGGAGATAAGTAGCCTAGCTTTTGTTGAATTCTAACTTTATTATAGTTTTCAATGTAATTTTCGACAATATCTATTACAATGTTATTAGAGCTTTTGAGCTCTTTGTTTAGATAGAATGTTTCGCACTTTAGCGAGGAATGGAAACATTCAATCGGGGCATTATCAGCTGGCGTTCCCTTACGGGACATGCTTCTGGTAATGCCTTTTTCTTCGCACAATTTATAATATTCATAAGATGTGTAAACACTGCCCTGATCACTATGGAGTATACAACTATCTGGAATTTCTAATTGATTCAATGTGTCGTTTACTAAACTTTGATTTTGATGATTATCTATCGTATAAGCAATTATTTCTCCGTTATACACGTCCATAATTGACGAAAGATATAACATTGTATTACCGAAAGGTAAATAAGTAATATCCGTTACAAGTGCTTCTAATGGACGGCTTGCGTTGAAATTTCTCTGTAGCAAATTATCTGTTTTATAAAATGGATTACCTGGTCTTTTAGATTTTTTAGGTTTAACGCGACAATTCAGCTCGTTTTCCTGCATAATTCTTTGTACTTTTTTATGGTTTACTTTTTTGACGCTATGTTTATTTAATTCGGCAGTTACTTTTCTATAACCATAGGTATAGTTGTGTTTACGACAAATATATTTTATTTTTTCTTCAACTGAATCTACTTCATAATTTTTAAGTTTCCAGCGGTAATAAGTAGATTCTGAGATATTAAAAACCCCTAATATTACCTTAACTGAATAACTTGATTTCAACGCATTAACCACTTGTATTATTACTTTTGGCGCCACTTCCTTTCCAATTCCTTGTACTTTTTTAAAACATCAATTTCAGCTTGTTGACGTTTAATTTCTAGTTTTAATTTATCTTCATTATTTAATTCTTCAATTCCTTTTCCATACGAATATTGTTTTCCGACTTGTTGATGAAACCTATTGCTTTCACCATCTCTATACCATTTCCACCATCTTTGTACTTGAGTTTTACTTTTAATACTTAAAGTTTCCATAATATGTTTAGTAGAATAACCTTGAATTTTCATTTCTATTACTTTGTTTTTAGTTTCTACTGAATACACTACTTTTTTCATAGAAAAAACACCTCCGAATAAATTCATTTTAATATGAATTCAACGAAAGTGTCTTTATTTTACTCTCACTTATTGGGTTCAGTTCATATAAGACGCGTTCTTTTTTATTTGGTAATTTTTGAATCAATATTAAATAGTTTTAAAATACTGGAAACAACCTTATCGATAGTTTCACTGTTTTATAAATGAATGCATATATTATTTACTCCAGATATTGTTTTTGTTCAGTCATAATTTTATGCGAAGTCATATTCATTGACCTAAAGTATACTTTAAGGTCTATTATGAACAGTGAAGAATATCAATAGAAATATTCTGAAGTACGAATAATGGAGGAATTAATATATGTTAAATGTTAAAGCTAGAGCTGTGAATAGTCCAGATTCTGATTTTTATGCTACAGAAATTAAAAGACGTGATCTTGATACACACGATATTTTAATAGAAATTAAATATGCAGGCATCTGCCATTCTGATATTCATACTGCACATGGAGAATGGGGTCCCGTTAATTACCCATTAGTGCCAGGTCATGAAATCGCAGGAATTGTTAAAGAAGTCGGTTCTGAAGTTAGTAAATATCAAATAGATGACCGTGTCGGCGTGGGTTGCATGGTAGACTCTTGTGGAGAATGTGTTCATTGTCAAAATGGCGAAGAACAATACTGTCTAAAAGGAAACGTCGGTACATATGCAGGTACAGACAGATATGGTGAACCAACTCAAGGTGGATACTCAACACATATCGTAGTACATGAAGATTTTGTATTACGTATTCCTGATAATATTGGTTTAGATGCTGCTGCACCATTACTTTGTGCTGGCATTACGACTTATTCACCTTTAAATCATTGGAATGCAAATGAAGATAAAAAGGTAGCAGTTATAGGTATGGGAGGACTTGGACACATGGCTGTTCAAATTGCACGTGCTATGGGTGCTGAAGTAACTGTATTATCAAGAACATTAAATAAAGAAGAAGATGGTTTGAAATTAGGTGCTTCACATTATTATGCAACAAGTGATGAAGCAACGTTTGAAACACTTGCAAGCTCATTTGACTTAATTATTAATACAGTAAGTGCGAATCTGAAATTAGATGACTACCTTAGATTATTAACACTAGATGGTACAATCGTTAATGTTGGGGCACCCGCAGAGCCTATATCATTACATGTAGCAAATTTAATAGGTCATCGTAGATCATTTGCTGGTTCAGCTATTGGTGGTATAAGAGAAACTCAGGAAATGTTAGATTTCTGTTCAAAACATAACATTGAACCTCAAATCGAATTAATTTCAGCTGACCAAATTGATGATGCCTATGAGAGAGTGTTAGCTTCAGATGTTAAATATCGTTTTGTAATTGATACAAGTACTATGTAATATTTTTAATGAATAATATTCATTTGTAATGACTAAGGAGGTTATTAGATGGTTAGTGAATCTGATATGACTTATTTAGAGAAATGTGTCGAATTAGCAGAACAGGCATTGAATAAGGGAGACGAACCATTTGGATCTATATTAGTGAGTTCTAATGGCAACATTTTATTTGAAGATCACAACCATGTTAGTGGTGGTGATCACACTAGACACCCTGAATTCGAAATAGCGAAATGGGCTGCTTAATCATTTAACACCAGAAGAGCGCAAGACAGCAACGGTTTACACTTCTGGGGAACACTGCCCGATGTGTGCCGCCGCTCATGGTTGGGTAGGTCTTGGAAGAATCGTTTATGCCAGTTCTTCTGAGCAATTAAATACATGGCTAAGTGACATTGGTGCACCACAATCACCAGTAAAAAGTTTACTATCCATCAAGTTATTGAAAATGCTGATGTCGATGGCCCAGTTCAAGAATTGGCAGAAAAAGTACACGTTTTACATTTAAAGTTACACACAAAATAGTTTGATTTCTTGCTAAGCTATTTTTAAAAACGCCTAAAATTGGATGAAAGTAATTCCCCACAATATTTTAAAGTATTGTGGGGTTTTTATGCCTAAATTAGTTGGTGTTGGTATTACCTGATTCAGAAAGATGAAACTTTACTTAACTACTTTTGATGCTAATTCATTCGATTTCACTTTTTTAATAATTCAAATCACCTAGGATAACTTTCTGCGTATCGGTTAATGATGCGGTTTTTTATATTGTTTTATCGTCAATCTTAAACATGTAAAATAACTTTTGAATTAAATGCAGTATAAATTAATTTAGGGAGCGAGACTACGATTCAAAATGAATTTTATCCCACTTCTCATACATGCTTAGTATCTCATTTTATTCACTAATGATTTGTCCTTTGATGACATAATCCTTTTGGTTAACAAAAAATCTCACATCTTTATCTTCAATTTTATAGATATATTCTTTACCTCAGGCTGATGTAGATGTATACTTTGCTTCACCGTAATGATTCAAAAATTCTTTTTTGCTCACTGACTTACGGTCTAATAAGAAGAAAACACCATTCGCTTTATGTTTAGAAACCCCGTAATATGTTGGATCGTATAAGTCTTTATTATTTTTAGTAATCTTGTAATTATTAATCTTGAAGTTAACAGCTTTTAGAGATGTTTTAAATTTCTTATCTAGAATAAAGTTACTTTGATGTGCTGTCTAACCTCTATAATTAAAAGAAGGTTTCACAGATTCTTGTGCATGTGCTTGAGTGACATTAAATAATTCGGGCGTTACAGAAAAGCTCAAAACTAAACTACTATCTAAAATAAATTTAGAAACTTTTTTCATAAAAACCCTCCTCATATTTGTCTTACAGGCCACATTATTACATTAATATTACAATGCCACAAAATAATTATATAAAAATATAAATTTTTTACTTCTTTTTACATTCATACACGCAATTTAACTTTTGATTTTCTTAGTTTAGAGACTTATCACTATAGACAAATTACAAAGTAAATGTTTGATATAATCATAATTAAACAAAGAGCGCATATACATTGCCATGCCCCATGTTGAGAATCATTTGATATACATTGATTTTAAGTGTAAATATAAAAAAATCGCCTGGAACAAAACGTAATGTTCCAGGCGTTGCTATGATAAGTCTTATAATAGTTTCGCGAGTGCGAACATGACAAATTGTAATTGCTCATCCACTTAGAAAGGTTGAATATTGCTTTTTGTATCATTCATTCTACCTCTCATGTAAGGATCTATAGATAAATAAATGGAGTCTACTTGAACTTCACCTACTTAAGGTTCTCGTGCTTCTATTGTTTCAAATCTAAATACAATGGTCTTGAGGGATACCTTATGGTAGTTTTGCAAGTACAATTTGTTGATTATTCATTTATTATTCCTCAAGATATTTAATCGTTGCGTCTGATAATGATAAATCACCATTAATGATTTGGAATTCGTGACCTTTTAATGTTTCATCAGTTAACACAGAAACAAGCACTTCTGCTACATCTTCTCTTGTAATAGACGGATTTTGTACATTTTCAAATTGCGCACTCATATTGAATTGTTGCGTTTCATGATCGTTAGTTAATGCGCCTGGATGCACGATGGTATATTTTAAATTTGCATGTCTTAAGTAGTCATCCGCATAATGTTTAGCAATAGTGTATGGTTTCAAGTCGCCTGACGCATCAAACGCTTCTCGACGTGAGTCGTACGTTGATACCATAATAAAGTGTTGATGACCGACGTGTTCACTTGCTTTAATTGCTTTCACTGCACCGTCTAAATCTACAATGATTGTTTGATCGTCACCTGTGCTCCCACCAGAACCAACGGAAAAAAGGATTTGATCATACGATTTAAATAATTCTATTAATTCATCAATAGATTGTTTTGCGACATCAATGTAAGTTGCATCGATACCATCTGCTTTTAAAGATTCAACTTGTTCTTCTTTTCTAACACCGGCAGTAAAATCAACATCTCGTGCTTTCAGTTTACGTATAAGATGTTGACCGACGCCACCATTAGCACCGATAATTATTGATTTCATGTGTATCGCTCCTTTATGAAATTATTGATTAGCTAAGATTTTTAAAGCGTGTTCAGCAACAGCATGTCCTGATTGAGGATTTTGACCAGTCACAATGCGACCATCTACGACTGCGAAATTGCTCCAGTCATCCTCTTTTTTAAAATGTGCACCGTTACTAATAAATTCGTCTTCTAATAAATATGGCATGTATTCAGTTGTACCATTTGCTTGTTCTTCACTATTTGTAAAACCAGTCACGTCTTTATGACGAACGAGGTAATCGCCATTTTCTTTAATGTCGAGTAGACCAGCCGCACCATGACATACAGAAGAGAGAACGCCTTGGTTATTGTAAATACTTAACGCAATGTCGTTAAGTTCTTTGTTATTTCTAAAATCCCAAATCGCACCATGTCCACCTGCAAAGTAAATGGCTTGATAGTCGCTAGAATTAACCTCTTTTGGAGATAACGTTTGTCCAAATTTGTTCATATAATCATGGTCCATATAGTATTCCCAGTCCTCAGCTCGCATCATTTCAGGGCTAAGACTGATAGGATCAAGAGGCACATATCCACCGTTCGGACTTACGAAATCAACATCATAACCTGCGTCATAGAAATCTTTCGCAAAGTGCGTAACCTCTGAGAACCACGCACCCGTAGGTCTGTCTATATTATCGTATTTTGCAATGTTTGTTACAACAATTAAAGCTTTTTTCATTGTATTTCCTCCTCATTCATGTTTATATAGAGTACAATATCAGTTAAACCTTGGTTTAAGAGAAAGGATATGCTTACATGAAACAATATTACATTGAATATGTCTCAGATTATTGCAATATACCTAAAAGCAAACTGCGTTATTACGAGAAAAAGAATATCTTGAAACACATCGACAGAGATAGAAATAACAAGCGTTTATACACAGACGACGATATCGAAATGATTAAATTTATCCAGTGCCTAAGCAATTTGAATATGCCATTAAAAGAAATCCGAAAAAACACAGACATGCTTTATCAAAACAAAATAGATGTCCCAAGCATTTTACGCGCACACCTAGAATTCTTGAACGAACAACGGAATTTGATCAGTACACATATCTACTTAATTGAACAAGAATTACAAACTGCCATGACCGAGTGACGAAGGAAAAGGGGGGTGTGAATTAAAAGAACGATGAGAAGAGTATGGAGAGTTAGTGAATGAATAAGCATAAGGAAGTTGTAGATTTTAAAGGTGGAGTGCGTAGATAAAGCACGATAGGTGGATAGGCAAAGCTAGAATGAGTCAGAAAATTGCGTCGGGTGGATAAGCTAGAATAGAATTAGTGGGCGATGGATGGATAGACTAGAACAGATTACACAAGCAATGGCGATGAAGGATAGGCATTGCTTGATTAAGGAAGTTTAACAGCAATTATTTTATTATTACTTAGTAATTTATGTGGCTTTGCAATTCTAATAAATTTATCTCCTAGAAACTGACGTGCATTATGAATAAAAGCAACTTGTGGATCTTTCGTAAGTTTATTGTTTATCTGTAAGTCCCTACTTTTTATTTGTGCTTTAATATGTTGATAATCTAATAAATCTTCACCTTTTTCTAAAAAGATATTTACAGGTTAAAGCTTACCTAAAAAAGTTTAATAGTCTTCACATCCACTTCTAAGTTAAGTACAACTTAATTTCTTGTTTTATTTATTATAGGGCTCTGCTTATCGATTTATGATGCGGTTTTTGGTTAATAAATAGCCGGTTTCAATATGAAACCAGCTAAACAAATTTTATGATTTTTATATATTGGGATAGTAACTACAATAATCTTTTAGCAATATGAACAGTAATTTTAGTATGAATGAATTAACTGATAGCAATCTACATGTATAATACAAATATGTAGAGGTTGGTTTCTTATAATAAATGACTCAATGTTCTTACTAATATGATTACGATTAATAAACGTTAAATTTTCATTTTTCAAATATCTAAGTTACAGCGGATACTTTAATTTAGTGAAATTAACTTACTCTAGTAGTACTTTTTTAAAAATGTCTTTTCAAAATTCATGAGCTGATACATAAATTTTTCAAAATCTTCTCTAACAAAACAACTTAACAAAAGTAACTTTATTTCTTTTGTTAAGTTTATTTTCATTTCTTTTAATAAGCGTTCTCCATTATGCGTCAAACTCACTAATTTAGTACGTTTATCATTCGAATAAACTCGTTGCACATAACCTTTGCTTTCTAACTTCTTAACACGTTTTGATGCAGCTGTCTTATAAGTACGTTGCTTATTTGCTAAGTCGTTAATCGATACTTTTTCATTATGCTGAATAAAATACATTGTTTCTATTTGTTCATAAGATAAGTAACGACCTGGTTCCAATTCTTTAACCATGTTAGTAATTGCTTTATTAATATTCGCTGTAGCATCATAGAATTGGTTAATTATTATTTCTAAGTTTCCCTCTTTATGCTCCATATTAACCTTCCTTACTAAACTATCGTTTTTCAACCATCATTGATTTTTTAAAAATTAAATATTACTTATTATAAGCATAATAACTTTATTCCATTACATCACTTTCTTCAGCTTTTTCAGTTGCTTTTCTCATCAGTGGATCAGTAATTGGTTTAAAGATAACACCAATTAATAAAAATCCTATACCAAATAATGAAAGTACCACTAATTTTTTAGTTAAAATTTCAGGTACAGGTCCTCCAACTGCTTCTCTTAAAGCATCTATTGAGTAGGAGAAAGGTAAATAAGGGTGAATTACTTGGAAGAACTCTGGTGTAACTTGGATTGGGAAGGTTCCACCACCACCTGCTATTTGTAGTACAAGGAAGATGATTGCAATTGCTTTCCCTGGATTTCCTAACAATGACACTAAAGTATATACAATTGAAATAAATACAAGTGATGAGAATACTGATATAGCAATAAACCATACAACAGATTCAACTTGCGCTTTCAGTATCACTATATCTCCAATTGATACGATGAGTGCTTGGATAATACCCAACATGTAAAACAACCCACTCTTTCCTAGATAAATTTCTCTTGTCGTTAGATGTGGCTCTAATGATTTATGTTTATTATCTGTCGTTAATAAACTTACTAGTAATAAAGCTCCTACCCATATTGCTAATGCTGTGTAAAATGGTGTGCTTGCTGAACCGTAGTCTTTCACAGGAAATATATCTTTTTGATCTATATTAATTGGATTTGCGATTACATTAGCTTGTTTTTTCAAATCATTTTTCAATAGGTCTACCATTTTATCCACTGCATCGTCGTCTTCAATCTCATCAAATAGTTTGTTCGCTTTAGCCAGATCTTTTTCAACATCTGGTAATTGATTACGTGCAAAATCTGCCAAATTGTGCAAGCTTTCTTTTGCACGTGGTTGATTTGTATCTAAAATATCTACCAAATTATCATAGCGATTAAACAGTGTAGGTATTGTATTGTTCACAGTTGCTGTTGTATCAGATAACTGTTGTTCTAAACCTGGCAAGTCATTTTCAATAAATGATGCTGCGTTAGAAACACTTTGTTTAAATTGTGGATAATAATTTTGAGCAATAGACATTGCATCCATATATCTTTGCTCAATGACTGGTAGTGCACTTTGAATCGTCTCAATTCTATCCTTACCAGTAGTTAAAATACTTTCTCCTGAATTTATAACTTGATCAATTGTGTTTAATTTCGATTGAACAGTTGATAGTTTTATATCGCCGTCATCTAATAATGACATCACATCATTAGATACATCTAATAATTTTTGGTTTAGTTCTGACTTAATATAGTTTCTTAAATCATCTAAGCTACTATTCACGCGTGGAATTTCTTTAAGTAATTCTACTGCTTCTTCTTTACCAGAACTTCCATTCGAAAGTGCTTCACTAAGTTGATTTTGTGTCTTAATTAAATTATTAATTCTATTATTTGCTGATTCTAATTCCTTAATCTCATCAGAAAGATCTACCTTTTCTCTATCTTCAAGCTCTGATAATATATCTATAAACTTTTGATTGGACTTACTTGTTACTTCAAGTCTAGATTTAATATTATCTAAAGTTTCTTTGAAATCTTTTGGCTTATCTGTAGATATAATACCGTAAGTGACATTTTTTAGCGCATTAATATCTTCTTGACTACTTTCCGCTTGTTTGTCGGTATAATTGGATAAAGATAATAATGATTTTGATAGTGAAGATTCCATTGCGCTTACATCTCCACTACTTATTGCTGTTCCATTTTGATTATTCCCAGCATTGTCGCTATTACCATTACTTATTTGCGAAGTTTTAATATTTGAATAACTATCTGACCCTTTAGAACTTTGCTGCTCAGTTTCAACATTTTCTTGTAATCGATTATTAGCATTTTGATTTGCTTCTTGTGCATTATCAACGACTTCTTGATAGCCTTCGACACGCTGTTGCACTGCAGGTAAATATCCTTGCGCTTCATTCAGGCCTTGTAACCCTGCGTCAACCCCTGCGCTTGCAAGGTCTACACCACGATTAATTTTTGGAAAAGCTTCTGGTACATCATTAGATGCAACATTCAAGGCATTTTCAATATTTGGCATGTAGTCATTTAATGCCAATATCAATTTAGCTCGCTCATTTAATGTCGGAATGGCCGCATTAACTTGGTTTAATTTATCTGCAGCATCTATAACCTCACCTTTATGATTTCCTAACGCTCTAAATTCATCAGCATAATTGTCAATTTCATCCTGATTTTCATCTAAATATATTATTTTATCAGCAACATCATTAATTTTGGGTATAGAATCATTAGCTTTAGATACTGCATCTTCAATTTTATTTATGGTTGGAATTTCTTCCTCAAGGTTCACGCCAAGTCGATTTGCTTCATCTAATAATGCTTTTGTTACTGTCTCATTAAATTGTTCATTTGCTTTTTGAACAATGGCACTCGTCCCTGCATTTGTCATTTTAGGCGCAATCGCATTAAGTTTTTGATTCACTTTGTATTCTACGTCTGCTTGCTGTGGGTTTTTTCGAAGTGTGCCGGTAATTTGGTGTGTAAACTTCTCTGGTATGTAAATGGCCGCGTAATAATCGCCCATCTTCAAATCATGATCGGCTTTTTTTCGACTTACAAATTGCCAATCAAAGTTATCATCTTTCTTTAGTTTATTAGTAATTTTATTGCCCACGTTCACATTTTTATCTTTAACTGTATCTCCCTTATCCTCATTTACAACAGCCACTTTAATATTTTTAGTATTACCGTATGGATCCCATGTCGCTTCTAAGTTAAACCAAGCATAAAAAGAAGGAAGAAGTGCTAAACCTCCTAAAATCACTAAAACAGCAGGCGTCTTAGCAATCTTTTTCAAATCCATTACAAATAATTTTATTGCGTTCTTCATTTATACACCTCTAAAACTGTATCTATTGATTTTTCTTACATAAATTTAAAATTACTATTTGTTAATTTCATATAAGTTGATATACTGAATGCATTAACAAAGTCTATCCATTTTATAGTTGATACGTATCAACTAAATCTAAGTCTATTTACAGTGTACCAAGACAAACCATAGTTTGTACATAGCAAAATAATATATTTTAGAAAAGAGGTATTTTCATGAAGCAACAAAAATTATTAGTCTGTTTGCTTTCAACTTCTTTACTTATTCCATCATTTTCTATCAACGATGTTAGTGCCGAATCTTTAGAAAAAAGTGCCACAACTTCTGAATCAAATGACGTGTATAAGGAAAAAGATGAGGAGCAAGCTAAGCAATCACATTCATCAAAAAATGGAAATGATGAAAAGAATAAAGCTAGTGATGAAAAGGAAAATAGTGAACGCAAGAGTAAGTTAAATAGTACAAAAGATGAAAGGACTACAGAAGATATTAATAATAAAAGACATAAAACTTCTGATAATGAATCATCCAACGAAAAAATACCAAGTTCATTTGAAAATTCATTTAATGATTCATCGTCTTATGATAGTTTGAATGTTTTCAAGCCAGAACCTTTTAGGAGTGACAAGGATGGGCTATCTGAATTATTAAATCAACTGTTCTCTAATAATAAAATGAAACAAACTTCTACTATAGAGAATAACGATGTACAAAACGAGAAGAATGACAGTCACAATGATAATACATCTATAGATCAAATAAATCCAAATACGACATATTCGGATGATAGTGACGAATCAAATACTAACAATTTAGAAAAGAATAGTGATAAGGGTTCACTACAAGATGACATTGATGATGTACAGTCATCGGAGAAGTCAGAGAACGATGATATAGATAATAAGTCTGAATCAAACAAACTTCCAGTTGATAAAAATCAAAAAAAAGATGATGGTGAGTCAAAACAATCCTCCCAACAAGATCAATCTTATGAAGAAGCAAATAATGATGCTGATGATCTAGACAACAAAGATAATGACACACCTGCTACTGAAAACGATAATGCCAACAGTGATAACGAAAATGCTGATAAATTAGATACAAAATCTGACGATAAAGTATTAGATGCAATTTTAGACGAGTATAGTGAAGATGCTAAAAATAATAAAAAACAATATGATGCTCAAAAAGATGATTTATCAAATGGAAATAGTAAAAGTAAGGAAAATAATTCTGAGAAACAGGCATCGAATACAAATGCTAACCCTCAATTACCTTCTGAATCACAATTAGCTAAAAAAGAAAAGCCAGCTCAATCATTTGAAAACGACATAAACCAATCAAACATCAGATCTACTGCAACTTTCCAACAATTGCCAAATTTATCGGATGGTAATAACAATTCTAACGATATAACAATTACTGAAAGTAAAAATACACGAGATTTTATTAAAACAGTTGCACAAGACGCTCACGACATAGGTCAAGATGAAGATATTTATGCATCTGTTATGATTGCCCAAGCCATATTAGAATCTGACTCAGGCACTAGCGATCTTGCTAGTTCACCACATTTCAATTTATTTGGAATAAAAGGAGCTTATGAAGGTCAGTCGGCTACATTTAATACACTCGAAGATAATGGCAACCATACGTTCCAAATTTCAGCAAACTTCCGTAGCTATCCAAGCAAAAAAGAATCATTGGAAGATTATGCCAATTTAATCAAACAGGGCATCGATGGTAATCAGGACATTTATAAACCAACATGGAAAAGTGAAGCTTATAGTTACCGTTCAGCAACAATGCATTTGGCTACCACATACGCGACTGATTCACAATACGCGGACAAATTAAATAGTATTATCAACCACTATGACTTAACACAGTTTGATAATAAAAAAATGCCTGATTTAGATAACTACAAAGCGAACAACGATGATTATGATTCAGCTTTCAAACCATTTTCAGAAACAACAAATGACTCTCCTTATCCTCATGGGCAATGTACATGGTATGTTTATAATCGCATGGCACAGTTCGACAAATATGTGAGTGGTGATTTAGGCGACGCACGAAACTGGAATAATCGAGCAGAAAGAAAAGATTATGCTGTTTCTTTAACACCAAAATCTCACACTGCCGTTGTATTTGAGGCAGGTCAACAAGGAGCAGACCAGATCTACGGTCATGTAGCTTTTGTAGAAAAAGTTAACGATGATGGTTCTATCGTTATATCAGAATCAAACATTAAAGGACTTGGTATCGTTTCTTATAGAACAATTGATGCAGATGCTGCAACTGAATTGAGTTACATTACAGGTAATAACTAGTAAATTTAAATATTACCTTTATTTTATTTATTAAAGTGTTTAATTTAACTTTTAATCATTCAAAATACAAATGCTCCATTCAAAGTGAACACTAGTAAGTGGAACTTTGAATGGAGCATTTTAAATATACTATATGAATTAACTCGTACTAAATACGTTATAATTTAATATTTACAATTTTTCGATTTATTTCGTTTGGTGAACCATATTAATCCACCACCTATAATGAAAAGTAGAATCCCTAATGGAATCGTTGATTTTTTTACTACTGTTCCTGTATCAGGTAAAGAAAAATCACCATTATTGTCAAATAAACCACTTAAAAAGCTACCCGAGGAATCACCTAGAGATAAAGCACGCCCAGGCGAAGGATTAGATATATCCTTAATTCCATCTAATATACTATTTCTATTGAATAAATCGTCAAATAGACTTGGTGTACCAAGTAATTTTGAATTTCCACTTAATTTTCGCATCTGTTCATCTCTGTCTAACAAACTCCCATCAAATTTATTTGATAAACTTGGCGTATATTTTAATGGTTCAAACAAACCATGCATATCATCTTTAAATTTACTTATATCTTTATCAGCCTTTAATAAATCATTCAACTCATTATTAATTCCCGATTTCATTAGATTTAATAAGTTATGCTTAGAATCTTCTTTTTTGGCAATAACGTCAGCAAGCGCTTTAGCTTTAGCATCATTTAATTTCGTAGCTAGCATTGTTTCTAAAGCTTTACGTTTATCATGAGATTGGTCCAATATATTTTCTAAAATATCATCGCTTGTAACATTGTCCCCAAAATGATGTTTGATTAAAGCTACAATTTGTTCGTTACTCGGATTTTTACGCATTATTTCACCAACGATTTTTGATGTATCTATATGATCAAATTTAGTTAATAGTATCGTTTTAATAAGTTCTTGCTTATCAGATGTTTTATCAAACATAGATTTTAAAATATCATCACTCGTAGTAGTAGATAAGTTATCTAACTCACTAACAACTTGACTCGCGATTTGTTGATCTGTTTTACCTTTTGTATCTATACGTTCTAAAATAGATTGTGCACTCTTTTCATCAAAAGTACCACTAACAATATCTTTTACAGCTTGTTCTTCATTATTTACAGATTGTAAATGATTTAATACAACGTCATTTTGTTTCTTTAGACTTTGTTGCGTTTTTTCTATTTCTTTTTTCAATTTTTCTTTGTTTTTAGCAGATATTGAGTCTCGTTCAGAAAGCTTTGAATCCAATATCTTTAAATTATTTTCTTTATTTTCGACATAATAATCTAAATTATCTTTTACTTTTGAATGGTTTGTCGTAACTTTATCGATGTCTTTTTTAATTTCGTATGATTGTTGCATTTGATTACTCTCAGTATTAGATGTATCTTTAAATGCTAAACCGTCTTGGTTGTTTTCTTTAACAGCGCTTTTGTCATTTTCTGAAGTTGTATTTTTATTTTCTTCACTATCATTCATATTTGCTATATCTTTACTTTCTTCATTTAGTTTACCCCTATCAACTAAATTGGAAAAATTAACACTATCATCAAACAAATGAGCTGTATCTTGCTTTGTATCTCTTTGATTTAAATTAGCATCAAACGTATTATCTTGCAGACCTTCTTGATCGAACAATTCATTACTATCTTGTTCTTCAATATGGTTAGACTTTTCTTTAACAGAAGAAGCTATATTTTTTTGACCATCTAACTCACTTTTTACACTTTCCTTATCTTCAGATACTTCCTTTTTGTCATTTTCAATTAAATGACTCTGCACTTTATTCTGTTCAATGATTTTATTATCAACCTTTTTTGCTTTCTTCAATATTGCTTCAACTTCTTCTGTACTTTTAGCTTTTATAATTTCTTTAATAGAAGCATCTTTCTGACTATCTTTAATGTTTTTTAGTTTATCAATTTTCTCTTTACCTTCTTGAATGCGTTTTTCTAGCGTATTTTCACTATTCGAATGTGTCTCAATATTTAAATCAGCCTTATCTTTTGCTTCTACTGATGGTGTTGAAGTCACACTATATCCCATTAAAGAAGTGCTAATAATGAGGGCCACACTAGAAAATTTAAATTGATGATTTAATCTGGTTTTATTATTTAAATTATTATACCTTAACTTTTTCATTAAATTCACCTTTCTTCTAATTATTCATCCTCATTATATAGGTTATATAAATTTATTCAAATAGCAATATTGAAATACTATCTCATTTAAAACAATAAATATTGTACAACTCAACTTTTAGCTTTATTTATTATAGGGTTCTGCGTATCGATTAATGATGCGGTTTTTATAATGATTAAACAAACCAAAGAAAGTGATTTACTTGTTAAGTTATCTATCAAAAGTTGTGATTATTACATTTCTTCTGCTACATAAATGGTGCGGTCTTCCCATTGGCCTGTTTCTTCATTATAATTATCACAGGTTATTAAAGTTAATTGTTTTTTTCTTTATCTTGTTCATCTAAAACATCTACGTCATCTGGCTTTACGTCAAATACTTTTGTTATGTGATACTTCCTTTTTTCGTCACCTACATTAAAATAAACTTTACTCCCTTTCTTAACTTCGGGTAAGTTTGTGAATTGATAATCACTTTGGTTTGTATTCGTATGACCTGCAATAGAGATATTTTGGTCGTCTAATGATTCGTCTTCTGTTGCTAAGCTAATACCTCGATCTAATTGTTTAGGTGTAGCAGCGCCAGGATATACAGGTGCTTTAATATCAGCATCTGGGATTGAGATGTACCCCACCATTTCAGATTTATCTTTAGGTATCTTCACTTTCTCATCATCTTTTGATTGTTTATTATAATTTTCTATTTTGTCTCATCATCTTGTTTAGAAAAATAATTTTCTATATATGGTTTTAAAAATAAAAAAATAGCAATAAGTATTAATAAAATACCAATAAACGTTAAAAGCCGACTTTGCCATCGTTTCATTACTATATCCCCTTAATAAAAAGGGAGACTAAGTTTTTATTATACTTAGTCTCCCTTTGAAATTTTAAATTTAAGCTTATTGTAACTTATTAATTTTGTTTTTTACGGCGTGTTCCTAATAAAAGTGCGCCAAGGCTTAATGCTAAACCACCAAATAATGACGTACCAAGCATAGAATCATTTTCACCAGTTTCAGGTAATTTGTCCATATGCTCTGTTGACCCATTTGATTCAGTGTTAGATGCTTCTTCAGTTATATAAAGTTTTTCGCCTGGATATATAACATCATTTACATTTAAGTCATTTACTTCGGCTAATGCTTCTGGTGTCATTCCATTTGATTCTGCTATTTCTGATAATGTTTGACCTGGTTGTACTATAACTGTTTCTTCGTTGCTTTCAGTACCTTCGTTGCTTTCAGTACCTTCGTTGCCTTCAGTTCTACTTTGAAAATTCATACTATCTTTAATTCTATTAAACACTTGTTTTGTGAATTAAATATGAACAAAATGTATAAAATACTCTTATTTGGTGAATATATGGAAATGATGAATTCGCTAATATTACTTTCATTACACAACTGTCTATTTTATCTATTACTGCATTAAGATAAATCTTGAATTTTGTTTGTTATAGAGCTTTGCGGCTCACTTATAATTAAAGTTTAAATGTCTTATTTTATTGGCTCTTATTCAATTAATATCATTATAAATATGCCACAACGTATATAAATTTACGTTGCGGCACTCTCTAAAGTGTATTTATTTTATTTAAATAACATTTCATTCTTCTTTATTGATTTGTTTTTCATACAAATACGTTCTGATTCTAATAAATTAAATTTTCATTATATCTATTTAGACTTTGCTTCTTTATCACTTTCATCTTTTTTTGACTCATCATCAATCTTTTTTTTATTTTGTTCTAATATTTCTTTATTTACGTTAGGTGTGTAATCGACGCCTTCTGTATAATCATTCGCCGCATTCCATAATAAGAACTCATTAATCCCATGGTCTTTGAGAGCTTGAATTTGATCTTCTACAGCTTGGCTATCATAGTCTTTATAGTTACCCTCGCCAAGATATTGTGCAGTAAAGTCTTGTAACCATGGGCGTGATTGTGGTTTCTTGTCATTTAATTCATTTAATACAGAAGTTTCTTTATCTAAGTATCTATCCACCGTTTTATATGGTTCTTTGTCGGGTGTAGTTAAACCAAAATCTCCAGGGCTCCAATGAGATGGATAAATCATTGATGAAATAGCGTCAATATTTTTGGAGATTCTAAGGAAACTTTGCCCAATACCTGGGGCTTCTTCAACCATCGCTGCATAACCAAAAACATCAGCTGAGACCTTAACATCATAGTCTTTAAGTTCCTTATGAGCTGTATTTAAAAATTGACTAATAGTATCAACGCGTTGGTCCACGTCACTCAAGTCGCTATCTTTATAATCACCTTTATCATATTTCAGACTACTTTCTACATTTTCAAAGCCTTCTGGGAATCTAACATAATCATATTGGATGTCTTTGAACCCAGCTTTAGCTGCTTCTTTTGAAACATCAATATTATACTTCCATACGTCTTTCTTAAATGGGTTTACAAATTTATCTCCGCCATCACTTTCCCATACAGAACCATCTGATTGTTTAAACGTCCATTCGGGGTGGGCTTCAGCTAAGTTTTTGTCTTTAAAGGTAACGATTCTCGCAATTGGGTAAATATTTTTATTTTCCATTTTCTTTAATAAAGGCTTAGCGTCCACAAGATCTATTGTATTATCATCAATTTGTTTATTCCCAGTATTAAAATTAATAGTGACATTACCCGAATCATCTTTAACATCTATTACCATCGTATTTAAATCCGTTTTTTCAATAAATTCTGTTAGTTCTTTAAACTTTTCTCCTTTTGTAGAATTTGCATTAACGTAAATCCCTCTCACGCCATCTTTAGGATATTCAATATTACTATAAGTTTTTTGATTTTTTTTGTCCTTTGATTGACTTGTTTGTTTTTTATCACCTGCGTCTTTTGAGCTATTTTGATTTGAGTCGTTTGAACAAGCAGTCGTTAGCATTAAAACACTTGTGAGTACGGCTGGTAAAATTATCTTTTTTTTCATCTTTATAATTCCCCCTAATTTAGACTTAGGCGTCCAATATTTTAGCATTCTTTTTTTAGTTTAAACGAATAATTATATATTGTAAACGTCCATTTATTTAATGATTAATATATTAAATTTTTTATCTCAATAAAAAGTTAGTTTTTAATATTTTTTAATATAAGTACTCTTCGTTGTGTATAGTTATCATTTATAATTTTTTAATTATATTAGGGTCAGCATAGAATTCATTTGCAATGAGCTCCGGTTTAGCTCGTTGATAAAAATTAGATTTTTCATCATAGTAATCATTTAATAATTGCAAACCATCCTTATTCATTGATTGCACTATTCTCTTTACATCTTCTGACACCTTTGGCTCTTTAAGTATTTTTTCTAATTCTTTCATATTATTCTCCCCATTCCATTTATTCATTAATCGAATTTAACTCATCTGTTATATTATTTAATCCATATGGTTGTGCTTCCATAATCCAATTCACGTGGCTTGCTAATCCATCTAAATCAGGAAATAACGATAATTCATTTATTCCATAATATGATAATTCTTCTCTTAATCTTGTTCTATACCGCTTATCAATTATAATTTTAATTAATTCTTCTTTTTTCGATAAGTTATCTTCAATAGATACAGTTGGTTGTTCATGAATTGTGAAAATACCACTTTGTCTTACTATTCTTGTTGCTAACCCATTTGGTTTTACTTTCTTTATCCCCTTACTCTCAAATGGATGCACTTCCTTTACATTAATATCTGATTTTTTTAAATAAGCATAAATAACAGCATCGCAATTCTCAAAGTCTTTCACAGCAAAATATGCTGCTACTAAAGGATTAAAGCTCCAATCTAATAGTCTTGTCGCTAACCCGTGATGCTGGGCAATGGTTAACATATCCCAATCGTTATAAGACTCCTTAAGGAAAATCATAGCCTGACGTTTCCATGCATAAAAAGTTTCTTCATCATTGTATTTGTCATACGGCGAACGCCCTGCTTTTGGTACTAAATCCCATTTTTCATTACTATGGCCCCTAAATAACCATAAACTATTCCCTCTATAGTCATCGAGTACTTCATGCGATTCTTTAAATGATTTAACTTTGTATTTCATAAACATCCCCTCTAAAACAGAACGTACGTTCCCTTATTTATATAACTATCTTAGCTTATATTTAAATAGAAGTAAATGCTAATAAACCGATTGAATAAATTGTTATCTTACACAAATTTATCGTTTATTAACATCTAAAATGGAGGATTCTTATGTTTATAGTAAATAATTCAAACAGTGAAATACTTAAGGCTTTTGCAAGCCTATTTAATAAAGCCACAAAAAACCTCGAATTTCCCAACGACGTTATAATATCATCTGATTCAAAATTAGAAGATGGATTTCAATATGGTCAGTATGAAATTATTATAAAAGATGACTTTAGTACATTAATATCTCAGTTTGGTAAATTAGGCAGTTTTTCTGTCATTTCAGAACGTTTATTTTCAGGACTATACATGTGGTTAGTAGATTATTATGATGAAACTTCTGTTAATGAACAATTTACTGCTACAAAAAATGAGATTATATCTAAGTTTATAAATGTACAAAATGAAACAATTACTAATTATCTAAAATTTTTATTAATGCAAGATTCATTAATATTTTTATCAGAAAAAGAAAAACGAGAGATTAAAATACAACAAACATTTGGAGGGCACTATTTGAATATAAGAAACGTCTTCAATTTTGCAACTTCAAAACCTGTCACTATAAGCAAGCCAAGCATTATAGAAGCCAGATTAAAAAATCTTAAAATTAGATATGCTAACAAAGCAGTTCTCAATAAAATAACCGATAATAGCAAGGATTTAAGTTTACTTACATATGGGTTATCTCAAGAGTATTTTTTCAATGATAATCCTAAGGATTTTTACAATATCAAATACTCTTTAGCTGACATAAAGGCAAGTTTCATCGCTACATATAAAAGTTACTTCACGTCTACATCTGAGTTTCAAGTTGAAGAGTTAAATAGACATGTTGAAAGCGTACTACTACATGTCAAAACTGAAGCTGATGATGATTTTAGCAACAAAGTTTATACTTTCTTTGATGCATTATTAATTGTTAGCTTTTGTTTTATTAAAAAAATAAATAATCAAAATACTTATTTATCATTTATAAGTAATACTCATATTAATAAGCCTAATTCATTGTCTCCCAAAAATATTAAAAGTGAAGGGATTTTCAATATTCTGTTCAAACAAGACGATAGTAAAAAAAATTAAATAAAGATTTCAATTCTTTCATTTCAAAATTAAGTGAATTAGTAAACAATCATCTAATTATTGGAACTAAAGATCAAATAGATTCAATTTCATCAAGTTATGGCGAATTACAAAATGATTATATTGGAATATTAGATTTTCATTATAATTTTCCAAATTCAAAATATGTACTACACCAACTATATAAAGATTATTTCATTTATTATTTCAAAGGCTTTGACGATTTAAAGCAAATTGTTGATTACATACAACAATGCATGTATTCATGTCACAGTAGAAATTGTTTATTTGATATTTTCACACTAAATGAGCAGTTAGCAAATGTACTTCAAAACTATTCTTACAAAGATATAGAAGGAATAAACAATAATGACGTTTGCATACCTAATGATTTAAATTTTATTCAGGTAAATGTCCTTGCTACTCTAAAATCTAAAACATTACTTTCGTTCTTTGAAGATGTGCACTTAATGAAGAAATACACTTCAAAATTGGCTCAATCTAGAAATAATAAAAAATAAAATTCCTGACAAACCCATATAATCATAAGAACAATTGAAAACTTCTTTACAAATTATATTCTTATTCTAAATACTTTGTTGACAGTTATTAAATAAGCGTAAACCCGCAAAAATGCAGGGTTTACGCTTATTTATTTTTGTAAAGATGTATTTAGCCAATATTGATATTACAACATACAATAACACTATAGCTAATCGGCCAAGCTAAATTTAAGCTATTGCTAGCATAGTGGAAAGGAGTAAATCATGTCTAAAAAAAGGCAAAATATGCTTTACGAAAGTACAAAGTCATTAACTTTTTATTTAAAAAAAGGTACGACATTTACTTTTTCTGATTTGAAAATCGCTACAGGCATAGTCTGTAGTACTGATGACCAGCGCGAAGCAGGTAGAAGATATAATGCTTGGGTTAAAAATTATCCAAAAGCACCTGTAGTTATTATTAATAAGAAACCAACTATCTATCAAATATTTTGATATCTAGGAGTGATATAAAATGAACACAAACAAAACACTTTTTGCGGTTGGTCAAATGTTTTTAGTTTTAACGGGATGGTTTATTTCCATCCCGCCTAAAACTAAAGGCGATGATTACAAAACATTTTGTATGTCCAATGCAATCGTGATTACAAAACGTTTTATTGATCCAATCACTAAAATTGAAAAAATTGTTTTATCGGATTTAGATAAAATTGAAATAGTTGAAGACGCTGATATTTTATCTTCCTTTAAACTACCTTCATTAATTAAATATGGTTTTAGTATTAATGAAAAATACACCAAACAATTAGGATTTGCATTACAACAAATGCGGGCTAAGACACCGATTTCAACATTAAAGGAAGGTGTCGGTGTACTAAATTACAACAATGTACCTTTTATATCTTTGAATAAGGCTCATTTTAATAAAAGTATCGCTAATGAACAAAGAAATGCAATTATGTGTAAATCTAAATACGATTTAGAACCAAAGGGCACTTTTGAAGGCTGGTGGCAAATGTATCTTGATGAAGTAAAAGGAAACTTGTTACTGGAGCTTGCTGTGATATTTGGTGTTTCTTCATTAGTGACTGCGTTCTTAAAAACAAAGCATGAAGTCGAATATTTTGGCACGATATTTTCATTTATGGGGAACTCTAGTACGGGTAAATCGACTGCAGCGGCATTAGCAGTTTCAATAGCAGGTAACCCATCTAAAGGTGACCAAACATTATTCAGAGGTTGGAACGGCACCCGTAATGCAATTGAAGGATACTTAAGTAACAACTTTGGTGTTCCTATTGCCTTAGATGAATTATCAGCAGCTACCTTTAAAGATACAAATGGTTTACTTTATTCACTAGCAGAGGGGCAAGGTCGTCTACGTGCTAATCGAGAAGGAAATGTAAAGAATCCTCACCACTTTGGATCTAGTGTGATTAGTACAGCAGAACACACAATATTCAAAGATGCTAGTGCAAATGACGGTCTGAGAGCAAGATGTATAGAAATTTCTGATGTCTTTACAACAAGTGCTGACAATGCAGACGCCATTAAAAAAGGAACATCAAAAAACTATGGACACATAATGCCGTTAGTAGCTGAATATCTTCTAAATCGTGAATCTGAAGTAATCAATTGGTTTCATAGAGAACACGATTGGTTCAAAACACAACTTAACAATGAAACAAACAATGTAGGCATACGTATGTTCAAGCGCTACGCCACCATTACGACATCAGCACGAATATTAGAACGTGTTATCGTAACCCCTATCGATTTGAATGCAGTTAGAGAATACCTAGTGAATTACCACTCAGATTCGGTAAGCGAAAGGTCTCTGTCCGATAAAGCAATCGAACTAATTGTCCAATTTGTAGCACAGTACAGAAATAAATTTTCAGATGATGGTCGATTATCAAATATGCTGGAGGGGTTCGGTCTCATAGAACTTAAAGATTACCATATACAAGTTAAGATAATTGCCAAAGTTTTCAAAGAGATGCTTAAAAATAATCAATTTCAGGACACTGACAATGTAGTTGAAGCTTTAAAAGAAAATGGTTATATGGAATCTGACCGAGGTCGTAAGACAACAAAGCGGAGTGTCAAAGATGCAACGGGCAAATCAAAAACGATAGTATTCTATCATCTTAAATTGGATAAAGAACTTGCATCTATTTTTGGCTTAAGTTCCAATACAGAAACTTTCACATCACCGCAATTTGATGTTAATACAAATCCAGATTTGCTTAATAATTTTATTAAACAAGCGAAAGAAAAAGAAGCAAATGACGATTTAGAAATATGAATTTGAATATTATACCGCTACAACGCTCTATGCGTTGTAGCTCATTAAATCAACCGGAGGAATTAACTATGAATGTAATTGTATTAGCACATGACATTACAGATGAAAGAGAAGCCTACTTAGACGAACCTATTGATACTGTAAAAGCATATTGTAAAGAACATGGTTACAAAATCACAAAAGATTATGACGACGATAGCCAATTAATAAATGACATTAAACTGAAGCACGTCAAACCTAAACGTATTGTTTTTTGGGGCACCTATGAAGATTATCCTGAGTTGGACCAAATCTGCTCAAAGCGAAAAATTGAATTCACTACAATATTTCCAATGTTGGTATAACACTTTTACTACTATCAAAGTCAATTGGGAGGAAGAATATGGACGAATTAATCACATTACTCGCTGATTTAGTGATTGAAGAAATCAATCACACTGATGACTAATAATAACGCCCAACACCAGCCAGGTGTTGGGCTTATCTATAAATTCGTTCATAAATATATATTATCACTTTGGAAGGAGGAAATAAGATGAAACAAGCAATGGGTTACTTACGTCAAAGTACACTCAAACAACAATCTCTAGCAGCACAGAAACAAACCATCAAGGCATTAGCCAAAAAGCATAATATTCCACACATCACCTTTTATAGCGATAAACAATCAGGACGTACTGATAAGCGCAATGGTTACCAACAAATTACTGAACTGATTCAACAAGGACAATGTGACGTATTATGTTGCTATCGTCTGAATCGACTTCATCGTAATCTAAAAAATGCATTAAAACTCATGAAATTATGTCAAAAATACCATGTTCATATCTTAAGCGTTCATGATGGCTATTTTGATATGGATAAAGCATTCGATCGGCTCAAACTCAATATTTTCATCAGCTTGGCCGAACTAGAATCCGATAATATAGGCGAACAAGTCAAAAATGGAATCAAAGAAAAAGCGAAACAAGGTAAAATGATTACAACACATGCACCATTTGGCTATCACTACCATAATGGAACATTCATGATAGACACAGTAAAAGCACCAACAATAAAAGCTGTGTTCAATTATTACCTTCAAGGTTATGGTTATAAAAAAATTGCACAATACTTAGAAGCTGATGATAAATTCATTAATCGTAAGCCCTATCAAGTGCGTAATATTATCCTTAACCCTAATTACTGTGGCCGTGTTATCAATCAATACGGACAATATGAAAACATGTTCCCAGCTATTGTCAGTACAACGATATACGAAGAAGCTCAAGTTACCCGAACTCAGAAACAAGTCAAACGTAAGCCGTCAGAAAACCAACTCAAACAAAAAATAAAATGTCCTTGTTGTGGTTCAACCCTTACCAACATGACCATTAGAAAAACCAATCATTCATTACGTTATTATGTCTGTCCTAAAAACATGAATGCATCACGTTTTGCATGTGACTTTAAAGGCATAAACGCTGAAAACATAGAAAAACAGGTCTTAGAATCTTGCCAAAAATTCTTTCGAGACCAACAGCTCTATTCGAAAATCAAACACGCTATTGAGAAACAGCTCAAAAAACAAAAAATGCATAATACTAATAACACATTAACTCATGAAAAGCTCATTGAAAAATTAGCTCAAGGAACAATTGATGTAGAAACATTCAGAGAACAGTCCCAATCAATTAATCTACAGAATAAACCTATACAAGCAATAAGTGATATTCGGATAAAAGCATCACTACAAAAGGTTATACAGAAAAGTTTCACGTTAAACATGCTGCATCCCTATATTGATGAAATTCATATTACTAAAAATAAAGAACTAAGCGGCATCTATTTAAAAGATGAGCCACTAAACATTGTTAATCAAGCGGTACAATCATCAACTGCCTAAACAAGAAAGGATGAATCATCTATGCAACAACTCAAACAAAAACGTGTCGGTATTTATGTCCGTGTATCCACTGAAATGCAAAGTACAGAAGGTTATAGTATCGACGGACAAATCAATCAAATCAAAGAATATTGTAACTTTCATCATTTCGAGGTCAAAGATATATACGCCGATCGTGGTATCTCAGGAAAATCTATGAACCGTCCTGAGCTCCAACGTATGTTGAAGGATGCGAATGAAGGTCATATCGATTGTGTCATGGTGTACAAAACAAACCGATTGGCACGTAATACATCAGACTTACTCAAAATTGTCGAGGATTTGCATAAACAGAACGTCGAATTTTTCAGTTTGTCTGAACGTATGGAAGTCAACACTTCTTCGGGTAAACTCATGTTACAAATACTTGCGAGCTTCTCAGAATTCGAACGTAATAACATTGTCGAGAATGTATTCATGGGCCAAACTAGACGTGCACAAGAAGGCTACTATCAAGGGAATTTGCCACTAGGATATGACAAAATACCTGATAATAAACACGAACTGATGATTAATCAACATGAAGCGAATATCGTGAAATATATATTCGAATCTTATGCCAAAGGACATGGTTATCGTAAAATTGCCAATGCCCTCAATCACAAAGGATATGTTACTAAAAAAGGTAATCCTTTTAGCATTAATTCAATAACCTATATCTTAGTCAATCCATTCTACATTGGTAAAATTCAATTTGCGAAGTACAAAGATTGGAATGAAAAGCGACGTAAAGGTCTCAATGATACTCCTGTAGTAGCTGACGGGAAGCATTCACCTATCATTAGTCAAGAACTATGGGATAAAGTACATTCACGTATGAAACAAGTTAGTCAAAAACCTCAAGTTCATGGAAAAGGAACCAATCTATTAACGGGTATTATTCACTGCCCACAATGTGGTGCACCAATGGCAGCTAGTAACACAACGAACACATTGAAAGATGGTACCAAGAAGCGAATACGCTATTATTCTTGTAGTAACTTCCGAAACAAAGGTTCAAAGGTATGTTCTGCGAATAGTGTTAGAGCTGAGGTGATTGAGAAATACGTCATGGATCAAATACTTGAAATTGTCAAAAGCGATAAAGTTCTCAAACAAGTTGTCGAACGCGTTAATCAAGACAATCAAGTCGATGTAGCTGGACTCAATCATGATATTGCCTATAAGCAACAACAATTTGATGAAATAAACACTAAACTAAAAAATCTAATTCAAACCATCGAAGATAATCCAGACTTAACATCTGCATTGAAAGCAACTATTCATCAATATGAAACACAACTCAATGACATTACAAATCAAATGAATCAGCTCAAGCACCAACAAAACCAAGAAAAAACATCTTACGATACGAAACAAATCGCTGCCCTATTACGACGAATATTTCAAAATATAGAATCCATGGATAAATCACAGCTCAAAGCTTTGTACCTAACGGTTATTGACCGTATTGACATTCGTAAAGATGAGAATCATAAAAAGCAATTCTACGTTACACTAAAACTTAATAATGAAATTATTAAACAACTTTTCAATAATAATAATCTAGACGAAGTGCTCCTCAGCACTTCGTCTTTGTTTTTGCCTAAAACACTCTACTTTCAAATCTAATATCTATGTACTGTCCTTTCGTCATTCAATAACACCCATCTAACGAACCTTTTCAACATACTAACAAGTCACAACTCAATGTGAAGCTTATATTGTATGACGAAAGAACATCCCAAAATAAAATGTTAACGGGATAACGACAGGATTCAATAACTTCATGTAACAGAAGGATTACGCAAGCGTAATCCCGAAATCCCATTATTATTTATAAATAAATAATATAAAAAGAAAAAGTAAGTCGTACTGACATCTACAAATCCAAATCATATATAAATATATAGCTATATTTCCCGAGAAATAAGCGGGATAACGGGATTTCCTCGTCATACCAACAATGAGCATGCATTTCGGTTGGGATATTTTCTGAATTTCAATGGGATTTTCAAATAATACTAAAAACCATAATATGATAACCAACTGAATGATGGTTCAAATCAAAGAATTGCGCAACAATTCACTAAAAGGTCTAAAATGATATAATTCAATTATATTGTAATATTGATTATAAAATCTAAAAATAGCTAAGGAGTGTATTTTATGTACAAAATAGCCATAGCAGGTGCAGGCGCAATGGGTGGAAGAATTGGTATTTCTATAAAAGAAGCTGGTTATGACGTAACACTTATAGATAATTGGGAAGAGCATGTTAATCAAATTAATCAAGATGGCATGAACATTAAAACAGAAACTGATAACTACTCAATTAACATTCCCGCAATATTAACCAAAGATGTTTCAGCTGAATTTGATCTCATCATAATATTAACCAAAGCTATGCAATCTGAAGAGATGTTACAACGTTTACAAGAAGCTGGCTGTATTCATAGTGGGACAGCTATATTAAGTATGATGAATGGCTTAGGTCATGAAGAGCGATTATCACAAATTGTTCCGCTATCACAAATCTATCTTGGCGTAACTATGTGGACAGCTGGACTGCGCGGGCCAGGTCAATTATTACTCGAAGGCGAAGGATCTATATATCTACAAAGAGCAGATGGTGAAGTAGATGAACAAGCTAATACTATACTTCAAATATTCAATGACTCTGGCTTGAATGCACAAATTAGTTCCAATGTATTCGAATCAATATGGTCTAAAGCTACACTCAATAGTGTTTTAAATCCTCTATGTACGATATTAAACAAAACCATTTACGAATTTGGTAATTATGCACAATCAGATGAAATGATTATGCCAATTATTGATGAAATTGTCGCAGTTGCAAAGGCAAAAGACATTCATTTGGATCGTAATGAGCTTTTTAAAAAAGTTGTATCAGCCTATCCAAAAGAAGCTCAAGGACTTCATTACCCATCAATGCATCAAGATTATTCAAATGGCCGCTTAACTGAAATAGACTACCTTAATGGACAAATAGCTGCTTATGGAAAAGAATTTAATATACCTACACCGATTAATACAATGCTAACTCATCTTGTCCACCAATTAGAATCAAAATTATAATAACTACAAAATCAAATTTAATCATTCTTCTCTCGACGAAGTGCGTCTCAGCACTTCGTCTTTATTTTTACCTCAAACCCTCTTTCTCAAAATATAATATAAACATACTTGTCCTTTCGTCATTCAATAACACGCATCTATCAAATATTTCAACAAACTAATCAGTCATAACTCGATATGAAGCTTATATTGATATGACGAAAGAACATCCCAAAATAAAATGTCAACGGGATAACAGCGGGATTCAATAACTTCATGTAGCAGAAGGATTACGCAAGCGTAATCCCAAAATCCCATTATTATTTATAAATAAATAATATAAAAAGAAAAAGTAAGTCGCAATTACTCCTACAAATCCAAATTATATAAATATATGGCTATATTTCCTGAGAAATGAGCGGGATAACGGGATTTCCTTGTCATATCAACAATTGTGATGATTTTCGATTGGGATATTCTCTTATTCCCACCGGGATTCGTAATAAATGACAAATCAAATATATATTATCCCAATGATGTATATCAACTACATCACTATCACACTATCTAGGAGGCAATGATATGAAAATAACCACTCAAGAGCTCAAACAATATATAACTCGTCTATTCCAACTATCTAACAATGAAACATGGGAATGTGAAGCACTGGAGGAAGCAGCAGAAAATATACTCCCTACTCGTTTTGTAGAGCATTCTCCTCTTGCGCATCTTACACTTGACACTTATACCTACTATAATGATGAGCTACATGAGCTAAGTATCTATCCATTTCTAATGTATGCTAATAATCAACTCATCAGTATTGGTTATCTAGATCATTTTGATATGGACTTTCTCTACCTCACAGATACTAAAAATACGATTATTGATGAACGTCATCTACTAAAAGAGGGAGGGAATGACCATGAATAATTGGATCAAAGTGGCACAAATATCTGTTACAGTCATTAACGAAATAATTGACATCATGAAAGAAAAGCAAAATGGAGGAAAATAGTATGAAAATCAATCGATACATCACAAAAGGCATTAGTGAACACCTATCTCTAGACCTTCAAATCTTACTTTGGAATATGGTAAAAGAAAGAGATAATCAACCTGATACAGATTACCTACACATTTTTAGACTGCAAGAAGATGAGACTATACTCTCAATCATACATGAACAAGAACAACCTGCATACAAATTGGAATATCACTATACAAACTATATGAAAAATCAAAATGCATTACCTAAGAAAGTCTACGTCATCCGTGAAGATGATGTAGACGCTTTTTATTATGTGATGCTTTTACCAGAAGAATACTAAAAGGAGTGACGATGATGAATACAATCAAAAGTACGATACACACAGAAGCCATATTTAGCGATGATGAACAACACCGCTACTTACTCAAAAAGACTTGGGATGAAAAGAAACCCGCATGTACCGTCATAACAATGTACCCTCATTTAGATGGTGTATTATCACTTGATCTCACAACTGTTCTCATTCTCAATCAATTAGCGAATTCAGAACGATACGGTGCTGTATATCTTGTAAATCTATTTTCAAATATTAAAACACCAGAAAACCTTAAACATATTAAAGAGCCATACGATGAGCACACAGACATTCACTTGATGAAAGCGATAAGTGAAAGTGACACAGTGATTCTAGCTTATGGAGCTTATGCGAAGCGGCCAGTTGTTATCAAACGTGTTGAACAAGTAATGGAAATGTTGAAGCCTCACAAAAAGAAAATTAAAAAGCTCATAAATCCGGCAACAAATGAAATTATGCATCCACTCAATCCTAAGGCTCGACAAAAATGGACACTGAAATAAAGGAGGATTATCTATGAACCATAACACTACACAATCAGACTGGCGAATAGTTGCTAGTTGCTTAGCATCGCAAAACTATATTTCAATTATAAAAGGACTAATATATCATTTTACAGCGATTGAAGATGAAGAAATACTTGATAAAATCTATGACGATTTTATGAATGATGACTCTATAACAACAGTACTTAATAATGATTTACAGACAATTATTAATCATTACCTATCAAAATAAAATTATAATATTATTTTAATAAAACTAGAACCTCTCTCATTGCTAGGTGAGAGAGGTTTATTTCTAATTTTTTTTAGTGCCATTCAACTTTAATTTTTCTACTTGAAGTTTCGTTTCTAAATCAGCTGGTATTTCAGTATATTCTCCTACAGTAGAAATAACACCACACGTCAAAACTTTATATTCTTCTCCTGAGTCATCTTTTAACTCTTCAATTTTATTTTCAACTTCTTTTCTATTATCACTTTGATATCTGTATACCTCAATATTCATTGAATTTAAAATGACCAATTCATAAATTGTTAATTGCATAACTTATATTCCTTTCTACTTACTTTACATAATAGGGCTTTATCAGAACCTACATAAACATTTTCTGTGAAAACCCTTGTTTACGTTCTTTCAATCTATCAATTTTTTGGTTTTGTTTTTCAAGAAATTCATCAAAGCTTCTAAAAAAATTACCGATTTTTTCTTGTTCTTCTTTTTTAGGATGATTAACTATTACTTTTGCAATTTCATTTTTATTTATTTTTTTTGGAAACGCTATATGCAAAGTCTTTCTCCATAATTCATTTTGAATTTTTGGAGACTGGATTAATGATTCTAAAAAATATGAATTCATATTTTTGGGTTTTAACAATGCTAAGCTTACATAGTAGGCTAAATCATCGTATGAATTAACTACATTTGTTGTGCCTACATCTCCTATACGAGTCATTAATACATCTCCGTATTCTGGACGAATTTTAAATTCTTTATCAAAGGCTTCTTTAGAAATGTACTTATTAGATTTCAATGTTTTGATATTTTCTACAGAAAGAAATTTAATTCCTTCATTTGTATATTTTGGAGTTTGATGAGTACCATCATAAACACTTGCTACTTCCCCTAATTTCTTCTCTTCCCACTCTGGATAACCATTCCCATTTTCATCTTTAAATCTAATCTTCTGTGAGAATATTTGTTGCATATATCCTTTTTTCTGTTCTTCTAACTTCTCTAATTTTTGTTCTTCTAATTCGATTTGTTGATCAAGTTTGCTAAAGAAGTTACCGATTTTTTCTTGTTCTTCTATAATCGGATAAGGTATTGGCATGGTTTTAAATATTAAATCTTTAATTGCAAAACGATCAGCTCTTGCTCCAGAATCACCATTTAATTTCATAAACTTATGCCAGCCAGTTGTTTCAAAGTAGTAATCTAAAAATACTACGTCAATATTGCGAGTTCTAAAAACATAGTAAAGTGGTGACATTACACCTGTTCTACCTAATTTATTTCGTTTTATCGGTCCAACTGGTGCAAAATTAGAAATACGTGGATTGTAAACAAAATCATCTTCTTGAACAATATAATAACCATTCAAATTCTTCTCGTTTGAAATATCTTTGTCAAAAAAATCTCTTTGGCTGATAACTCCATATTCAGCTGAGTTAGTGAGAGTCTCAGAAAATTGATTATTTTTATTCTTTTCAGTTACTTTATCAGATATTTCTTCTAACTTACACTCTTCCCAGTCACCATCAAAATTTGGAAACCTTAACTGGGGGATGTTTTTAATTTCATTAGTCATGCTTTAACACTCCTAATTCTTTAAGATAGTTATTAATTTCTTGTTCTACTTCGACAATTTCATCATCAATTTGATTTAAGTCTTTTTGAACTTGCTCCAAATCTACTGGTTCTTCTTCTTCAAATGTATCGACATATCTTGGAATATTAAGGTTATAATCATTTTCTGCAATTTCTTCTAAATTTGCCGCATAACTATACTTATCTACGGCTTCTCTATTCTTATATGTTGCTATGATTTTTTCTACTTGTTCGTCTGTTAAATGATTTTGGTTTTTACCTTTTTCAAATTCATTTGAAGCATCAATAAATAAGACATCTTGATCTGCTTCACGACATTTCTTAAATACGAGGACACATGTTGGAATGCTTGTGCCATAGAAGATATTAGCTGGCAAACCAATTACCGCGTCTAAATAGTTTTTCTCTTCAATTAAATATTTACGTATTACTCCTTCAGCTGCGCCACGGAATAAGACACCATGCGGTAAGACTACCGCCATCGTACCTTCATCATCTAAATAATGCACCATATGTTGGATAAAGGCAAAGTCTGCTTTAGATTTAGGTGCTAATTTCCCATAATTACTGAAACGCTCGTCATCATTAAATTTACTATCCGCAGACCATTTCGCACTGTATGGTGGGTTGGCTACAACAGCATCAAATTTTTCACCTTCGAATGCTGGATTTTCTAAAGTATCGTCATTTTGAATATCGAAGTTTTCATAACGCACATCATGTAACAACATATTCATTCGAGCCAAGTTATACGTTGTATTGTTACGTTCTTGACCATTATAACGGTAAACTGTTGTTTCTTTACCGACACGTAGCAGTAATGAACCTGAACCACACGTAGGGTCATAGACATTTCTTAATTTATCTTTACCTAGAGTAACAATTTGAGCTAATATTTTAGAAACCTGTTGTGGTGTATAGAATTCGCCGGCTTTTTTACCAGCGTTTGCCGCAAAGCGACCAATTAGGAATTCATAAGCATCACCTAACATATCAATTTCTAAATCGCTATGTACAAAAGGTAAATCTGCTAAATTAACTATAACTTTACTTAATAAAGCCGTTCTATCTTTAACTGTGTTACCTAATCTTGTAGAACTTAAATCCATATCACTGAACAAACCAATGAAATCATCTTCACTATCTTGTCCAAGCGTAGAGGTTTCAACTTTTCTAATAGCTTGAGCTAAGTGTTCAATGTCAAAGCGTTGATTTTCAATTTCTTTAACCATGCTACTAAATAAATCTTGTGGTTCAATAAAATAACCAACATTCTCTATAAGCTCAGCTTTTAAGTCTTCGCGGTATGCTTCATCTTCCCAAGCTTGTTCATATGTTAAATCTTCACCTGATAATGCTTCAACAACTTCATTTTCAGCTTTTTCTGATAAAAACCGATAGAAGATGAGTCCGAGAATATAGTTACGGAATTCACTCGCGTCCATATTTCCTCTTAAATCATTGGCGATGGACCATAAGCGTTTATGTAATTCAGCCTGTTGTTGGCGTTGTTTCTCAGTAATTGACATGTTATTTCCTCCATTTATTAAAATGCTCTTTGCTTATATAATTATCTTATGTGTTTGTAGCACATATCAAAACCTCTGCAATATTCATTATTACAAAGGTTTGATATATTTTCTAGCTACTATATTTTTCTGTCACTTCTTCGACAAATGATGTGACTGCTTTTTTCGTTTGACGTTTTTCTCGTAATTTTTTATCACCTACAAGCTCCTTAAGGTGATCTTGATTGACAATACCACTATATTCATATTCACCCGTGATATCTTTAAGTATCTGTTCATCAACTGCTTGTTGTTGTGCAAATTGATTAAATTCTGATTCACGTTTTGATTTTTCAAATAGGATATAGGCTTCATCTATATTGTCCTCTTCGGACAATTCAGGTATAACGTCATCGATAAATTCACGAATTAAATCACGTTTCAAACGTAATGTTGGATCATCCGCGTTGTCTAACATACGTATAATTTGTTCACGATTACGTTGTTGTTCTGCCTTATCTTTTAAATCAATTTGTCTGACGAGATCCATGATATAAGAGACATTAATTCGATCATTACGTAGGATTTCTATTTCAAAATCGATATCGTTTAGAATAGAAACTTTTTCAACTTCACCACGTTTAGGTTTCACTTCATCATATATCACAAAGTATTTACTCTTATAGTCTTCAAATTCTTGTTCATCCATACCGATATTTGCTTTTGTAAAATCAAACTCATCAAATGCTTTCAATCTCAGCACGAGTTTTGAAACTAAACGGAAGGCTTCCACAAATGCTTTTTTCTTATTTTCATCTTGAACTTGATCCATATCTTGAGGCTTCAATGCTACAGCTTTTAATTCAGCTAATGCGTCAACAAACTCGGCTTTATATTCATCATAATCTCTCATTAATACTCGATCTGTGTCTTCAGTTTGAGAGAACAATTTTAAGGCGTTATCGGTATTTTGTTTCAAATCACGATAATTCACAATCTTACCAAACGGTTTAGTTTCTTTTTCCACGCGGTTCGTACGTGAATAAGCTTGGATTAAGTCGTGATATTTTAAGTTTTTATCTACATATAATGTGTTTAATACCTTACTATCAAAGCCCGTTAAGAACATATTAACAACGATTAAAACATCAATTTTGTTGTCTTTGACACCTTTTTTGACATTTTTAGAGATATGATTAAAGTATTCTCGGAAGGTATCCGTAGCGAAATTTGTGCCAAAGTTATCATTATAATCTTTGATGACTTCTTCCAATTTTTCTCTAGAATGTGCCTCATCTACTTCTCCTTCATTACGTTCTTCATTGGCGGCATAAGAGAACACACCTGCGACTTTTAAAGGATGTTCATAGTCCTTACTGATCTTTTTAAACGTATCATAATATTTAACAAGTGCTGGAATACTTTGGACGGTTAATATCGCTGAATATTGTCTATTTCTTGTGTATTTGTCATGATTTTCTGTAATATGACGCGCAATCAATTCAACACGTTGATCAGATAACCAAACCTCATCGGTATTAATACCTTCAACTAATTCGTCTGTCTCTGTATCTATATTCTGAGCTTTAATTGTGTTGATATAGTCCACGGAAAAACCCAATACATTACCATCATGAATCGCGTCTTTAATTAAATAAGTGTGTAAACAGCGACCAAAGATGTCCGCAGTACTCCGACCATCCTGGCTTTGATTTTCTTCAAAACGCGGTGTACCTGTAAAACCAAAATATTGAGCATTATTGAAATGTTGACGGACAATGCGATGCATATCCCCAAATTGGCTACGATGACATTCATCAATAATGAATACCACTTTGTCTTTCTTATATTGATCTAATGCTTCAGCATTATTCTGAATCGCTTTAGACATTTTTTGAATCGTGGTAACGATTAGTGGTAAGCTCTTATCCTTTAATTGCTTAACGAGCTGTGCCGTATTATTCGTCTTATCCACGGAACCTTTGGAGAATTTATTAAACTCCTCTTCGGTCTGGCTGTCTAAGTCCTTACGGTCGACAAGGAAAATGACTTTTTTAATGTCATCTTGTTCTGACAATACTTGACTCGCTTTAAAGGAAGTTAATGTTTTACCACTGCCTGTGGTATGCCAAATATAACCATTATTACTCGTTTCCGTTGCTTGATGTATCAAGGCTTCAACTGCATGGACTTGATATGGACGCATGGCCATAAGGATATTGTCTGTTTCATTTAAAATCATATAGCGTGAAATCATTTTAGCGATATGACACGGTCTTAAAAATGTCTCAGTAAATTCATTTAATGTATTAATACGATTATTTTCTTTATCACTCCAATAAAACATATGACTTTTATATATTTCACCATCATTATTAGAGATATAACGCGTATCGATACCATTACTAATAATAAATAATTGTATGTAGCGGAAAAGACCTGTGTAGTTTTGTTTACGATAGCGCATCACTTGATTAAATGCTTCATTGATATCAATGCCACGACGTTTAAGTTCAATTTGAACTAAAGGCAACCCGTTAATTAAAATTGTGACATCATATCTCGCTTTATATGTGTCATCTACAGATACTTGGTTGGTAATTTGAAATTTATTTTGACACCAATGTCTCGTATCCAAAAATGATAAATACACTTCAGATTCATCATCTCGTTTCAAAGGCATTTTATCACGTAATATACGCGCACTTTCAAAAATCCCTTTACCATTAATCATAGTTAACAAGCGTTGAAACTCTTTATCTGTTAAAGGGTCCCCATTTAATTTATCGGCGTGACGTTCATTTAAAATCGAACGGAAATTATCTAATAGTTGTTGTTCATTTCTAATCGTTACAGTTTCATAGCCATTAGATTTTAACTGTTCCATCATTTCAGTTTCTAACGCAAATTCACTTTGGTATACCATAACATCCCACCTTTATCTCTATTCCATTCAATTATAATATATAAATAGATTTAGGTGGTGTAAATTTTATAATTAATTATTTCATTAAATGTTTACGACATATAAAAATAAAGAGCCTATCATTATTACATTTCAAATGTATAAATATCATTTTATTCATAATATTTTATAAAACCTTATTCTCTGATAGAATTAGTTGTGGATGAAATGTAGGGGAGGAGTGTTAATAATGAAGTTAAAAACATTATGTTGTATTAGTTTATCATCTATGTTCCTATTCAGTGCTTGTGGTCAAAACTCAAACGAAACTAGTCATAATAATAATAATCAAAAAACAGAAAAAAAGTCTGATACTAATGAAACAAGCAACAACCAAAATTCAATTAAGAATAAGTCAGACAATTCTAATGAAACTCAAAGTTCAAATGAACAAGTTGAGCATTCAGACAAAACTATAACAGTAGCTGAAGCTAAGTCTATTGTATACAATTCTGCAAATTCACAAAGTTTTCAAGCATTTGTCCAAAATAAAGATGAACTTATTTTTAACAAAGACAAAAGTAATAATAATGAAATATTTATCGAAACACCCTTTGGAGGCATAAATGAGTCAGTTAAGTTTTATGCAATTGTTAATAGACATACTGGTGAAATTATTACTACTGGAAGTGCAGGTACACATGCAGATGGACTTTTAAAAACAGATGATGGAAAGATAGACAAAAAAGCATATAATATAACTTTAGAATTTTATAACACATACGTATATAAAAAAGGTATGCCTAAATTTGAAGAAGCCACTTCTGATATGCCTGCAGAAGAATATAAGAAACTTTCACAATTAGTAGGTGACTATACAAAAAAACAAAAGCAAAATGAAAATAAAGAGCCTCAAACAAATAACAATACACAAAGTACAACTAATGAAAGAACAAATCAACAACACAATACAAACGAAAAACAGAAAAATGATCAAGCATCAAAACAAGAACAACAATCTGAAGCACAGCAAGAAAATCGTAACGAGGAAGCTTCGCAAAATGAGGAACGTGAGGATCCAAACCAACAAATAGAACAACCATCTAGCGAGGATAAGCAAACTCCAGATGCAGCACAAGAAAATAATAACCAAAACAATGATGAAAATACTGATGGTAACAACTATGAAAATGAACAATCTCAAGATGTAGAATCAAAAAGCACAGAAAATGACAAAGAAACTTCAAACGCTTCATAAATATAAAAATATTATTATCAAAAGGAGTCTTTAATTGGTTAGTGTTACACAAAGAATTTCACAAATTAAACAACCCCGTGGTGGGTATTTAAACAGAAAATCATTTGAAGTTAAGCAACTAGAACCAGAAACACTTATAGATACAAAATATGAAAATATAGCACCTCAAACAATTGGTTTAGTCGTAGACTACCTTACTCGTATGGTTATAAATCAAGACAAAGAAAAATCATTTGCCATATCGTTAACTGGCGCAAAATTAGCTGGGGAATTACAAACAGCCGAATCATTGTTAAAAGATATTAATGATAATGATGATCTATCTATTATTAAAGCATGTCAATTGGTAAATTACGATATGGTATATAGAGCAGGAAGCATGCCTAAAGAATTTAAAATTCCAGATCAAGAAACAATTAATAATATAAAATCACTTATAAACAGAAGTCTTTCATTTTTTAATCAAATTGGTGAAGTTAAAATGGATGGTTTCACATTTGAGGGTGGTTATACAAGCATTATTGATACTGGAGATGGCGACTTTCTAACTGAAGATACTTTGTGGGATTTTAAAGTTTCAAAACAACTACCACAGAAAAACAGTACGCTTCAATTAGTGATATATTATTTAATGGGTAAGGCATCTCAAAAGCCTACCTTTGAGAATATACGTTACATTGGTATTTATAATCCAAGATTCAACCAAATTTATAAATATGATATGACACAGGCTGATTCAGAAATGATTGAAACAATCCAAAAATGTGTTATTGGATACGATTAATATAAATATATGAAACATTTTAAGGGATGGTGTATTTGAAAATGAAAAAAACAATAACTAGTTTAGCAGTAGCTACATTGTTGTTATCAGCTTCAGGTGTTGTTAAAGCAGCTGAAAATAAAGAAGATTGGGATGAACCTGTTTTTATTAAAGGCGCTGACTTAGAAGGGCAAGATTTACAACAAACTGAGAATGATCTAGGCGTTGATGATAACTATGAAACTTATAATGTTAACGTCAATGATGTGAGTAATTATATGCCAAACAGCAGTAATCTAAGTTATATTTATTCAAGTGCAACAATTGAACATAAAAAATGGGGTAAAGGTGTTGATGTGAAAATTGATACACCAGATAACATTACAAAAGTGACATCTGAACAATATCAAAATGCTGCAATTACGGCAGGAATTAAAAATGCAGAAATACATATAGCTTCTGTAGAACCAGTAACGGGTGAAGGTGCTTTAGCAGGTATTTATAAAACGTATAAAGAAAAAGGTAACGATCTAAATACTAAAGATATTCAAAATTCAAACCAAGAAATGAATGATTTAGGTACAATTTCGGAAGAAAATAAAGGTAAAGATGGGTATTCAGATGAAGCTTTAAATGCTTCTATAGCAGATATTAAAGAACAACTTGCAGATATTAAACAAAATCAAGATAAACAAATTACACAACAACAAGTTGAAGACACTGTTAATAAAGTCCTCGATGAACGTGGTTTATCAGAAATATTATCAAATAATCAAATTCAAATGATTAATAATAATATGGTGAATGTGGCAAACTCTAATGCCTTAACTTCCGATCCTAAAGCATTTAAACAAAATGCTAAAGATGTATTAAAAAATATTGAAAAAAACTCTGATGATTTATTGAATAAAGCGAAGGATAAAGCCAAAGATTTGAATACAGAAGAAAATAGAAATATTCTACAAAAAATTTGGGATGCGATTGTGAATATTATACAAGCCATTATCCAATTTTTCTCAAATTTAATTAAATAGTTAATCAATACTATTAATTAGGAGGTAGCAAATGATTAAAAATATCGATAGAACTTGGGTTAGATTTTATAAAGAACTTGCTGAAAGATTACTTGATTATAAAAGTAATCGTGAAAATTTGATTGCAAAAATTAAAAAAGTATATGAACTTACTGAAATGAAATTGCCAACTTTAGAGAGAAATAATCAAATGACGGATGTGGATCCGTTTACAGTATTTGGATTATTTAATAAAAGCTCAATGAAAGAATCTAATAAAATCAAAGTTTTAGAAAAATTCGCTGAACTTTTTGATATCAAGGCTAAAGTTCCTTCTAGTTTTGATAGTATACCAACAATTAATAATTTGAATGCGACTTATTATTATTTTGAGGGAGATCGTGAAAAAGACGATATTGATAATTTATGGTTATTATTTGAAGTAGCATTAGCTTATGCTAAGGATAAAACAAAAGCGTATAAATACCAATTTATCAAATTTTTTAATTTAGTAATGGCTCAAAAAGGTATAGGTACTAGTAAATTAACAAGTGGTTTGTATTGGATTGCACCAGAATTTTATGTAAATCTTGATTCTAGATCTAGGTGGTATATATTTGAAACTGAAAAGGTTCCATATGAATACATTAGTCAAAATACAAAACTAAAGGATAAAATATCTGCTGAAGAGTATTTAGAAATTATACACAAATTAAAAATTTACCTTACAAGTACAAAAACATCAACGAAGGATTTTGTCGATTTTAGCTATGAAACTTGGCGATATTCAGAAGAAATTAACAAGAAAACTAAAGGAGAAGTTGAAACGACTAATGCAGACGAAGATGAAGAAATAGTAAATTATTGGACTTTCTCACCAGAGTCTGAAGCTGCAAATTGGGAATCCTTTTATCAAAACGGCATAATTTCCATTGGTTGGAATGAATTAGATAATTTTTCAATATACGAAGATAAGCACCAAATAAAAGAGAAATTGCAAGAAATAAATAAAACTAAAAATAGATACCACAATATTGCAAATGCTGTCTGGCAATTTACTAAAGAAATGAAGATTGGGGATATAGTATATGCTAAGAAAGACCAATCTAAAATAATAGGTTGGGGGGAAATATCATCTGATCATATTTATAACCCTAATGAAGAATTTAAAAATATTAGGTACGTTGAATGGAAAGAAAAAGGGGAATGGATAACACCTGTTAAACTAACTAACAAAACATTAACGAAAATAACTCCTTATAATGAGTTGGTTGAAAAATTAAATGAGCTATTTGACTCTAATGGTATGGATACCATTGAAGAAAAACAAATTTCCTACCCTGATTATGACAGTGAAGCATTCTTGAATGATGTATTCATGAATGAAGAAAATTATCATCGTCTGGTAGAGTTAATCAAAATGAAGAAAAATGTTATATTACAAGGCCCACCTGGGGTGGGTAAAACATTTGCTGCAAAGCGTTTGGCATACTCTATCATGGGATTAAAAGCTAAAGACCGTGTTAAAATGATACAATTTCATCAAAGTTATTCATATGAAGACTTTGTTATGGGCTTTAGACCAACAGAAACTGGTTTTAAACTCCATAAAGGAACTTTTTACAATTTTTGTAAACAAGCAGAAGAAGATAGTGAAAATGATTATTTCTTTATTATTGATGAAATTAATCGTGGAAATTTAAGTAAAATATTTGGAGAACTATTTATGCTAATCGAGAATGATAAGCGTGGCACAGAATTAGACTTATTATATGTGGATGAAAAATTTTCTGTACCAAGTAACGTTTATATTATCGGAATGATGAACACTGCTGATCGTAGTTTAGCTATTCTTGATTATGCTTTGCGCAGACGTTTTGCATTTTATGATATGAGTGCTGGTTTTTCTACAATTGGTTTTAAAACGTATCAGGAAATTTTGCAGAGTGCAAAATTTGATGAATTAATACAATGCGTACAAGAATTGAATAATGAAATTATCAATGATGAAATGTTGGGTGAAGGTTTTATTATTGGACATAGTTACTTTTGTAACATACAAGAAGTGTCAGTTTCTATTTTGTCTAATATTGTTGAATTTGAAATTATTCCGATGTTAAAAGAATATTGGTTTGATGAAGAGCCTAAAATAGCTATATGGTCTGATAGGTTAAGAAGTGCTATCAAATGATAGAAATTAAAAATATATACTATATGCTATCTTATGCATTTACAGTACTTAATAAAAATGGATACAGAAAATTAGAAACGGAAGACTTTAAAAATTCAGTTGATTTATATGCAGCTATTCTAATTAAAGGATTATTTAGTCAAATTAATAGAGGTCTTAATCATGAATATATAGAACAAGAAGAGTCTTTAACTATGATTCGTGGCAAGATTAATATCACTGATTCTATTAAAAATCTAGATGTTATTAATAAGAAATTACGTTGCTCTTATGATGAGTTTTCAGTAAATACATATATGAATCAGATAATTAAAACTACACTTACTTCACTACTTAAAGTAAATATTACAAAAGAACGAAAAATGAAATTAAAAAAATTACTATTGTTTTTTGGTCAAGTAGATATTTTAGATGACCGTAAAATTAATTGGAAATTACGTTTCACACGTAATAATAGGACTTATAAGATGTTGCTTTCTATTTGTTACTTAATTAATGAAAGTTTAATTCAATCAAAAAATGATGGAAGTAAGCAATTTATGGATTTTATAGATGAACAAAACATGTCACGATTATACGAGAAATTTGTACTTGAATATTATAAAAAGGAATTTCCGAAACTTTCGGTTTCAGCTTCTCATATTCCATGGATGGTTGATGACGGGGTGAAAACAATGTTACCAATGATGAAAAGTGATATTACATTGTCGTATAAAAACCAATATTTAATTATTGATACGAAATTCTATGGTAAAACACTCCAAAGTTACTATGATACTCATAAAATACATTCAGGGAATTTGTATCAAATTTTCACGTATGTAAAAAATTTAGATATGAGTTTAAATAAACAAAAAGCAAAAGTTTCAGGTATGTTATTGTACGCTAAAACAAATGAGAATATTAGTCCCGATAATACTTTTCAAATGAGTGGTAACCAAATTAGTGTAACTACATTAGATCTTAATCATGATTTTGAAAAAATTTCAGAAAAGCTAAATCAAATTGTAATTAATCATTTTGAAGTGTAAATTGAGTTTTGTAGAATAATTTTAAATTTTCAGAGTACTATTTCAAAAATTTTCGAAAAATCTTTCTATATCTGTTTGGTATAGCTTGTTCATTAAGGAGGAGGGTGAAAAATGTATTTATTGTCAAAGAATAATCTGGAAGAAATCGAACCAATTACCTTCGGAGAAATGAATATACAAGAAAAAGATATTGAAGAAATGTTACGTCAAAACATCGAGATAATTACTGATGAAGAAGAATCTTTGTTAATTATTGGAGACCAAATAAAAAATAAAGAAAATGCTAGAAGTGATTTGACTGCTTTAGACCAAAATGGAAATATAGTTCTTATTGAAATTAAAAGGGATTTAAAAGATATTAAACAAAGAGTAGAAGCTTTTGAAATTCAAGCTATTAGATATGCAGCAAGTTACGCAACAATTGAAACCATCTCAGAGGCAGTGAACAAAATTTATGCACCATATATAAACAAACATGAAGAAGAATTTTCAAAAGACTTAACTCATCTTAATAGCGATGAATTAGCCAAACGTAAAATAGTTCAATTTTTAGAAGTTAATAAAAGTTTAGACAATTTTAATAAATCTCAAAGAATTATATTGGTAGCTTCTGATTTTGATGTTCAAACTTTATCGGCGGTAGCCTGGCTAAGTGAGAACGGTGTTCAAATAGAATGTTACAAACTAATACCTTATGTATTCAATGAATCTTTTATAATTAATACAGAAAAAATATTGCCGGAAACTAAAAATAAAGCACATTTTATAGACATAGAGGATAAACAAATTTTAAATAGCAGAAAACAAACAAAAAATAGAAGCCTCCCTAGACTTAGAGAAATGATTTTTTGGGGAGTGGTTCAACCTGGAGATATAATAACTCCCAAAAATACAGATATAAAAGGTAAAATATTAGAAAATGGGTTGATTAAATATGGGGGAGAAGAGAAATCACTTAACTTATTTGTAAAAGAAGCATTGGAATGGTCGAGTGTTAAACCTTATATATTAGCCATACATGAACAAACTAATAAATCTTTGTCACAATTAAGGCTTGAATATATGGAAAAAAATAATATGATTTAAATCAAAATTGAGCACTTAACAATGATATGTTGAGTGCTTTTTAGCAAAATCACTAATAAGGGGAGCCTTATCAAAAACCGCATCATTTATGATATGCTTCTCCCCTCATTATCTTAAACGCACGGTAGACTTGCTCGATTACGATGACGCGCATCATTTGATGTGGAAAAGTCATTTTACTGAATGACAGGGCGTAGTTGCTGCGGTCTAAAACCTCTTTGTGTAGACCGTTTGATCCGCCAATAATAAATGTAAAGTCGCTTTGACCGCGTGTCATGCGGCTTTCTATTTCTTTGGCTAATCCTTCTGACGTCAGCATGTTTCCTTTAATCTCTAAAGTAATCACTGTGGATTGTGGTTTTACTTTTGCTAGTAGGCGCTGACCTTCTTTCTCTTTAACTTGCTCTATCTCTTTGTCACTCATATTTTCGGGTGCTTTTTCATCAGCTACTTCGATGATTTCTATTTTAGAATAAGCTCCTAATCTCTTCTCATATTCTGCTATAGCTTGTTTCCAGTATTTCTCTTTTAGTTTACCTACTGTGAGTATCGTAATCTTCATAGTTATCCTCCAAAAATTGTGTAGTAGTTGACAGTTATTAGACTTATCCACAAGTTATACACTTATTCACACTATTCCCTCTTATTATAACAGGAATGCATACTATTTTTTAATAATGTTTACGTTTTCTACACAAAAATAAGTGAATAACCTGTTTATTTGTGGATAACTCTGTGTACAATGTGGGTACTTCCCTGTGAATTGTGCACATCTCTGGATAACTATGTATAATTCCGTGGATAAGTACGAGGTTGTCTTACATACTTATTCACAGTGTTTACATTATCTTCATACTATCTTTGCTGAATCCTTACTACATAGTAATTTCATTAATTGTTATAATTATCCGTCAATTGCATATAGCTATTTTCAGTTAAGACCTAGGGTTGTATACCCATATATTCCTTCTTTTATTGAGTAAATTTCCCTATAAAAATCCTCCTATTAAATGTATTCTATCTTATATATATGCTAAAAAAATATAAAAAACCGATACCTGCTATTGAGATATCGGTTCCTTCACTTTATTGTTGACCATGGATTACATTAGCTTGAAGCTAATGCATTAAGAAAATCTAAACTTCAAACAAGTTAAAATATTCTATAGTGTATATATCGGTGTTGCTTTGGCTTTATCAGTATCGCATAGCAATACTTCTTTTTCTGTGTCGATGTCGTGTTCGTTGAGGACTTGTCCAACGCTCATACGTGCCAAGTCTTTCATGTTGTTATCTTGTGATAAGTGAGACAGGTAAATGCGTTTTGTGCTGCCTGTGATGACGTCTGTCATTGCTAAACCTGCATCTTCATTTGAAACATGTCCCATATCACTCAATATACGTTGTTTCGTCTTCCAAGGATAACCGCACATGCGTAACATATCCACATCGTGATTACTTTCGAATATAAAGGCATCACTACCTTGAATCATGCCTTTCATGCGGTCTGAAACATAACCTGTATCTGTTAAAATCGTGAATTTCTTATAATTATTATGGAAAATGTAGAATTGTGGATCTATCGCATCATGAGAAACATTAAACGATTCGATATCAAATCCAGCAATTGATTTCGTTTCATATGGATTAAAAATGAATTTCTGATCCATTGGAATCTTACTATCTTTCTTTTCAATGGCTGTCCATGTCTTCTCATTCGCATAAATTGGCAAACCATATTTACGTGCTAACACACCTAGACCTTTAATATGATCAGTATGTTCATGTGTAACTAAGATGCCATTTAAATCTTTAATTTGTTTATCTATTTGTCCAAATAGCTCTTCCATTTTTTTTCCTGTCAAACCTGCGTCGACAAGAATACTACCTTTATCACTTTCCACATAAGTGGCGTTCCCAGTACTGCCACTCGCCAATGCGCTCATACGTATCAAGCGATTCACCCTTTCTAATCTATTGCTTCTATTACTTATGGGGAAGTCTCCGGTTTATGTGCCATCAACATGCCCTCTGTCTAATTATTTATTATAATAAAGTAATTTATCTAAGTTTTTGAGAATATGAAACGAGCTCTTTTCTAAAAATTAGCTTGAGCTATCTTCAAAATTCTAAGTATATGATAGGCTTTTGAACCATTTCATACTTCTTTAATAACTCTCATTAACAGTATTTAATTTTAACATACTTTTAGCTTTCAGCATGTCCAAATTGTTTATTTAAATACTAATCTATCTTTTAAATTACATTAATCACTTTCTAAAAAGTGATTTAATAATTATACGTAACTTGTAAAAATTTTTAACGAGACGCCTGAGTAAACAACACGAGTCAAAATCTACAGGATAAGGCAGCGCCCGCGGAAAGCGTGCATAAAAAAACTGCCAACAAAGTCAGAGACTTTGTCAACAGCATGAGCACACCTTACTAAAAAGGTGTGCGTAATTCATTCTCAACTTATCCACAGTTATCCACAAGATTATTCTTCAATAATTTTTGGACTGTCTGCTACAGCTTCGACATAATATGTTTTAATTTTATCGCCGTGTTTTACTTTGATTTCCCAATTGGCTTCAAGCACTTGAACGTTCGGCTCTTTGACAACAGTATAGTAGCCTAGTCGTGCATTAGTTACTTCATCATTGCGCTTGAGATAACGATTATAGTAAAGGTCTTCGATGGCACTTCGCGCTGTGTTCACTTGCTTTTTATCATTATTCGTACCTTCTGAAGGCTCGATAGATTTCATAGCAGTTTGTTCATAACTTGAAGCTTTGCCATCTTCTACATTAAATTCTAATTTCGCTCTACTATTATTCATAATTGGATAATCATTATATGTCTGTTCAAATGTAACTTTTTCATCATCAATATGGCTCATTTCGTAATCTTCACCTTTATAGACGCTGCCTTTGACATACGATTTAAGGTCGGTGAATTGATCATTACTGATGTTAATTGGGTCACTAATATCACCTTTGGCTAATGCGCCTGAATGCTCGCTGGTGATACTTGGACGTGTCTTCGCATAAGATGAAAAATCATTAGACCTTGCTGTCAGTAATTGCATTTTCAAACCATTCACACTTGGGAGGTTCTCTGGAATTTTAATTTCTTCTTGTTTAAAATTCACTGCATTTTCGTCTTCACTATCGCTAATTTGTGATTTATTCACTTTATCCACGTAGATAATAATCAGGCTAATGTTGACTAGAATAAATACGATAATAAATAATGTTTTTGCGCGTTTCCAGTTCATTTATTCTAGCCCCCCATCGTTGTATGCATGCCATTCGCCTTTATACTCTACATACCATTGTGGTTTGAATTCACTATTACGTTGAATTTCGATGTCGCTACCGTCATCTTTATGTTCCATGTTGTAACCAATCGTCATATTTGTTACTTCTTCAAAGTCGATTTCAGGATTGTTTGCCAGTTCTGAACGTACTGTTTCAGCACCTGGTAAATCTATTTCATCTTCACCGCTGTCTATCGTGACATTAGATTTTAACAATGCACGTGCATAACTGAAGACGCCTTTGTCGCTCCATGAGACTTTAATATTATTCAAGTCGTCATCATTGAAAGTTGGTCGGCCGTTTAGGAACATTTGATATGTCAGTTCGCCGCCTTTATTATCTGTGCTGAACAGTCTGTAATCATCTGTAAAGCCACCATGATTGTTGATGTAATCATAAGTACTTGGAATACTATCTTGCATGTTTGTTGAACGATCCTCATCTTCTGAGAGATTCGTGTAGCGATATTTTTCATTATCTTCACTGTAGTTGGCGACACCGGTGTTATTGTTGTATGTCGCTGTCCCACTTTTCGTGCTACGTACGACTACTGAGTCATTGAAGAGTATAGAATTCATCGTATCGACACTGATGCGATTATAAATCGTGTGATATGATTTCAAACCTTTAGGTGCCTTCGGTGCAAAAATATGTGTAGCCTTATCGATGGTATCTTTATTCGTAATAATCTCTGTATATGGCTTCATACTTTTCTGTTGTTCTTTCATTTGTTTAGCAAATGAACTGATCTTCGCCGTCGTCGTCATACGCACAACATTATGACGATCTTTACTAACAGCATAGAGTTTAACTTTGCCGTCTTGATTGTCATCAATTAATAAACGGTCGAATTTAAAGTTATTCGGTACTTTCGCATCGATGTTCAATGCTTGGCCTAAATAAGTCGCTAGTGGCATGTCATAACTGAAATCCAGTACTAAAAATTCGTCACTTAAATCTGGAATGATCAAATTATGGTTACTATGCATTTGTTCGGCATGTAGTACGCGCTGATTTTTCAAGGGGCTGATGGTCTCTTCGACGTTGCTACGTGTCGCTTTCATACCTTCTGTGTCATCACCATTAGAGTGAATGATTTGATATGGCGCAACAACTTTACTCATACCTTGATCAAGTGGTTTACCTATCGTATTTGCTTTCGCATCTTTATTACTACTATCTTGTTGATCTACGTTCACTAAGTCTGGCGAGAAGTTCCACGTCATGTATGTCAGCACAACACTCATTAATACTAAAAGGTATAGGATGATGGATTTGATTAACTCTTTACTCCGCATCCCAATCACCATCTTCTAGTACTTCACATGGCAGTGTAATGAAGATTGATGTTCCTTGTCCTTCTACACTGTTTGCCCAAATGCGACCATTATGTGCTTCAACAATTTCTTTGGAAATGGCTAAGCCTAAGCCTGTACCACCCATTTTACGTGTACGTGCTTTATCCACACGGTAGAAACGGTCAAAGATTTTATCCACTTTATTAATTGGAATACCAATGCCATTATCTTTCACACGTATTGTCATACGATTGTATAATGCGTTCTGTTTCACGTGAAACTCTACACGTTTATCGCCGCGAGAATACTTCATCGCATTGGTAATGACATTATCAAATACTTGTGTCATCTTGTCTGGATCGATTTCTGTAAAAATCGTATTATTTGGAATTTCGCGGACGAATGTCGTTTCCTTATCGGACATTTCGTGACGGTTAATAATTTTATTGATAAACATATTAAAGTCTATGATTTCTTTCGTAATTTGATCGGATTCGTTATCCATTTTAGATAATTGTAAGAGATCATTTACAAGTCGAATCATACGTTCTGTTTCTTCACGTGTTACAGATAAGAATTGCGGCGCAAGTTCTTTATCTTCCCAAGCGCCACTTTCTAACGCTTCAATGTAGCTGTTCATAGATGTCAGTGGTGTACGTAATTCATGTGAAACATTTGCTACGAATTCACGACGTTCACGTTCTACTTGTTGCTGTTCTGTAACGTCATGTAGTACGGCAATGTAACCTGTCACAAACCCTGTTTCTTGAACAATTGTACTAAAGTTAACACGTGCAATAATGCCTTCATTTTCATTAATATCTAATAAGAAGCTATCATTATTCTCTTGAATTTCATCTAAAGAGAATTCTTCTTCTAATTTAAGGACATTTAACATGTAGTCCCCAATAATATCTTCTTTTAGTGAGCCCATCATCGTCAATGCCATGTCGTTGACAATACGCACGCGACCACGGCGATCGGTCGCTATAATACCATCACTCATATGAGTGATTACTGAGTCTAAGCGACGTTTCTCACTTTCTGTATTCGCTTGTGCTTCTTGTACACGTTTCGATAGATTATTAAAGGCAAGTGCCAGCTCACCAATCTCATCGTTACCGTATATTTTTACGCGTTGCGTATAGTTACCTTTAGACATCTCTGCAGCTTGGTTACGCATATCTGTAATAGGTTTCGTAATTGTTCGTGCAATAAAGAAACCTAAGATAATAGTAATTAACAAGGAAATCCCTGTACCAACGATAAAGATTTGGTTGATGCTGCTAAGTTGTTTAAATACATCGTTAATATCCGCTTCGATATAGACGTTACCTATCGTACCGTCGTTTGATGTTTTAACTGGTAAGTTATATACCCACACGCGTTGTTTCCCGTTACCGTAATCTTTTAACACGGTATGGCTATTAATTTCGCCTAAAGATAAGGCTTTTTGGATAGAGTTATCGTTCGCTTTTTGATTTATTAGACTACGCGTAGACTGCTTTGAAGTGGCCATAATAATCTGGTCTTTATCAATAAAGCGGATTTCTTCTATTTCTTGTCTATTGGCATACTCATTTAATAAGTTTTGAACTTCTTTTTGAGCATTAACCGAATTGTCTTCGTCATAGACTTTTTCTATATTAATTTCGATTTGTTTCGCGTATTGCGAAATATTATTTTTAAATGTTTGTGTTAATTCTTTTTCTAGACTATTGGTAAAATATAAACCGATAATTTGCATACCGATTACAATGAGCAACACATAGACAATAACAAGTTTCGTGTGTAAAGACTGAAAATATTTAAGCCATTTCATTTATAAGCGACCCCTAGTCATGTTGTTGGAGGAAATATCCAACGCCACGACGAGTTACTATATATTCTGGGTGAGATGGATCATCTTCGATTTTTTCACGTAAGCGTCGAATTGTTACGTCTACTGTACGCACGTCACCAAAATAGTCATAACCCCAAACAGTTTGCAATAAATGTTCACGTGTCATTACTTGACCCATATGTTTAGATAAGTAATGGAATAATTCGAATTCGCGGTGTGTTAAGTCAATTTCTCCGCCACGTTTTTTGATAGAGTATGCATCTGGATAAATAACGATGTCTTTAATAGAAATTTCATTGGATGCGTTGTCCACTTCTTGTGCTGGTTGTGAATAATGACGACGTAAATTTGCTTTCACACGTGCGATTAATTCGCGTGTACTAAACGGTTTCGTTACATAATCATCTGCGCCAAGCTCAAGACCTAATACTTTATCAATTTCTGAGTCTTTTGCTGTAAGCATAATGATCGGCATTTCAAATTTCTTACGTACTTCACGACATACTTCCATGCCGTCACGCCCTGGTAACATAATGTCTAATAACACGATGTCGGGTTCTTCTTCATATATTAAATCAACTGCATCATCACCATCGTAGGCACAAAATACTTCGTAACCTTCTTTTTTTAAGTTAAATTCTAAAATATCAGCAATTGGTTTTTCATCATCGACTACAACAACTTTTCTAGCCATATTTATAAACCTCATTTCTAAATTGTAGTACGTTCATTTTTAAAAATTTTACGTCTTTCTCTCTAGTATAATTTACCATTTATAACCTATTAATTCTATTTTTCTAAATAGAAAATTATATTTGTATATTGTAAAATTATAACATTGTTCGTATTAAATGGGTACTTATCGATAAATCATAGATGCATCAAGTGTAAACAATATCAGCGTATCAATCGAACTTCTTGCCTATAACCCATATACATCCTGCATTTAACCTTCCTTTTAAGAAGCATGCAATACGCATACATCTTCCTATCAAAATCAAAAAAAGTGATACATATATGAAGTAACGGGTCATGTATTCAAGTTACAGCGGAGAGTGATTCATTCGCTCTAATTTCTACATGTACGCGTCGCTTATTTATATGTATCACATATCATTTTTAAATTGTTTTCGTTTTTTTAACAAATAGAGACAGTATAAATCCGATTATTGTTAAACCTACTATAAAGAAGAAGGTATATTGGATACCATGTGCAAGTACAACTTCTTGTGCAGCAGTCGGGTTAGCTGAACCGAATGCCTTCATTGCTGTAGTGTAAATTGTTATGGCAATCGCAGTACCAGCTGAGCCACCTACTTGAATTAATGTTGTAATCGTAGCTGAACCATCTGCATATAGATGATGTGGCAACTGATTTAACGCATTTGTTTGTGCTGGCATCATAACCATGGATATACCACAGAATAACACCATGAATGCAAGAATGATTGCCCATACTGGAGTAGAAGCTGAAATCATAAACGCGAATGAGATTGCTGCGATAAACATAAGTACGAAACCTATAATGCCAAAGTATCTCGCGCCGAAGCGATCAAATAATGATCCAATAACTGGCGATAATACTAAGTTCACTGCGTTACCTGGTAATAAGATTAAACCAGCAACAACAGAACTAAATAATAGCGCGCCTTTTAAATAGAGTGGTAATAAAATACCTGTAGATAATATACATAAGATCGTTATGAACACCATTGCTGCACCTAGTATAAACATTGGGTACTTAAATACATTTAAGTTAAGCATTGGTGAGTCGATTTTAAACTGACGCACGATAAAGATTGCTAAGCCAATTACGCCAATGAGTAATGGCAACCATACAACGACATCAGTAAATGCCGCTTCTGCCATTGAGCTAAGTGCGAATATTAGTCCTGCAAAACCAATCGTCGATAAGAAAATCGATATAATATCTATTCTAGGTTTCGTAATTTCTCCAACGTTTTCAACATGTGAAAAAGCCATCAATAATACAACAATATATAAAATTGCGCTAATCCAGAAGATGAAGTGCCAACTTGATGCCGAAATAATAACACCTGATAATGTCGGCCCGAGTGCTGGTCCTGCTGTAATAACAAGTCCCATTATGCCCATGACGGCACCACGTTTTTCAATTGGGAAGATTAACATTAGTACGGTCACCATAATCGGTAACAAGATACCTGTACCTAATGCTTGAATAATACGTCCTAACAATAACAAACCAAAGTTAGGTGCAAGTGCGCCTACGATAACGCCTAATAAAGATAATAATATGCCTGTAATAACTAGAGACTTTGTACTAAACCATTTGATTAAATACGAAGAAGCAGGAACAAAACAAGCCATGACGAGTAAGTAACCTGTCGTTAACCATTGTACAGTTGCTGCTGAAACTTGAAAATCAGCCATGATATCTGTTAAAGCCATATTTAATGCTGTTTCACTAAACAGACCCATAAATCCGCCAATCATTAATACGAGTGCATACATTTTTGGATTTTTCACTATTACTTGTGTTGCCATTTGATATACTCCTTTTTATGGTAAACGAAGTATAAGTATAATTAAGAGATAATAAAGTGAGTGTTGCCTTGAGGTATATATTCAAGTGTATAGCAATCGTGCTTTGTCGCTCACTTTATTAAATTCATCTCCATGCTTTACTACTTATTCCTATATTTCCATTTCATTTTAGTCTATATAAATTGAACATCAGTTTAGTATCACCCAGGAAATAATTTAAATCATGATGATAACAAACAACATCCGCTCAATATGAACCTACTTACTGTACCAAATTTTTCAAATTAATGTCAACCTAGTTGACGAAAATGATTGTAAAAAAATTAAGCATCAAACAATTGCTTCTATTGCTTGATACTTAATTATCTATTTAATATTTATTTCAATATCTTCTAAATACCAATCTTGCTGGAGTACTTGTTTAAGTTGCTCTAACTGTGTACTACCAATCATTGTTTCTATGTGCGCGACGAGTTGTAATTTATGTTCTACATACTCTTCAAAACACTGCAGACCTAATGTAGTTAAGTTTACACATTTTTCTTTTTTATTATTGGGCACAGCTTCAACTTGAACGACACCTTTGTGCTCTAATTGTTTGATCGCTTTATGAATAGCTTGGCGTGTGAGATGAATTTTTCTAGTAAGTTCGGCAAAAGTTGGTTTCTCATAGTTGATTTTATCAATCAGATACCATTCTGAGCTGCTGAAGTGAACATCTTGTATTTGCTCTGAAGTTGTGGATTCCAAGGTTTGTCTAAGCGCACTGTGACGTTCACTAATTAAATCTATGAGGTCCAATCCCTCTATACTCTTATCATTTGCCATACTTACACTCCTCACATTGATTTCATATGATGCTATGCCAATAAATACTCATCATCACCACGACATCTCGTTATGTTTATGCTGAAAATTGATATTAATCTACCATATGCTCATTTATCATAAGCAATTTTTTTATCAAATTCAAATTAAGCTCATTTTATAGCTTCTATATGTAATAACACTAGTATAATCAATTGATAATTAAAAAAGCTGAGACATATATATGTCTCAACCTCAATCATTATACTGGCAGTGGCTGACTGAATTGAAAATGCACTTATACCAAGTTATTAAAGAACTACTACTTCATTTATGAAGCCAAGTAGTTCTTATGCAAGAGCTTCAGCGCTTGTATTCCATTTTACAGTCAGCTTTACCGGGCCAGGTTCATACGACGAAATCTTGCTAAAAACATTAGATTTCTGTCCCACTCCCAAAAAAATGCCCATCCTATTGGATGGGCATTGTACGGTCTCGACGGGAATCGAACCCGCGATCTCCTGCGTGACAGGCAGGCGTGTTAACCGCTACACTACGAGACCTAAAAAATGGTGACTCCTACGGGACTCGAACCCGTGTTACCGCCGTGAAAGGGCGGTGTCTTAACCGCTTGACCAAGGAGCCTGTCTTAAGCACAAGTTAAATTATACCAAGTCTCTAGAAGGAAGACAAGCTCTTTTTTTAATTTTATTAGTATAATTTTCTATATTAATTGTATAAAGTTATTGTTTTAAGATTTATTTTGAAAAAACTGCTATAAAGCCATTAATGAAAATGCAGAAATCTTTAAACTCATTCAATATCGTGTGATTAATTTTTAATTTAAAACAAAACTATTAAACTTAAAATCTTTTTTGTTTTCAAAACTTTTTGCTAAACTTGTGTAATAAAATAAATTAGGAGGCTTACCTTTGGCAAATGTATTATTTATCAACTCAGGATCACCCGGACATTTTAATCCAACTATTGCAGTATGTAAAGAACTCGTTGAGCGCGGTGAAAACGTCGTTTATTACATATGCGATAAATATAAAGATAAATTAGCTGACACAGGTGTAGAAGTACGCACGTTACCTACTGATGCTATAGTCGACCGTTTTAGATCTTATGGCCAACATCACTTATATAACGTAATTAACGGTTTATTGAAAACTGCGGATATCATCGTGCCTCAAATTTTGGAAGAAACGAAAGATGAGCATTACGATTATATGATTCATGATTCTATGTTTAGTTGTGGCCATATCCTTGCACAAAAATTAAATATCCCATCAATATCTTCTATTACATCATTTGCACATAATAAACAAAGTTTTGATGCATTTACAGAAAAATTAACAACAATGGTTGATGCCAATGAAATAAAACAAGCAGATGAAACATTTAATGAATTGAAACAACATATTGAATCTACATATAACGTTGAGGTGCCTTCTCGCTTTGAAGCGATGAATAATCCTGGAGATTTCAACTTATGTTATGTAATGAAAGGTTTCCAAATCAATTATGACCTATTTGATGAGCAACTTTGTGTCTTTACTGGTCCTTCAGTCATTCAACCACAACCCTCTGGATTTATGGATGACATTGATCAGACACAGCCAATCATTTACATTTCTTTAGGAACTATTTTTAATCAAAATATCGCTTTTTTCAATAAATGTTTTAAAGCATTAGCAGACATCAATGCATCGATCGTCGTTTCTATCGGTGAAACAAATCATCTGAACGATTTCGATGAGGTACCTGACAACTTTATAATTAAAGATTATGTACCACAAACTGAGTTATTACAGCATACAGCATTATTCTTAACACATGCGGGCATGAATAGTACAAACGAGGCTATGATGATGAATGTGCCAATGCTAGCCTTCCCACAGAGTGCAGACCAACCTATGGTAGCCAAACAGATAGCAAACTTAAATGTAGGTCATCATATTGATGAGGCCATTACGTCTGAACAATTAAGCTGTGCTGTATCAGAAATGTTAGAAAATCAAATGTATTATCAACGACATATCGAAAAAGTAAAAAACGTGCAATCTATCGATGAAGCGGGTTATGCATATGCAGTAGACCAAATACTCGCTTTTCGTAATAAAATTTGCCAATTCAATTAAATAACAGTTATATATAAATAAAAATACCTTGTAGACGCACCATTAACGGTGAACTCTACAAGGTATTTTTTCATAATTAGACTGGAAGCCTAACTTGGTATTATTTTCCTACCATAAAGATTTTAATAAGTTTGTTTGATTACGGTCTGGGCCAACTGAGAAGATTGAAATCTTCACATCACATAGCTCAGAAATGCGTTCTAAATATCTACGTGCATTTAAAGGTAATTCTTCTAATGAACGACAACCCGTAATATCTTCAGTCCAACCTGGTAGTGTTTCAAAGATTGGTTTACAACGGTTTAAGTCTTTCAAGTTTGCTGGGTATTCAGTGATTTCTACACCATCTAATTCATAAGCTGTACAAATCTTCACTTCTTTAAGACCAGTCAATACATCAATAGAGTTGATTGATAAGTCTGTGATACCACTTGCACGACGAGAATGACGTAATACCACTGAGTCAAACCAACCAATACGACGTGGACGACCAGTTGTTGTACCGTATTCACGGCCAACTTCACGAATGTGGTGACCATCTTCATCAAATAGTTCAGTTGGGAATGGACCATCACCCACACGAGATGTGTATGCTTTACATACGCCAATTACTTTAGATACGAATGTTGGACCAACACCGCCACCTACAGTAACGTTACCTGCTACTGGGTTACTTGAAGTTACAAATGGGTATGTACCATGGTCAAGGTCTAACATAACGCCTTGAGCACCTTCAAATAATACTTTTTCTTCTGCTACAAACGCATCATCTAATACTTTAGCTGTGTCTACTACGAAAGGTACGATACGTTGACCTGCAGCGTAATATGTTTCAAAGATTTCATCAAAAGTTGGACATGCTTTGCCAAACATACCTTTGAAGTAATCATTTTTATATTCAATATTATTTTTTAGTAATTGTTCAAATGTTTCTTTGTCTAATAAATCTGCCACACGAATACCGATACGTTGCGCTTTATCTACATAAGCTGGGCCGATACCTTTTTTCGTTGTGCCAATTTTATTATCTCCACGGCGTTCTTCTTCATATTCATCTTGTTTTAAGTGATAAGGTAAAATAACTTGTGCACGATTAGAAATACGTAAATTATCTGTTGAAATACCTCGTTCATTTAAAGCATCTAATTCTTTTAATAGTGCAACTGGATCTACGACTACACCATTACCAATCACTGATAATTTTTCTTTATAAAAAATACCAGATGGTACTAAGTGCAATTTATAAGTTTCTCCACCAAATATAATTGTGTGGCCCGCATTATTACCGCCTGAAAAACGTGCAATAACATCTGCTTGTTCTGCTAGAAAATCCGTAATTTTACCTTTACCTTCGTCTCCCCATTGTGTCCCAACGACTACTATTGATGACATATGAGCACCTCCAAGTTTTTCTCAATTAACCAATGAGTATTCTACCAATACCACAACGATATTGCAAACAAAAATCGAACATTGATTTTTCGTCATTTTTCTAATACTTATTAATTTTCAAATACTGCAATAAATGCGACAAACATAGTAACACCAATGTTTTAATTGTATTTTTCATTTAAAAAAGACACATACTTACATTAAGATTCAAGAATAAAATCCAAACAAAAACCGTACAATAAAACATAAGTTTGTATTATTGTACGGAAAAATTAATTTAATCTTTTTTCTAACCCATCATATCTGCATGAGCATAATCTATATCTGTAAATTTATTATATTGTTTCATAAAGTGCAGCTTCACTGTTCCTGTAGGACCGTTACGTTGTTTGGCAATAATAATTTCGATATCACCATTATCATCATTCGTTTGTGGTTCATAGTTCGTGTCGTCATCGTCTTCTTCATCTTCGCCTTGATTGTAATAATCATCACGATATAGGAAGGCAACGATATCCGCATCTTGCTCAATCGAACCAGATTCACGTATATCACTCATCATTGGTCGTTTGTCCTGACGTTGTTCAACGCCACGTGATAGCTGACTTAGTGCGATTACAGGACATTCAAGTTCTCTGGCAATGGCTTTTAATGTACGAGAAATCTCAGAAACTTCTTGTTGTCTGTTGTCTGAAAAGCGTGAACCACTACCTGAAATTAATTGTAGATAGTCGATCACTATCATGTCTAGCCCGTGTTCTTGTTTCAAGCGGCGACATTTTGAACGAATATCTGTAATACGGATACCTGGTGTATCATCAATAAATATCTTCGTACGTGATAACTTACCTACTGCAATTGTAAAACGATTCCAGTCTTCTTCAGTCATTGCACCTGTTCTTAATCGGTTAGAATCGACATTGCCCGAACTACAAATCATACGTGTCGCTAATTGGTCAGCACCCATCTCAAGCGAGAAGATACCAACTGAATAATTACGTTCATTTGTAGCTACTTTCTGCGCAATATTAAGTGCGAAGGCAGTCTTACCTACAGAAGGACGGGCAGCTAAAATAATCAAATCATTACGGTTAAACCCTGCTGTCATCTGGTCTAAATCACGATACCCTGAAGGAATACCTGGTGTCTGACCACTGTTTTGATCTAATAATTCTGCCGTCTCATATACTTCACCAAGTACGTCTCTAATGTCTTTGAATCCATCACTTTCACGTGAGGATGATAATTCTAATATACGACGTTCCGCGTCGTTCAGTATTACATCTAGTTCCAGTTCATCATTGTAACCATCATTCGCAATACTATCAGCTGTTTGTATTAATTTACGCTTGGTTGCGTGTTTAAATACGATTTCTGTATAGTACTGAATATTACGTGTGGTTGGCACATTACTAGATAATTCAGCTAGATATTGTGGACCGCCCGCTTCATTCAATCGTCCTTCTTGTGACAATTGATCCATGATTGTTACCACGTCAATATCTTTGTTGTCTTCGTTGAGGTTCATCATGGCTCTAAAGATGTGTTGATGCGCGCCTCTATAAAAGGACTCAGGAAGTAATACTTCCTGAGTTGTGTTGATCAATTCTGGATCTATGATAATGGCACCTAAGACAGACTGCTCAGCCTCATTACTGTGTGGCATTTGATTTTGTTCATACATTCCATCCATTACGATTACACCTCATATCTCAATCCGTTATTATTGTTCAACTGTGTGTACACGAATTGTACCTTCGACTTCTTTGTCTAATTTAACTGGCACGTTTGTGTAACCCAATGCGTGGATACCATTTGGTAAGTCCATTTTACGCTTATCAATCTTGATGTCATGTTGTTTTTGTAATGCTTGCGTGATTTGTTTCGTACTTACCGAACCAAATAATTTGCCGCCTTCACCTGTTTTAGCAGATACTTCGACTTCAATATTACTTAATTGTTCTTTTAATTGTTTAGCATCTTCAATTTGTTGTTGACGCTCAGCTTCAGCTGCTTTATTTTTTTGTTCTAATTGTTTTAAGTTACCTGGTGTTGCTTCCACCGCATAATTTTTCTTTATTAAGAAGTTGTTTGCATAACCTACTGGTACGTCTTTAACTTCGCCTTTTTTACCTTTACCTTTTACATCTTGTGTGAATATTACTTTCATGAATTTTCACTCCTACTCATTTGTTCTGTTATAGCTTGTTGTAATTTTTCGATTGCTTCATCGACAGTTACATCTTTCATTTGTGTAGCTGCATTTGTTAAATGACCACCACCGCCAAGTGCTTCCATCGTTAATTGAACATTAACTGTACCAAGTGAGCGGGCAGACATGCCTATGAGGTTGTCTTCTCGTCTCGCTATTACATATGAAGCCTCTACACCATCTAAACTTAACAGTTCATCGGCAGCTTGTGCAACTGTAACAGGGTGATAGATTTTGTCGTTAGAACCGTGGGCAATTGCTACCCCATTCTCTTGCAGTTTCACCGTTTGAATCAACTCAGTACGATTGATATACGTATCAAGATCATCTTTCAAGAAATGCTGTGTCAATATCGTATCGGCACCATGTGCACGTAGATAACTTGCGGCATCAAATGTTCTAGAGCCTGTACGCAATGTAAAGTTACGGGTATCTACGATAATACCAGCAAACATAACTGTTGATTCTAAACGTGTCAGACGTTGTTCTGTCGGTTGATACTCTAGTAATTCTGTGACAAGTTCAGCTGTCGAACTTGCGTAAGGTTCCATATATATAAGCAATGGACTAGAGATAAAGCTTTCACCACGTCTATGATGATCAATCACGACTTTACGGTTTGCTTTATTTAAAATATTTTCATCAATAACCATTTCAGGTTTATGCGTATCTACGATGACTAATGTTGTCTTAGATGTCATAATATCCCACGCTTCATCTGAAGTAATGAAACGATCTTTTAGTTCTGGTTTTTCATTCACTGCATCCATAACACGACGTAACGTTGGATCGATATCTGATTCATTTAATACAATGTAGGCATCTAAATTATTCATCATTGCAAAGCGGGATACACCAATTGCTGCACCGATTGCATCTAAATCAGGACGTGTATGCCCCATAATAATTACTTTGTCGCCTTCCATCAAGATATCTTTTAAAGCGTGTGAAATCACTCGTGCTCTTACACGTGTACGTTTCTCCATTGGATCAGTCTTACCGCCATAGAAACGTACATTACCATTCATACTCTTAATCGCTACTTGGTCACCACCACGGCCGAGCGCTAAATCTAAGCCTGACTGTGAAAGTTCACCCAGGTCGATAAGATTTTCTGAGCCTTCACCGACACCAACACTTAATGTAAGTTGGGCACGATAACCGACACTCTTTTCACGGAGTTGACTTAAAATACTAAAATTAGATTCTTCGATATCTTTTAAAATACGTTGATTTAAGTACGCCACAAATTGATCAGAACTATAACGTTTGAAATAAATGTTATATTCTGTCGCCCATCTACTGATTACACGTGTAACCATAGAGTTAATTTCTGATCTTTGTGTATCGTTCATATTTTGAGTAATTTCATCATAGTTATCTAAGAATAATGTCATGATAATCGGTTTGGATTCTTCATATAATGCTTCCGTCTGAATTTCTTCTGTAATATCAAAGAAGTATAAAACATGTTCTTTTTCAGAATATCGAACGCGATAGTGATATTCATTTTCTTTAATTTCAATTTCTTGTGTTTTTTCTAATTGTTTTAAGATATTAGGATATACTTCGTTTACTGGGTCGGAAATGACATTACGGTCTAATCGTTCCGACATAAAATGGTTCATCCACTCTATGTTTTCATTTTCGTCTAAGATGATCATCCCAATAGGTAAATTCTTAATTGCGATGTTGCTACCTTCAGAAATATGACCACTCAGACCATCTACATAGCTATCTAGTTTTTGTAAAGCTTGTCTTACCAAAAATACTGTCCCTATAATTATAACCACTAAGACAATCGCAGCGATGCCTGCCATAATTTGGTTGAAAACGAACCATATTACAACAAGCGCAATTGCCGTGAGTGCCATTATGATAAATGGCAAGAGCAAGGCTTTTTTAGTGGATTGACGATTCATTTTTCCACCTCAAATCATTTTTTAATGATACGTTTTAAGTTAATACATAAATCTACAACACCCAGGAGGCTTACAATATGTGTAAGTGGCATTAGAATTGTCCCTATTGCCATTAAAATCACAGTAAGTGTGAGCGGCATTGATTTTGCCTTTCCGAAAAAGTGAATCACACTTAACCCCTGAATATACATACATAATGATAACACAATTTCGAAGTTTAATACGATACTTTGGAATGCACTCGGTTCGACAGTAAACATAACACAAAGTAGGACAATCATATACATCCATAGCAATGAACGCTTCATTTGCCACGCATATAATGGTTTGAATATTGGTGTAGCAATTTTGAATTTACGTAAAATTGGAAAAGTAACTAGTAAATTGATTAATATGAGTATAAATACTGCAATAATTACATAACTTGGTAACTGAACTGATAATTGACGGAACATTTCTTCAAACATTTGTTTATAATCTGCACCAACACCTGCATTAGAAATATAATAATTTATTTGATCTTTCACAGGTTTCATTAATGTTGTTGATGTTGGTATTTTATCAAATGTTTGTAATGCCATAAATGCAATTAACGAGATCATACTCACGTATGTAGTTGTAATATAAAGTATACGCTCTTTAGATGTACGTTCTTTTAATAATTGGCCAACAACGAAACTCACTAAGAGTACGAGGACCATGATACTTAATACGAATATATTACCTAATAAAGTTGTCAATACAACTGTTACGACTGCTGTTAAACCAAATGATTCTACAGACTTATGCCATAAAATAATGCCTGGAATTGTCGCAAACAAACTCAATACAAGCCCAAGCGGTGGTAATATATGTAAAGCTAAAGCTACTATGACTAGCGTGATTATACTAAGTATAGTTGCCTTAGGATATATTTTTGAAAACAAATTCGCCACTCCCATACTATTTTTGACTATAACTTTTATTTTAACCTCTTTAAAACTTTTATACAATTATTGCCAACTCATTTCTATAGAAGTTAAACATACACTACACATTCAACTATTTGAAGATAAACTAATGTTCACCCTTTCAGTTGATATTTGATACAGGAACACTCCTTACTACTACATAAAATCACAGGTATTTCCTTGCATTTTCCCATAAAAAATAGGACATACAGTAGCAGTCAGTCTACCTTGTATATCCCACCTGATTATTCTGATTCTACTCTGTCGTCCTAAATTTAATATTCTATAATAAAGTCACTCTCATTTACGCTTGATTTTATATACCTTTAAGAAATGGTATAAATTAGGTGCCCAATCATTAAAATTAACTAAAAATCCATCATGCCCTACATTGTCAGGTACAAAGAAATGTTTATGATATTTAAAGCGTTGCCCAACTGCATAAACAAGGTCATCAGGATAAAGTAAGTCGTCCGCAAAGCCCATCGTCATCATCTTAGTATCTAGTTTACTGAACACTTCGTCCACGTCATCACGGCCTCTATCCACATCGTGACTGTCTAAGACGTCAAGCAGTGTTAGATAACATGAATAACTAAAGTGCTTCATAAACTTATCACCTTGGTGCCTTTGATATGCAACTACTTGATCTGGCGAGAAGCGTTGTTCATAACTTTTAGACGAACGGTATGTTAAGAAACCGAGCTGTCTTGCGATACTCATACCTTGCTCATGGTCTAAATGAATCGCTTGTCTCGCAATTTCATTAAATGCACGGCTATATGAAGATGTTCTCTGTGTAGCAGCAAGTATAACTGCTTTATCAACATCAAATTTACGGTTATATAATAACTCTACTGCCTGCATGCCACCTAAAGAGCCACCTATGAGTATATTAATACGTTCAAATCCTAAGTGCTCAATACCTAATTCAATTGCACGCACTATATCACGCAAAGTTAGTTGTTCTGGAAAGTCTTCATCAGTAAGTGCTGAACTAGAACCAAATGGACTACCAATTACATTAAAAGTTAAAAACTGATAATCGTTAATTGGCATATAACCACCATCAATAATGCCTCTCCACCATCCAGGTTGTTCACTTGTACCATACGTTAAGTGATTTCCTGTCAAAGCATGACACACGACCACAAGAGGTTGACCTTTCAATCCAACATGTTCGTAACGTAATTTTAAGTTTGAGATTGTTTCTCCTGACTCTGTTGTAAATGGTCCTAATTCTAATGTATCAACCGTATAATTCGTCATGATTTACCTCCTACTTAGTAAAAAAACTCCTCACTATAATAAGCAAGAAGTTGAAAATTACTTATCATTCGACTATATCGTTGGTTTTAGCACCGTACTTTATTCAGCCGGTTGCTGAAGCATCATTGGGCCAAATCCCTTAGCTTCTCGAAATAAGATTTAATTTTAATTGTATTGCACTACATTACTACTATTGATGTTTCTACAATCAATTTATCTTTTAAAAAATGTCGGAATTTTCTAATTATTGTTATTCTAACGGATAAAACGATTTACATCAATGAAATAAATTAAAACACCCATCTTAATGCAGCCATAATAATAATGCCACCTACGATTGTAATAGTTAAACTACGTGTGATAACTGCAATCACTACTGTAGGGACCATCGTAATTAAAAATGGCACATTAATGCTATACCCCATCATTCCATCTTGTTGTTCAATCAAACCGTCAATAACTAAAGCAGTAAATAGCGTAATTGGTATAAACGACAACCATTTTACAACTCTTTCAGATAGTTTAATTTTAGATATAAGTAAAAACGGTATTATCCGTGTAAACCACGTCACAATACCACAAAGCAAAATAATGATAAGCATGTGCGTCGTTGTTGTCATCGTTCCATCACCACCCCAATCCCAGCTGCTATCGTAGAAGCAAGTATAATTGCCACATAGGATGCCATAAAGAGACTTAAAAGAAGCATCATCACGATTACAGTAATAATCAATACAAAATACGTCTTAATGCGAGAGCGTTGAACTGATTCAAACTGTGATACAGCTAAAAAGATAAACATCGCTGCAATAGCGAAATCTAAACCTAACGTTTCTGGGTTGTTTATGTATTTTCCAAAAATAGCGCCCATAACACATGCAAATGTCCAAAACAAATAAGCTGTGATATTTAAACCGTGTAACCAACGATCATTAATTTTTTCTCCTTTAAGGTGTGGTGTAATTGCTACACCAAACGTTTCATCTGTAATGAGCGTTGAAAGCCCTATTCGATTTAATAAACCGTATGATTGATAACTCGGTGCGAGTGTCATACTCAGTAGAAACATTCTGGAATTAACGATAAATGCTGTTAACACAATCGCAGAAATCGGCGTACCGGCGATGACTAGTGCACAAATAATGAATTGTGCAGCACCAGCATACACGAGTAAACAGAGTAAGATAATTTCAAGCAAACTAAATCCTGAGGCTACAGCTACAATTCCAAAAGACAACCCTACCCCAGCGTACCCTAATAATGTAGGAACACATTCTTTCACACCTTGCTTAAAAGTTACATGTGCTTCCATTACCTCACTCCTTTCATTTTTAATTTTTAAAAACAATAGATTAAGTTTAATATAAAGCAAGAGTTTCATTCAATGACTTTAGACTTACGTTTGTGCGACGGAAGACAACCCTCAGTTTAAATATGCTGTTATCAAAAGGTTTTTGATGTGTCAGAATTTTATGAAATATTTTAGACTTACCTGTTGTTTTCCGTATAAAAAATCATTGAGGTCACTTATATAATTTTATAAATTACGTTATTTTTACCCCTCCCCTACCCCACCACGATATAAATAAAGAGCGTAGCAAATGCCTTTGCTACGCTCTTTTAGCCATGCTTGTTTAATTTTTATTTTACAGGACGGATTTCTGTTTTACCGCCCATAAACGGAACTAAAGCATCTGGTATTGTAATAGAACCATCTGCGTTTTGATAGTTTTCAACGATTGCTGCAAATGTACGTCCAACTGCTAACCCACTACCATTGAGTGTATGCACTAATTCTGGTTTAGCATTTTTATCACGTTTGAAACGGATATTCGCACGACGCGCTTGGAAGTCAGTTATATTTGAACATGAACTAATTTCCTTATAATCATTATAGCTTGGTAACCAAACTTCTAAATCATATGTTTTGCTAGCTCCAAATCCAATGTCACCTGTACACAGATTCACACGACGATAAGGTAGCACAAGTTCTTCTAAAATCGCTTCTGCATGATTTGTCATTTCTTCAAGCGCATCCCAAGAATCTTCTGGTTTTTCAAAACGAACCATTTCAACTTTGTCGAATTGATGTAATCGAATCAGACCTCTTGTATCACGTCCAGCTGAACCCGCTTCACTACGATAACATGCTGATTGTGCTGTAAATTTAGCAGGTAAGACATCAGGACCTATAATTTCATTACGATAATAATTCGTTAGTGGTACTTCAGCTGTTGGAATTGTGTACAGCCCTTCTTTTTCAATTTTAAATAAATCTTCTTCAAATTTAGGTAATTGACCCGTACCATACATTGAATCTGCATTTACTAACTGTGGTACCATCATTTCTGTATAACCATGTTTTGTTGTATGTTTCGTTACCATGTAGTTCATTAATGCTCTTTCTAATTGAGCACCTTCACCAGTTAAGAAGACAAATCTCGCACCTGATACTTTAGCACCACGTTCAAAGTTAGCCATATTTAAATCTTCTACAAGATCCCAATGTGCTTTTTCTTCAAAATCAAAGTTTCTTGGTGTGCCCCAACGTTTAAGTTCTACATTTTCTTCATCTGACGCGCCTACAGGAACATCATCTTGAATTATGTTTGGAATACGAGACAGTTTATCATTAAGATCATGGTCTATTTGATTTAAATCATCATCTAAGACTTTAATTTCATCCCCAAGTTTACGCATCTCAGCAATAACATCGTCTGCATTTTCTTTATTACGTTTCTTCTGAGCAATCTCTCCACTTACTTTGTTACGTTGCGCTTTCATTTCTTCAGCTTGGCTAATTAATTGGCGACGCTTTTCATCTAATGCTAAAATATCGTCAACTACTTGTGCATCCATACCACGCTTTGTTACTTTTTCTCTAACTAAATCAGGTTCGTTACGGAATAATTTAATGTCTAACATATCGCATTCATCCTTTCAATTTTTAAAAATGTTTGGATAATAACACAAAAAAGACCACATCCCCTCTACAAGGGACGTGGTCTACGTGTTGCCACCCTATTTAACAGCCTAATTAGACTGCACTCTCCATAAATAACGGCCAAAGCCGGTTGTTCTTCTAATAGTAGGTAGATTCACACTAACGTTGATTACTTGTTCACACCAACCACAAGTTCTCTGAAATCAAACAATTAATACTACTTAGCCTACGAACAATAACTTATTAACTTGTTTTAAATATAGCAAATAACCTTATATTTTTCAAGAGTGACAGTGCTGATGTCTATTATATCTCGTTCATATACGCAATATCGTGTAAATATTGCGATACCGCTGCGATATCTTTATGAAATTGTCTATCTTCTGTGATGGATGGTATGATTTGGCGTAACGTTTGATATTTTTCATATGTTTTTGGTGATAACTTATCAATATCTTTATATTCTACAGCTTGTAATGCAATAATTGTCTCTATCGCTAAGACACGTCGTGCATTCTCTACCATCATATAACCGTGACGAGAAGCAATCGTTCCCATAGATACATGATCTTCTTGGTTCGCTGACGACGGTATAGAATCAACACTGGCAGGATGTGCAAGTGTCTTATTTTCTGAAACTAAACTTGCTGCCGCATATTGCATAATCATTGCACCACTTTGTAAACCTAGTTGTGGACTTAAAAATGCAGGTAAGCCATTATTCAATTGTGGATTCACAAGTCTTTCTAGTCTACGTTCTGAAACATTAGCCAGTTCGCTGACCCCTAATTTTAAGAAATCTAAAGCAAAAGCAATCGGTTGTCCATGGAAATTACCACCGGATATCACTAGTGTTTCATCATCTTCATCAAATATAAGTGGATTATCATTTGCAGCATTCATTTCAAATTCTAGTTTTTCTTTAACATAATTGAACACTTGGAAACTTGCTCCATGAATTTGTGGGATACAGCGTAACGTATAAGCATCTTGCACACGTACTTCACCTTGTGTCGTTGTTAACTCGGAACCTTCTAACCAATCTAACATACGCGCAGCTACATCAATTTGTTCTTGGAAGTTACGTGCTTTATGTACTTTTTCATTATAAGCATCTGTAATACCATTGAGTGCTTGATGTGTAAGTGAAGCAATCCATTCTGCTTGATAGCCTAGACTTTCTGCTTCTATATAGCTGATTACACCCTGGGCAGTCATCGCCTGTGTACCGTTGATTAGTGCTAGTCCTTCCTTTGCCTGTAATTCTAGTGGCTTACGCTTCAAGTTATTTAAGACATACCGACTGTCTACCTCTTCACCTTGGTAAAAGACGTTACCTTCACCAATCAAGGCCAATGCTAAGTGAGATAACGGTGCTAAATCTCCAGAAGCACCAAGTGAGCCTTGTTGAGGAACTACCGGCACAATTCTATTATTAATGAAGTATACGAGCTGTTCGACTAAAGCTACTGTAGTACCAGAATGTCCTTTAAGTAGAGTATTTAATCTTAATACCATCATCACTAATGACACTTCTTCTGAAAATGGATCCCCCATACCACATGCATGTGAACGGATAAGGTTAACTTGTAATTGATTATATTCCCCTTCATCAATACGCACGTCACTGAACAAACCAAATCCTGTCGTAATACCATAGACTGTCTCTTTATTCGCTATAATATTCTCTACTGTTTGACGGCTTTGTTTTACCCGTTCAAAAGCTTCTTCAGTTACTTCCACCGTATCTTTCTCGTATAAAAACTTCCTGATATCTTCAATTGTAAGCATTTCTCCATTTAATTGTAATGTCATTTCTCCATCTCCCTACTTATGAATTTAATTCGATTAATTCGAGTATACGCTTACATTTTCAGCAGAACAATAGCTTTTGACACATCCGTAACATGGTATCAAATCACTGTTTTAATAGGGTAAAGTAGCATTCATCTTCATTTTAGAAAACTTAATCATTTCTTAACAGCGTTACCTATTGACTTAAATGCAATACAGGTTTATTATTTTCTATTGTATTAAAAAACAGCTTAAAAATTTAAAAATAAAACTCCTTCAATAGACAGCAATATTTTGCACGTATAATTGAAGATTTTAAAGCCAATTTATAATTACTTTTGTAATTTTAAACTCTGACTTTTACGTATATTATTCAAAAATGAATAGCGTTAAATTATCATAAAATTTAAAAGGAGGTTTCAATATGGAAACTTTATCATCGGTAAGCATTCCTAGACGTGAAGATGATACACATAAAGGTGATTATGGCAGAATCCTTTTAATTGGAGGTAATGCAAACTTAGGTGGCGCAATCATGCTTGCAGCACGTGCATGTGTTTATAGTGGCAGTGGGCTAATAACAGTAGCTACACACCCAACGAACCATGCTGCACTACATTCTCGTTGTCCTGAAGCAATGGTCATTGATATTAATGATACAAAAATGTTAACAAAAATGATTGAAAACACAGATTGTATCTTAATCGGCCCTGGATTAGGTTGTGATTTCAAAGGTAATAACGCAATCACATTCTTATTACAAAATATTCAACCACATCAAACGCTAATCGTAGATGGCGATGCTATAACGATTTTCAGTAAATTGAAACCTGAAATACCTGCTTGTCATGTCATTTTTACACCACATCAAAAAGAATGGGAACGTTTAAGTGGTATTCCTATTGATGAACAAACATATGAACGTAATCGTGAAGCGGTAGATCGTATTGGAGCAACTATTGTCCTAAAAATGCATGGTACGGAGATTTATTTCAAAGACAAAGATTATAAATTACCAATCGGCACGCCTGCTATGGCAACCGGAGGCATGGGTGATACCCTAGCTGGAATGATTACGAGTTTCGTCGGGCAGTTTGATGACACTCAGGAAGCTGTCACAAGTGCAACATACGCACATAGCTTCATTGGTGAACAGTTAGCAGAGAAAATGTATGTCGTTCCGCCATCAAGACTTATAAGCGAAATCCCACATGCCATGAAATCATTAGAAAGCTAATTTATAACGAAAAAAGACCTACCTTAATGAGGTAGGTCTTTTTATATGTGTATTTATATTTAATCAAAGATTATTCTTCTTCGTTGTCATCGCTATCTGCATTATCGATATCTTCGTTAACACGATCCATAAAGTCTTCTCTTACTTCTTTACGGCCATCTTCTTCAGAGTTGTCATCTTCAACTTCTGTATGGATACCATTTCCTGGTGTGTTATCTTCTACAACTGCTTCATTACTAGATGACGCATCTTGTGATTCAGAATCCGTTGTTTGAGCATTTGTTAAACTTGCTTCATTTGCTTCAGATTCTTCAATTGCTTCTTCTTCATCTTCCTCGTTTACTATAGCTACCGTAGATACAAATTGATTATCATCTAATTTGATTAATCTCACACCTTGGGCTGCACGACCATTTTGTGAAATGTCATTTACATCGATACGAATAATAACACCAGAATTTGTTACAACCATCAAGTCTTCTTCTCCTGTGACTGATGTTATACAAACAATATTACCATTACGTTCAGTAATCGTAGCAGTCTTAATACCTTTACCGCCACGGTTTGATAATCTGTAATCTCCTACAGGTGTACGTTTACCGTAACCATTTTCAGTAACGACTAAGATTTCATCATCTTGTTCCGCTTTAGTAACATCTAAGCCGACAACTTTATCGCCTTCTCTAAGCGTAATTCCTTTCACACCTGCTGCTGTACGACCAAGTGGACGTAATGCAGTTTCGTGGAAGCGAATTAATGACGCATGCGCAGTACCGATAAGAATATCAGTTTCACCATCTGTAAGACGTACTGCAATTAGTTCATCGTCATCTTTAAAGTTGATAGCAATCTTACCGTTTCTGTTTATGCGTGAGAAGTTGCTTAACGCAGAACGTTTAACTCTACCTTTTAATGTTGCAAATACAAGGTAATCTTCTTCACTTTCTAAATCTTTAACGGCAATCATTGTACTGATAGATTCATCACTATCTAACTCTATGGCATTGACTACTGGAATACCTTTAGACTGACGTGAGAGTTCTGGTACTTCGTAACCTTTAAGTTTATAAACACGACCTTTATTCGTAAAGAATAAAACGTGATCATGTGTACTTAACGTTACGAGTTGACTAACAAAGTCTTCTTCGAGTGTATTCATACCTTGTACACCACGGCCACCACGATGTTGTGATCTATATGTTGAAACAGGTAGACGTTTAATATAGTTATTATGACTTAATGTAATGACAATTTGTTCTTCAGGGATTAAGTCTTCATCTTCAATATTATCAAGTCCACCAAGTTGAATTTCAGTTTTACGTTCGTCACCAAAACGATCACGAACATCAATCAATTCATCACGCACGATTTGTAAAAGCTTTTCTTCATCTGCAAGAATTGCTTTTAACTCTTCGATATAAGCAATTAAATCATTGTATTCTGATTCAATCTTATCGCGTTCTAAACCAGTTAAACGTCTTAAACGCATGTCTAATATCGCTTGAGCTTGACGTTCAGTTAACTTAAATTGCTCTTGCAAGCTTGCCATCGCAATTTTGTCGTTATCTGATTCACGTATCACTCTAATGATTTCATCAATATGATCTAGTGCAATTCTTAAACCTTCTAAAATATGTGCACGATCTAATGCTTTTTTCAAGTTGTATTCAGTACGTCTTCTTACAACTACTTTTTGGTGATCTAAATATTCAACCAATGCTTCTTTAAGCGTGATAAGTCTCGGTCTACCATTTACCAATGCAATCATGTTTACACCAAATGATGTTTGTAATGGTGTTTGTTTATACAAGTTATTTAGAACAACACTTGCGTTTGCATCTTTACGAACATCAATTACGACACGTACACCTGTACGTAAACTTGTTTCATCACGTAAATCTGTAATACCTTCTATTTTTTTATCACGAGCTAATTCAGCGATTTTTTCTATCATACGCGCTTTATTGACTTGGTATGGTACTTCAGTCACTACGATACGTTGACGTCCGCCACCGCGCTCTTCTATTTCAGCACGAGAACGCATTATAACTGAACCACGTCCAGTTTCAAATGCACGACGGATGCCACTTTTACCTAGAATTAAAGCACCTGTAGGGAAATCAGGACCTTGAACATCTTCCATTAATTCAGAAATCGTGATGTCAGGGTTATGACTTAAACTTAATACGCCGTTAATAACTTCTGTTAAGTTATGCGGTGGAATATTAGTAGCCATACCAACAGCGATACCCGAAGCACCGTTAACTAATAAGTTCGGGAACCTTGATGGTAAGACTGACGGCTCTCTTTCATTACCATCATAGTTGTCTATGAAATCAATTGTATTTTTGTTAAGGTCTCTCAACATTTCAAGCGTGATTTTAGACATACGTGCTTCTGTATAACGCATCGCAGCAGCGCCATCGCCATCCATTGAACCAAAGTTACCTTGACCATCAATTAAAGGATATCGATAGCTGAAGTCCTGTGCCATTCTTACCATTGCTTCATAAATCGATGAGTCACCATGTGGGTGATATTTACCCATTACGTCCCCAACAATACGTGCAGATTTTTTATATGATTTGTCAGGTGTCATACCTTGTTCATGTAATCCGTATAATATACGTCGATGTACTGGTTTTAATCCATCTCTAACGTCTGGCAAAGCACGTGAGACAATAACGCTCATCGCATAATCTAAGAACGATTCGCGCATTTCATTGGTTATATTTCGTTCATTAATTCTTGATTCAGGTAGTTCAGCCATCAAGATATCCTCCTTCAAAAATTCAGTTCATTGTATTAGAAATCTAAGTTCGCATAGACTGCGTTATCTTCAATAAACTGTCTACGATTCTCAACAACATCGCCCATCAACATTTCAAATACTTGGTCTGCTTCTATAGCATCTTCTAATGATACTTGTAGTAACGCTCTGTGTTCAGGATTCATTGTAGTTTCCCACAATTGGTCCGCATTCATTTCACCGAGACCTTTGTAACGTGAAATCGACCATTTTGGACTTGGATCTAGTTCTTCTTTAAGCTTATCTAATTCACGTTCGTTAAACACGTAATATTTTTGTTTACCTTGCGTCAATTTGAAAAGTGGTGGTTGCGCAATATATACATATCCCGCTTCTAATAACGGTCTCATAAAGCGATAGAAGAATGTTAAAAGCAATGTTCTAATGTGCGCGCCATCGACATCGGCATCTGTCATAAGGACAATCTTGTGATAACGTGCTTTACTCAAATCAAATTCTCCGCCAATTCCTGTACCAAAAGCAGTAATCATTGAACGAATTTCATTGTTATTTAGTATTCTATCTAATCGTGCTTTCTCAACATTTAAAATCTTACCACGTAATGGTAAAATCGCCTGTGTCTCTGAATCACGGCCTGATTTTGTAGACCCTCCGGCAGAGTCACCCTCGACGATAAAGATTTCACTTCGAGATGGATCTTTACTAGAACAGTCTGCAAGTTTACCAGGTAGACTTGAGATTTCCAATGCAGATTTACGGCGTGTAACTTCACGTGCTTTTTTAGCTGCAAGACGTGCATGTGACGCCATAATACTTTTCTCAACGACAATACGTCCGACTTGTGGATTTTCGTATAAGAATCTTTCAAATAATTCAGCGAATAGTTTATCAACGACTTGACGCACTTCTGAGTTACCAAGTTTCGTCTTAGTTTGTCCCTCAAATTGTGGATCACTATGTTTGATAGAAACGACCGCTGTTAAACCTTCACGTGTATCCTCACCTGAAAGTCGCTCTTTATCTTCTTTGATTATTTTACTGTTTAGACCATAGCTGTTTAGCACACGAGAAAGCGCACGTTTGAATCCTTCTTCATGTGTACCGCCTTCGTATGTGTGAATGTTGTTCGCATATGTTAATAAGTTAGTTGCATAACCTTTGTTATATTGTAATGCGATTTCAACTTCAATGTCATCTTTTGATTCATGCACATAAATCGGTTCATCATGAAGTGGTTCTTTCGTTTCATTCAACATTTCTACGTAAGATTTAATACCACCCTCATAATGATATGAGTCTTCTCTTACTTCTTCTTCACGTTCATCTCTTAACGTAATTGAAATACCTTTATTTAAGAAAGCAAGCTCTCTTGTACGCTGTTGTAATGTGTCATAGTTATATTCTGTAGTTTCAGTGAAGATCTCAGGATCCGCTTTAAAACGAATTACTGTACCAGTAGGCTTATCAGTTTCCCCGATGACTTTCAAATCAAATTGAGGTATCCCTTTTTTATAAGCTTGATGATAAATTTTGTTATCTTTATAAACGTACACTTCTAAATCTTCAGACAACGCGTTAACTACTGATGAACCTACACCATGTAGTCCACCAGATACTTTATATCCGCCGCCGCCGAATTTACCGCCAGCATGAAGCACTGTCAAAATAACTTCTACAGCAGGACGTCCCATTTTTTCTTGAATACCTACTGGAATTCCTCGTCCGTTATCAGTAACTTTTATCCAATTATCTTCTTCTATAACAATTTCAACTTCGTCGGCATATCCAGCAAGTGCCTCATCGATACTATTATCGACAATCTCCCATACAAGATGATGCAAACCTCTTGCTGAAGTTGAACCTATATACATACCTGGTCGTTTACGAACCGCTTCTAGACCTTCTAATACTTGAATCTGACCAGCACCATAATCTTCCGTGTTGTTCACATCTGACAATGCTTCCACCTTCACTTTCTATTACTTTATAATTTCGCCTTGGTTGATGCGATAAAGTTTAGCGTTCTTCATAATTTCATGCTCTATACCGTCGACTGATGTTGTAGTTACAAAAGTCTGCACTTTATGTTGAATTGTGCTTAATAAATGCGACTGACGTGAATCATCTAATTCACTTAATACATCATCTAGCAATAAGATAGGGTACTCTCCTACTTCGATATTCATTAACTCGATTTCTGCGAGTTTTATCGATAAAGCAGTAGTCCTTTGTTGGCCTTGAGAACCATACGTCTGAGCATCCATACCATTTACATTGAAACCTAAATCATCTCTGTGAGGACCGTATAAACAAACGCCTCTATCTTTCTCGCGTTCCATATTGTCATTGAGCAAAGTTAAGACTTCTTCTAAGCGTTCCGTCTCACTTTTCTCTTCATCGCTGAGTTTTATACTAGGCAAATATTTTAATGACAATGTCTCACGTTCGTCCGTTATCCCAGAATGGATAGGCTTAGCTAGTGATTCAAGTTCTTTAATAAAATGTTCACGTCTGAGCGTAATTTTGAGCGCATACGCTGCAAATTGTTGATTTAAGACATCTAGCATTGTGCTATCTGTCTTTTGACCATATTGCAGCTGCTTCAAATAATTATTTTTTGTTTTAAAATTCGCTGGTACTGAGACAAATCATTTAAGTATACTGCAGAAATTTGTCCAAGCTCCATATCTATAAATCTGCGTCTAATTTGTGGTGATCCTTTGACAATATTTAAATCTTCAGGCGCAAACAATACGACGTTCAAGTGACCAATATATTGAGTCAGTCTACTTTGTTCCAAGTGATTAATTTTAACTTGCTTACCTTTTTTGGTTATAAACATCGTTAAAGGCATTTCACCGTATCTATAACTAAGTTCACCTTCTATTTTAGCATAGTCCATACCGAAACGTATAAGTTCCTTGTCATTGGACGTTCTATGACTTTTAGCCAACGCTAATGTATAAATAGATTCAAGGAGGTTTGTCTTCCCTTGTGCATTCTCACCTATCAATATATTTACCTCTGGATGACAATCAAGGGTAACTGAATCATAGTTACGATAATTTTCTATCTGGAGTGTCTTTAATCTCATTCTTCACCTTGATGTAAAATAACAAATGAACCGATTTCTGGTATGACAATGCTATCTTGATGGTTTAACTTTTTACCGCGACGTGTTTCACGTTCGTCATTTATCAAGACATCAAAATCTTGTAAGAACCATTTTGCTTGTCCACCAGATTCGATAATACCTTCTGTCTTTAGAAATTGCCCTAAAGTAATGTCTCCATCAACGATTACCTCTTCAACCAAATCAATCACTCCGTTTCTTTTAAGCTCACTAATATATTATACCTTTTTTCACGAAAAATTTCATGTAAAATACAGTGTGTAAGCGTATTCTTATAACTAATTTCCACTTCTTTTTAATAATTATCTACAAAGCCCGTTATAGTAGTTGTTTTACATGTAATATTATATCAAATTTCGAGTAGTTTTAATCCGATTTTATGATTCTCTATCCGTAATTTTCAAATATAATTCGAAATTATATCTGCATTTTTAATATTTGAGATTTTAAATGACATTTAAAGCGTGTTTTAGACGCATTTTAAAATTCTATTAAAATACCCTAACAATTAACTATAAATGCTTATATTTAATCTCTCAGTGCCTTTAAAAATGAAATATACCACTTAAAATACTTCTGAAATTTAAGCTTGTCTTAAAAAATGTCCCCTGCTTTATTTATATACACGCATATAGACCAGTAATTACTTTCGAATTTAAAAATGAATAGAAAAAACCCCAGACAAAATAAATTGTCTAGGGATAAGTTATTAATTTCTAATATGTTCTGATTGGTAGAATTAATTGTGTTACCGAATCATCGTCTTTAGGTTTTAAAATAAATGGTTTCATTGTGCCGAAGAATTCTATTTCGACTTCGTCATTATCAATTGCTTTCAATGCATCCATCATATATTTCGAGTTGAATGAAATCTTCAAGTTGCCACCATCAACGTTACTTGCTTTAACGTCTTCGTTAACAGTACCAATTTCAGGAGATGTTGAAGATAATTCTACTAATTCATTACCAGTACTTAATTTAATAACGTTATTACCACCTTCACGTGCTAATAATGATGCACGATCGATTGCATGATAGAATTCACCGTTATTAATGCCTAATTTAATTTCGTAATTCTCTGGGAATAAACGAGATGTATCAGGATAGTGCCCTTCTAATAAACGTGAAATAAAGTTCACATTGCCAACTTTGAACAGTACTTGGTTTGATGCAAAGAAGATATCAATCTCTTCTTCACTATCTGTCATTATTTTATTTAACTCTGATAATGCTTTACCTGGAATGATGACATTTTTATTTTCTGACTCGTCTTCTAATGCCACTTTTCTTACAGCCAAGCGATGCGAATCAGTAGCTGTGCATATTAATTCACTATCTTGTATAAGCCAGTTAACACCAGTGAGTACTGGGCGTGTTTCTGAGGTGGACACTGCGAAATTCGTCTGTGCTATCACGTTTTTAAGTACTTTTACAGATAATTGAATCGCATCATCGCGAGAAACTTGTGGTAATAATGGATATTGATCTGGATCTAAACCACTTAAGTTAAATTCAGAATGGCCTGAAGTAATTAATGTTTGAAATTGTTCATTTGTAGAAAGTTTTACTTCTTTACCAGGTAATTTTTTAATGATGTCTACGAAGAAACGACCAGGGAGTACGACTGATCCAGTTTCTGCAACTTCTATAATGTCTTCACCATCAACTTGTTTAGGTATAGTGATTTCGATAGATATTTCTGAGTCAGAACCAGTAAGTATCACTTCGTTATTTTTAACTTCAATTTTTATACCAGTTAATATTGGTAATGTAGTTCTTGGTGAGATGGCTTTTAATGTGTCATTTAATTGAGCAATAAAATAATCTCTTCTTATTGTGAATTCCATCTAATTTTCAAACTCCTTCCAGTCGTTTATATATAAATTATATAGGTTTTAAAACAGTAGTAATAGTAGTAGGGCTTGTGGATTACGGGATAACTTATATGAATTCAGGTATGACATTATTTAACGACTGTGGATAACTTGTGCACAGTGTGTATGACTTTTACACATTATCCACAATTCCCCAAAATTTATCGTTACTACGTTATTCCTCATTTTTCTACAATTAATCTGTTATAGTACAGTTTTTTTATTGATTTCTAATTTCTTTTTCCAAGTTTTCAAGTTCTTGTTTAAAAGTTGAATCACTACTTACTTCTTTAGCTATTTTTTCATGTGCATGGATAACCGTAGTATGATCACGACCACCAAACTCTTCACCAATTTTAGGTAATGAAAAATCAGTTAGCTCACGTGATAGGTACATTGCAATTTGGCGCGGATAAGCAATGGATTTTGTACGTTTTTTAGCACTAAAATCTTCAATTCTTACGTTATAGTATTGTCCAACTATCTTTTGAATGTCCTGAATCGTGATTTTTTTCGATTTTGGCGCTTGGATAATATCTTTTAAGGCTGCAGCAGTTAATTCAGTTGTAATCGGTTGGCCTTGAAGTTTAGAAAATGCTAATACACGAGTGAGTGCACCTTCAAGTTCACGAATATTAGACTGGATTTGATTAGCAATATAAGTTAATGCTTCAGTTGGAATATTTAAATTTTCTTCTCCAATTTTTTTCTGCAAAATAGCCATTCTTGTCTCGTAATCAGGAGGCGTAATATCAACGATTAATCCCCACTCAAAGCGAGAACGCAAACGATCTTCTAATTTAGCAATTTCTTTCGGCGGTCTATCACTCGAAATAACAATTTGTTTGTTTGCTTGATGTAATTCATTAAAAGTATGGAAAAATTCTTCTTGCGTTTGCTCTTTATTTTGGATGAATTGAATATCATCTATTAATAAAACGTCAATATTACGGTATTTTTCTCTAAAACGCTCAGTTTTATTATCACGAATAGATTTAATAAATTCATTAGTAAATTTTTCACTAGACGTGTAAATAACTTTAGCATCAGGATTGTTTTCCAATACATAATGACCAATTGCATGCATTAGATGCGTTTTTCCTAAACCAACGCCACCATAAATGAAGAGCGGGTTATAGGCTTGAGCAGGTGCTTCGGCAACAGCAAGACTTGCTGCATGAGGAAATCTATTGCCAGGTCCGATCACAAAAGTATCAAAAGTATTGTGTGTATTGAATTGTTCGCCGCCAATGACAGCTTCATCTACACCTGGTGTATACTTTTTCTTTTGTGGCATCTCCTGACTTGTGTGTTGATTTTCACCGGACTTTAAACTCTCTAACTGATCTTCAGAATAGAAAACTGGCATAATTTCATGACCGATTGCCTCATATAATGCAGTTTGAATAATTTCAACATAATGTGTTTTTAACCAATTGGCAACAAATGGATCATCGATAACAACGATAGCTTCATCATTTTGCAATGAGTAAAGCTTAGTATCTTTAAGGAAAGTTTGATAGCTAGGATAACTTACTTTCTCTTGAGCCAAGGTTAGGACTTTTTCCCAAATTTCTTTTTCTGACATATGATTAAACTCCAACTTTCATAAATTTTAAAAGTTATACACAAAAACAACAGGCTTAAATAAAACTAATCACAGCATGTTGATAATTATCCACAAGTTACACACAATCAGTGGATAACTATTTACTAACTATGATTTATACACAGCTGTTTAGTATATAATTCAATAAAGTAAACCCTGTATCTATCAATATTTACATGACTTATCCACACAATTATACTTTTTAACAATGACCAATGTCAAATGGCTGTGAATATGTTGTTAAAACGTAGATGACCTTGTTAATAACATATATATTATCCACAAAAATAGAAAACTTAACTGTGCATAAGTGGATAACTTAGAGGAACAAACAGTATATCAAAAATTTAGCCATTTGTGAGCTTGGGAAATAATTTATAAAGATTGTATGGAAAATGTATAAAGAAAAATGAAGGTAATGCGGTTTATTTTTTAGATAGTGATATTTCTACTATAATAGGGTGAAGTTAGGGAATTTATAATTCAACACTTCCTTATATGCAATTGAATTTGGAAGTGTTTTGATTTTGCCTATAAAATTGCAAAGACTCAAATTGATGCTTGCTTTATAAAATATATTTTGTTATATTGTAGAAGTTGCTTGAATTATGACTAGAAATTAATAACAGTTAAATCAAGACTTAAGAGCAGAAGCGTATATTAATTTATCTATTATAATAGTTAGATAACCGAATAAAGATGGAGGTGTTTTTGCATGGTAAAACGTACTTATCAACCAAATAAACGTAAACATAGTAAAGTTCATGGTTTCAGAAAACGCATGAGCACAAAAAATGGTCGTAAAGTTTTGGCGCGTCGTCGTCGTAAAGGCCGCAAAGTACTATCAGCATAAGATCACTGACTCATCAGTGGTCTTTTTTTTGGTTTTAATGAAGGAAAATGACAGGAAATTACGTTAATTTTCGTTAGTAATTTAAGAAAATTAGTGATATAGATTAAACATATATAAAACATAATACATCTAATGAAGAGATAAGTGAGTGATGGTTGGTGGAAAAAGCGTATCGAATTAAAAAAAATGGTGATTTTCAATTTATTTATAAAAAAGGGAAATCAGTCGCTAATAGACAATTTGTAGTATACACAAAACCCAACAAAAATTTAGAACATTTCCGCCTAGGAATAAGTGTTTCTAAAAAAATAGGTAATGCTGTAGTCAGAACCCGTATTAAGAGAGCTATTCGTGAAAACTTCAAGGTACACAAAGAAGACATGATACCATTAGATATTGTAGTAATAGCGAGGAAGCCAGCTAAAGATATGGATACGTTACAAATTCAAGCGAGTCTTGAACATGTATTGAAAATAGCCAAGGCTTTTAATAAGCGTATCTAAGTAGGGTAGGGGAGCGGTTAATTAGACTATCGTTAGTCTAACCTCAGACAAACCTAAGACTAACTGTGCATTTTTTCAATCAAGATGTTCGCTTTTTGATAGGAAACTCTTTACAATATTATAATGATAAAATTTAGACAATAAAGGAGGCGAGATGGATGATGGATTTAGATACAATAACGAGTATATCCACGCCAATGGGCGAAGGTGCGATAGGTATTGTACGTTTATCTGGTGCTGATGCAGTTAACGTTGCTGACAAGTTATTTAAAGGAAAACAAAAACTTGTAGACGTAACATCTCATACAATTAATTATGGTCATATTATTGACCCGGAATCAGAAGAAGTTATAGAGGAAGTAATGGTTTCTGTGCTACGTGCACCGAAGACTTTTACCCGTGAAGATATTGTTGAAATCAACTGTCACGGTGGTATTTTAACAATTAATAGAGTGCTTGAATTAACAATGAGTAATGGGGCACGTATGGCTGAGCCAGGAGAATTTACGAAACGTGCGTTCTTAAATGGACGTATTGATTTATCTCAAGCGGAAGCGGTAATGGATTTTATTCGTTCTAAAACCGATCGTGCATCAAAAGTTGCAATGAATCAAATAGAAGGCCGTTTGAGTGATATGATTAAGCGACAGCGACAATCCATTCTCGAAATCCTTGCACAAGTCGAAGTTAATATAGATTACCCAGAATATGATGACGTAGAGGACGCTACTACAGAATTTTTATTAGGTAAATCAAGTGAAATTAAAGAAGAGATTAATAAATTATTAGAAACTGGTACGCAAGGTAAGATTATGAGAGAAGGTTTGTCTACAGTAATTGTCGGTAAACCGAATGTTGGTAAATCATCAATGCTTAATAATCTAATCCAAGATAATAAAGCTATTGTTACAGAAGTGCCAGGAACGACACGAGATACATTAGAAGAATACGTTAACGTTCGAGGTGTACCACTAAGATTAGTAGACACAGCAGGTATTCGTGAAACTGAAGATATTGTAGAGCGCATAGGTGTTGAACGTTCTCGAAAAGCATTGGGCGAGGCTGACTTAATCTTATTTGTATTAAATTATAACGAAGCGCTCTCTGAAGAAGACCGTAAACTTTATGAAGTAATCAAAAATGAAGACGCGATTGTTATTGTAAATAAAATGGATTTAGATAAACAATTGGATATAGATGAAGTTAAAGTAATGGTTGGAGATATGCCGTTAATCCAAACTTCTATGTTAAAGCAAGAAGGAATAGATCAATTAGAAATACAGATTAGAGATTTATTCTTTGGTGGCGATGTTCAAAATCAAGATATGACGTATGTATCTAATTCAAGGCATATTTCATTGTTAAAAGAGGCTAGGAATACAATTCAAGATGCAATAGATGCAGCAGAATCAGATATACCAATGGATATGATTCAAATTGACTTAACGAGAACTTGGGAAATATTAGGTGAAATCATCGGAGAATCCGCAAGTGATGAATTGATAGATCAATTATTTAGTCAGTTCTGTTTAGGAAAATAATAAGGAGGAAAATAGTATGGCTCAAGAATATGATGTAATAGTAATAGGAGCCGGGCATGCTGGTATTGAAGCAGGACTTGCTTCAGCTCGACGTGGTGCAAAAACGCTGATGTTAACAATTAACTTAGATAATATCGCGTTTATGCCATGTAATCCATCAGTTGGTGGACCGGCAAAAGGAATCGTCGTGCGTGAAATAGATGCCTTAGGTGGACAAATGGCCAAAACGATTGATAAAACGCACATTCAAATGCGTATGTTAAACACGGGTAAAGGCCCAGCAGTGAGAGCATTACGTGCACAAGCAGATAAAGTATTGTATCAACAAGAAATGAAAAAAGTAATTGAAGATGAAGAAAACCTTGATATTATGCAAGGCATGGTAGATGACTTAATGATTGAAGATGATGTGATTAAAGGCGTACGTACTAATATTGGAACAGAATACTGGGCAGAGGCAGTTATTATTACAACAGGTACATTTTTACGTGGTGAAATCATCTTAGGAAACATGAAATATTCAAGTGGCCCTAACCACCAATTACCATCTATTTCATTAGCTGATAATTTAAGAAACCTTGGCTTCGAAGTTGTTAGATTTAAGACAGGTACACCACCTCGTGTAAATGCGAAAACAATTGATTATTCTAAAACTGAAATCCAACCAGGTGACGATGTAGGTAGAGCGTTTAGTTTTGAAACTACTGAATACATCTTAGATCAATTACCATGTTGGTTAACATATACAAATGCTGATACACACCAAGTGATTGATGATAATTTACATCTATCAGCAATGTATTCAGGAATGATTAAAGGTACAGGTCCAAGATATTGTCCATCAATTGAAGATAAATTTGTGCGTTTCAACGATAAACCACGTCACCAATTATTCTTAGAACCAGAAGGACGTAATACGAATGAAGTTTACGTACAAGGATTATCTACAAGTCTTCCAGAACATGTACAAAGACAAATGGTAGAAACAATCCCTGGTCTAGAAAAAGCAGACATGATGCGTGCAGGATATGCAATTGAATACGATGCACTCGTACCTACACAATTATGGCCAACACTTGAAACTAAAAAAATCAAAAACTTGTACACTGCTGGTCAAATCAACGGTACATCAGGTTATGAAGAAGCGGCTGGACAAGGTATTATGGCTGGTATTAATGCAGCAGCTAGAGTACAAAATAAAGATGAAGTTGTATTAAGCCGTTCTGACGCATATATCGGTGTATTAATTGATGATCTTGTTACGAAAGGTACAAATGAACCTTACCGTTTATTAACTTCTCGTGCAGAGTACCGTCTATTAATAAGACATGATAACGCAGATTTACGTCTAACTGATTTAGGTCATGAATTAGGAATGATTTCTGAAGAGCGTTATGCACGTTTTAATGCAAAACGAGACATGATAAAATCAGAACAAGAACGTTTAGCTAGCATCCGAGTGAAACCACATGATCGCGTTCAAGAAATTATTGAAGCACAAGGTGGTTCTCGCTTGAAAGATGGTATTTTAGCATTAGAATTGTTACGTCGTCCTGAAATGACTTACGACCTAATTCTTGAAATTCTGGATGAATCACATGTACTTCCATCTGATGTTGAAGAACAAGTAGAAATTCAAACGAAATACGAAGGCTACATCAACAAGTCGTTACAACAAGTTGAAAAAGTAAAACGTATGGAAGAGAAAAAAATTCCAGAAGACTTAGATTACAGTGTGGTAGATAGTTTAGCGACTGAAGCGCGTGAAAAATTAACAGAAGTTAAGCCATTAAACATTGCGCAAGCTTCTCGTATATCTGGTGTGAATCCAGCTGATATCTCAATTTTACTTGTTTTTCTTGAACAAGGAAAAATCCAAAGGGTGAAAAATTAAGATGAGTGTAGAATGGTTAACTAAGCAACTCAGTACACAAGGAATAGAACTTTCTGAAGAACAACAACGACAATTTCAAACGTATTATCAAATGCTTGTTGAATGGAATGAAAAAATAAATTTAACAAGTATCACTGAAGAACATGAAGTGTATTTGAAACATTTTTATGATTCAATTGCGCCAAGTTTTTATACGGATTTGACTAAAGAATTAACAATCTGTGATATAGGTGCTGGTGCTGGTTTCCCAAGCATTCCTTTGAAAATTATTTATCCGAATTTAAAAGTTACAATTGTAGATTCGTTAAATAAACGTATAAAATTTTTGAATCAATTAGCGGAAGCGCTAGACCTTGAAAACGTAAATTTCGTGCATGATCGTGCCGAAACGTTTGGCAAAGGAGTCTACAGGGAGTCTTATGATATTGTAACTGCACGTGCTGTTGCTAGACTTTCAGTATTAAGTGAATTGTGTCTGCCTTTAGTTAAGAAAGGCGGTCAATTCATCGCTTTAAAATCTTCTAAAGGTGAAGAAGAATTAGAAGAAGCACGTTTCGGTTTAGGTATCTTGGGTGGTAAAGTTCGAGAAACAATTTCATATGAATTGCCAGAAGAAGCAGGCGAGAGACAAATGATCCTTATAGACAAGAGAAGTCAGACACCTAAGAAGTATCCTAGAAAACCAGGAACACCGAATAAGTCTCCATTGCTTAACAAGTAAATGCAAATCAATACAATTAATTTAGAGGGAGCGCATGGAAAATGAAGAAACCTTTTTCTAAATTATTTGGTTTAAAGAACAAAGATGACATTGTTGGTTATATTGAAGAAGATCATAATAATAGCGTCGAATCTATTCATATCGAACGTATTGTGCCAAACCGTTATCAACCAAGACAAGTATTTGAGCCAAATAAGATAAAAGAACTCGCAGAATCAATAGAAGAACATGGTTTGTTACAGCCTATCGTCGTACGTCCAATAGAAGAAGATATGTTTGAAATTATTGCTGGTGAACGTAGATTTAGAGCGTTTCAATCACTTGGTAAAACACACGCAGAAGTCATTATTAGATATTTAGATGATGAAGAGACTGCAGTGGTTGCACTTATTGAAAATATTCAACGTGAAAACCTATCTGTCGTTGAAGAAGCGGAAGCATATAAAAAGTTATTGGAAATCGGGGATACCACACAGAGTGAATTAGCTAAAAGTGTTGGTAAAAGTCAAAGTTTCATAGCTAATAAACTGCGTTTATTAAAATTAGCACCTAAAGTCATCGAACGTTTACGTGAAGGTAAGATTACTGAACGTCACGCTCGTGCAATGTTAAGTTTGTCAGAAGAAGATCAAGAAATAATGGTTGAAACTGTTATTAGCCAGAAGCTAAATGTAAAACAAACAGAAGCACGAGTGAAACAAAAAGTTGGCCCTGAAAAGGTGACGGCTCAAACATTTGGATTTGAAAAAGACTTAACTGACGCACGTGATGCAGTTGGTAAAAGTCTTGAAAGTATTGAAAAAAGCGGTATTAAGTATGAACATCAAGCTAAAGATCATGACGACTATTATGAAATAAAGATTAAATTATACAAACGTTAATATAACCAAAATAAAACAATCTGGGAAATAGATCCTAGATTAAATCACTGACTGTTAGAATCCTAGTTGGAAATCTAACAGTCTTTTTTATGTTTAAATTTTATTAAGTTAATATAAAAATTCCATTGTAATATTGTGATAAATCAGAAACTGTGATTAAATTAAGAAAACGCTTACACATTATCTAAAGGGGGGGATGATAATATGATCACGTTTATCGTATCTATTATTTTATTAGTTATAGGTTATTTCACTTATGGTAAATACATCGATAAGATGTTTGGCACAAAAGTAGAACGACCGACGCCAGCATTTCATCAAAGGGACGATGTCGATTACTTACCGATGAAGACATCATCTAATTCACTGATTCAGTTATTAAACATCGCTGGTGTTGGTCCTATTTTCGGACCAATTATGGGAGCACTTTATGGGCCTGTCGCATTTATTTGGATTGTTGTGGGTTGTATTTTTGCAGGGGCGGTTCACGACTATTTAACTGGGATGATTTCAATCAGAAATAAAGGCGCTCATTTACCTGAGCTTGCTGGTAAGTTTTTAGGAAAAGTGATGAAACACTTTGTTAATATTTTTTCTATTTTATTATTACTTTTAACAGGGACAGTATTTGTTACAAGCCCGGCATTATTATTACATAATTTATTAGACGGACGTATTGCATTAGGTATCATTATTTTTGTTATCTTTATTTATTACGTTCTTTCTACAATTTTACCTATTGATAAAATTATTGGTCGTATTTATCCAATATTTGGGGCATTATTATTAATCAGTGCGGTTGGTATAGGGTTCCGTCTTATTCAAACGGGCGCACCGATTCCAGAAATTAATTTAAAAAACATGCATCCTGATGGGGCGTCTATTTTCCCATTATTATTCTTCACGATTACTTGTGGGGCATTATCTGGTTTCCATGCGACTCAAACACCAATTATTTCTAGAACAACGAAAAAAGAAAATAATGGTCGTTTTATCTTTTACGGCATGATGATTGCTGAAGGGATTATCGCTATGATTTGGGCAGCAGCAGGCATGAGTCTATTTAATGGTTACAATGGACTTAGTGATGTATTAGCCCGTGGTGAGGCAGCATTAGTGGTAAGTGAAGCTTCTCATCTATTATTAGGTTCTGTATTTGGAACAATGGCAGTGTTAGGCGTAATCATCTTACCGATTACAAGTGGGGACACATCTTTCCGTAGTGCTAGAATGATTATTGCGGATTATTTAAATTATGGTCAACGTAGTGTTGTCAAAAGAATTATCGTAGCTGCACCATTATTTGTAATTAGTTTCGGTTTGACTCAAGTAGATTTCACAGTACTTTGGCGTTATTTCTCTTGGGCTAACCAAACAACTGCCACTGTTGCGTTATGGGTCGGGGCTATGTATCTACTCATGGCTAAAAAGAATTTCTGGGTTGCAGCAATACCAGCCGTGTTCATGACATGGAATATATTTACGTATATTCTTAGTCAGCCAATTGGTTTAGGATTAGATCTTACATTAAGCTATGTGTTAGCGTTTGGCCTGACGATACTATGGATTCTGTACTTTGGTTATCAATATAAGAAAATCACTGCAGGTGAAGAATTTGAATTAGATCACCAAATTCAATATCAGCAACAAACAACTTAAGTTTTTATATTGGCAGTATTTGGATGATAGTTAGTTAGTCTTTAGGGAGCGGAATACGGAATCAGATTTTGATTTCTATCTCGCTCCCTTTGTACTGTCTAAAGGTAGTCTTAAAAACATTGATATCATAGGTGTAAAAGCATTTTGACAATTGAAAAGGTGCATATGTCAAAGAACTTTGGTAGTCTAATAATGATTTCCATATTAATCTCAAGTCAAAGGAGCATGACAATGAATTTAGGTTCTCAAATTAAGTATTTCAGACAGCGTGATTATTTATCTCAAGAAGATTTAGCAGAGAAATTATATGTTTCACGACAAACAATTTCTAATTGGGAGAATGATAAGAGTTATCCAGATGTTCATAATTTACTTATGCTTAGTTCATTGTTTGATGTTTCTTTAGACGATTTAGTCAAAGGAGACGTGGAGATTATGGAACAGAAATTAAAGCAAACGAACTTTAACTTGTGGTCACATTTAATGGTGTGGCCGATGTTATTAGCAGCGATTTTATTTGGTCCAGCAATTTATTATTGGGGAACGATTGGCATAGTCATTGAGGTTGTGCTATTTATTATTGCGATGTACGCTTCTATCAAAGTAGATTTAATTAAGAAGTCTAATAATATGCAAACTTACGATCGAATCGTAGCTTTTATGAAGGGTGAAGATCCTAATGAGGTTAATACTACAAAACTAAGAAATACCCTAACATTTATATATACCTTCGTATTAACCGTAGGCGGTTTTTTAATCATTATGTTATTAAGTATGTATTTTTTTAAATAAAAAATATAGTAAAAGCATCTTTCAAATTTTGAGAGATGCTTTTTTATGTAAACGGGACTGAATGAACTTTTTAGTGTTTTTATAACTTCCATTAAGAATTATCGCAATAAAGATTTGAATGACCAGTTTAGTAGTAATCAACTCCCTACAATTTAATAAATATATTTGTAGATTATGTACATAATGAAATACCTTAAAAATCAAGATACATGCATGCTTATCGGTATTCATTTCAAAAAAGTATCATTAATATCAAGGAAATTTTTACATTTAAATTGCATTTGATTTAAAAGAGTAAAAAACTACCTTAATGTAAGAAAGCGTTTACAAATAATAAATAAGGTGATATATTAACGTTAATTTGGTTAGTTAAATTAACAAACCAACTAAAATAAGGGGGAATTGCTAAAAGTTAACGCGTAAAAATAACTATACATATTACTGGTTTGGACATTCTAATTTATGAATAGTTGTTTTGTTAATCATCTATGAGCAGACATACATTAAAAATTAATGGGGTGGGGTTATGTCCGATAGTTATGATTCTAAACAAAGTGATAAGAATGAACGATTAGGAATGCCAGAGAAACTTACTTTTGGTATCGGGGATTTTGGAGCAAATTATAGTTGGACCTTTATTGCATCTTTTATAATAATTTATATGACTGATGTAGTGGGAATTGCTGGTGCTGTTATCGGTACTATCATTCTAATTTGTCGATTTGCAGATGGTTTTTCGGATTTGTTTATGGGAAGTATTATTGACAATACAAATACAAAGATGGGCAAGGCCAAGCCATGGGTATTTTGGACTGCTCCTATATTAGTTATTTTAACAATTTTATTATTTAACGTGCCACAATCACTTGGAGATACTGGAAAAATCACTTATATATTCGTAGTATACTCCTTGATATCAGTCGTTTTTTACACTGCTAATAACGTTGCGTATTCTTCACTTGTGTCGTTTATGACAAAGAATGAAACTGACCGTGTTTCATTGGGAAGTATTCGTTTTATTTTTGCTAACTTAAGTGTGTTGTGTATTACGACATTTACCACATTTTTAGTTAATGGATTTGGTGGTGGTCAACAAGGTTGGACGGTTACATCTATTATTTACGGCGCATTATGTGCTATACCATTAATGATTGCAGGATATTTTGTAACAGAAAGAAACGTTGCGACTAAGAAATATGACCACGTTGATAAAAAAGATGTCAAAAAACAAAAAAAACGCATACCTTTTACATTAATTATAAAAACATTAATAACAGAAAAATACTTTCTTATTACTATTGTTTTATATTTACTATGGTATTTACGTCAAACAGATAATAGCATGAGAATATATTATGCTACGTATATTTTTAACGATGAAAATGTTATGGCACTTTTAAGTTTTTCTACTTTAATCCCAACAATTTTAGGTTTACTTCTTGCAGCTAAATTTTCAGAAAAGGTTGGAATTAAGAAAAGTATCATTATTGGTTTAGTAATATCAATTATTTCTTATATCATTATGAGTTTGTTCTCGGAAAACTTAACTATGTTAGTTATAGGTTTAGTTATAAATGGTATAGGAATCGTACCATTTACTGCTGCACTAAGTGGTATTGTTGCAGATATTGGCGATATTATATATTGGAAAACAGGAGTTCCAGTACAAGGCTCAGTGTTTAGTTTGGCTAGTGCTGGGATGAAAATCGGATCCGGTCTACAGTCAGCTATTGTAGGGTGGTCATTGTCTATCGGTGGTTATGTCGCAGGAGCTTCAATACAATCTGAAAGTACTATTTTTGCCATAAAATCGATGCAAATATACTTTCCGTTTTTAATGGTTACACTAATAATGATTGTCACATTCTTTTTAAATTATGAAAAATTCATAGGTAAAGTTAAGGACCAAATAAGAAATAATGAAGTGGGAGAATTGAGAAATAAACAAATATATAAATAAGCGGAGGTTATATTATGTCAAAAAAATTATATGTAGCTAAAACAGGATCAGATTTTGCTAAAGGGTCTGAGGATGAGCCATTATTAACAATTAACAAAGCGGCTTCGCTTGCGTTACCAGGGGATACTGTAATCGTTCATGAAGGCGTATATAGAGAAGAAATAAACGACATAAATTCAGGATTAAGCGAGTCTCGCAGAATTACATTTGAAAGTGCAAAAAATGAAAAAGTTACTATAAAAGGCTCTGAAGAAATAAACGATTGGCATCTTGTAGAAGGAAATATATGGAAAGTAGAAGTGCCTAATCAATTATTCAAAACATTTAATCCGTTTTCAGTGAAATTATTTGGTGATTGGCTTGAGGTTGATAATAACCAGACTTTAGGGCAAGTATATTTAAATGGTTATGCACTATTTGAAGTAAGTACTTTTGAGAGATTGAAAAATCCACAAAAAATCGAAAAAGTATTTGATCATTGGACTGAAAAAGAAGTTGATTTTGATTACGCTGATTTATCGACATTTTTATGGTATGCGGAAGTAAATGAAAATAGTACTACAATTTACGCTAATTTTCAAAACAATAATCCAAATGAAGAATTAATAGAAATAAACGTCAGAGAACATGTATTTTCGCCAAATCAAACACATACTAATTATATAACGATTCGTAATTTTGAATTAGCGCATGCTGCAACACAATGGTCTCCACCTACAGCTAAACAAACTGGTTTGATTGATACGAATTGGAGTAAAAAATGGATCGTAGAAAATAATTATATACATGATTCAATGTGTAGTGGTGTTTCAATTGGTAAAGAGATATCTACCGGACAAAACTTTAGTTCAATTAGAAAAGATAAACCTGGCTATCAATACCAAATAGAAACAGTTTTTAGTGCTGTTAACGCTGATTGGAATAAAGAAACAATAGGATCACACATTATTAGAAATAATAAAATTAGCGATTGTGGACAAAATGCTATTGTGGGACATTTAGGGTGCGCTTTTAGTGAAATATATAATAACCACATCTTTAATATTGGTAATAGAAGAGCGTTTTTCGGATATGAAATTGCCGGTATTAAACTACATGCGGCTTTAGATACACAAGTTTATAATAATTACGTTCATAACTGCTCTTTAGGTATGTGGTTTGATTGGCAAACTCAAGGAACAAGAATTAGTAAAAATATATTTAATGAAAATACAAGGGATCTTTTTGTAGAAGTGACAAGCGGACCTTATCTCGTCGATAATAATATATTAACTGCTGATTACGCTTTAGATAATCATGCACAAGGTGGTGCTTACGTTAATAATATTATTAACGGTGAAATGGTTCATAGATTGATGCTAGATAGATCAACGCCTTATCATGTGCCACATAGTACATTAGTCGCTGGATTTGCTCCAGTCTATGGAGGAGACGATAGATTCTACAATAATATATTTATAGGGAAAAATGCTGTAAATAATATTGGAACGGAACTGTATAATGGTTATACAACATCTTTAGAAGAATATAAGTATTTGGTCTCTCAAGAAGAAGGAGATCACCAAGCGTATCATAAAATAAAACAACCTGTTTTTATTAACAATAATGCTTATTTCAATAAAGCCAAACACTTTGAAAAAGAAGAAAATAATTTAATAGATGAGAACTTTAATCCTGCATTATCTTTAGAAGAAGAATCAGAAGGTTTATATCTTAACATTTCATTACCACCATCATTTTTTGAAATTAAAGGAGAAACCCAATCAAGTGATACTTTACCTAAAGTAAGACTAGTAGATGCAGACTTTGAAAGTCAGAACGAAATGCCAATCAGTATTAATACTGATTTAGTAGAAAATATGAGAACGGATACTACACTGTTAGGACCAATTGAAAGTTTACAAGCTGGTGAAAACAAAGTGTTAATTTGGAAACGTGCTGAAATTTAAGAATATCTAAAGGACTAAGTCATTATGATACAGATAAAACGCACAAGATAATTAAAGTACTCTATCTTTAATAAATGTGATACGACCACAATTTGAAGCCCCCCTAAAATCTAAATTTTAGGGGGGTTTTTCATTTATTTGAAACATTGTTAGCTCAGAGGCTGACTATTTTAATTTTGGTTTTTAAGTTTATGAAAAGACTTCTTTTAATATCTTTTTGCTGGTATCATGCTTATCTTTTGTCATAAGTCTGTTAATCAATTTAGAATATTGGATGTTTTTAATGTTCTTCAATTGATTTGCTAATTGTCTTTCATCAGACGGTACTTCAGGGAAATCACCTAATTCAAATATATCAAAGTAAAAACCAACATCATTTTGATAATTTTTATCATCTTCTTGAAGTAAAAATATAGGTTTACTTAAGTGAGCGTAATCAAATATTGTCGATGAATAATCTGTAATCATTGCATCAGCTATAATATAAAGTTCTTTAATTCGTAATTTCAATTTAGTTCACTGTTATTCTTTTGTATTACAACCATTTTTTGAACCGCATGAACTGCATTTTCCTTCTTTGGATTTTTTCATAAATTTAGTTAATGTAAATATAGTGTAGCCAAAAATTGCTGAAAATATAACGATGTTAATGATAATCGACATAAAATCACATCATTAAATAAAAAATTGGCAAACTTGGTAGAAGATGAATGTCAGTACATAGGCAGCAATTAAAGGGTAGGCTACTGCGAATATGGTCCATTTTAAAGAATAGGTTTCCTTGCGAATGGTTGCTACAGTCGATAAGCAAGGGATGTACAATAGGATAAATATCATAAATGCATAGGCTGATAATGACGTAAATTGATCTTGAACGATGTTTACTAATCCGTCTTCATCTGAAGCGTAAATAATAGCCGTCGAACTAACTATGACTTCTTTAGCTAAGAATCCTGGAATAAGTGTCGCACCTGCTTGCCAAGTTCCGAATCCTAACGGTGCAACTAAAACTGCAAAGAAACTTCCGATAGAATGTAAAAAGCTGTCGTTTACATCTACATTGAAACCACTTGGTCCTGTATAATTTAATAGCCAAATAACGACTGAACCTGCAAAGATGAATGTTCCTGCTTTTTTAACAAATCCTTTTGCTTTTTCCCAGGTACTTCTCCAAAGTGTTTTGATAGAAGGTAAACGATATGTTGGTAATTCAACGATAAATACTGAATCATCATTTTTTAATACAGTTTTAGTCAGTAAGACACTTGTTAATAATGCGATGACAATACCAAGTACATAAAGACTTAACACAATGAGCGCTTGATTTTGCTCGAAGAAAACACCAACAAATAATGCATATACAGGTAGCCTTGCAGAACATGACATAAATGGTGCAATTAAAATTGTTGTAAGACGTTCTTTCTCACTTTCAATACTACGTGCAGCCATAATACTAGGCACGTTACATCCGAAACCAATAATCATAGGAATAAAGGATTTACCGCTTAAGCCAAAGGTTTCCATAATTCTATCCATCAATATAGCTATACGTGCCATGTAGCCTGAATCTTCGAGTAAAGAAATAAAGAAGAAAAGTACGATAATTTGAGGGACGAATACTAATACACCCCCAACACCTGCGATAACTCCGTCAGTAATTAAGTCCTGTAAGAAAGCTACAACACCAAGGTTGTCCATGGCTGACTTAACTGTTTCGGTAAATGTACCACCAAGAAATTCATCAAGCTGATCAGATAATGGTGTACCAACCCATGTAAATGTAATGTGGAATATGAGCCACATTATGCCTAAGAAGATAGGGATACCTAATATTCTATGTGTTAGCAATTTATCTATACGATTAGAAAGATATTGTTGTTCTTCATCAGGATATTCAATCACACCGTCTAATAATTGAGCTATGTAGTCGCTACGTTTACGTTGTACTAATTCACGAATAGAACAGTCTAGTAAATCAGATAATGTTTCACGTAATGGGATGATTTTTTCTAACACGGTTTTATCGAGTAATTCATGAATTTTAGGATTATCTAAAAGGAATTGTATAGCGATAAATCTGAAAAGCTGTTTATCGAAAGAAGTATGTTCAGATAAATATTTTTCAATACGAGATATTGTATCTTCTAATTTATCGCCATAATTTATTTTCAAAGGTCTAGATTTTGATAATGAATGGTCTTTAAGCGAATGTAATAAATGAGTCGTGCCTTTACCACTTCTAGCTATGATAGGTAATAAAGGTAGTTTTAATTTTTTCATTAGAGCAGTTTGATTAATACGAATACCACGTTTTGTGGCTACATCTATCATATTTAAGCCGATAATAATGGGTGCACCTAATTCCATTAATTGAACTGTTAATTGTAAATTTCGTTTGAGTTGGCTTGCATCTATGATATTAATCATACCTGAGAACTCATTGTTTAATAAATAGTCGGTTACTACAGTTTCATCTTTAGAAATAGGTGATAGTTCGTATATACCAGGTAAATCTATAAGGCTACCAGCATTCTCTTTTAGACGGCCGACCTTCTTCTCAACGGTAACACCGCTCCAGTTGCCTACATATTCGTAAGTGCCAGTTAACGCATTAAATAATGAGGTCTTACCTACATTAGGATTTCCTAGGATACAATAGCTATTATTCATGTGCTTCCTCTAAAAAATATGACATGCATCACAACCACGTATACTTAAACACTGATCATTAACTTCTAAAATACAAGGTCCTTTAAATAAACATTTTTGCTTAATTTTCACATCTGTCCCGTAATTTAAACCTAACGCATTTAAACGTTGTAACATATGCTGATTTTTGATGTTTAGCTCTTTAATTTTATAACGCTTTTCCAAAGTCGCTGTCTCGATATTTAGCATAGTCATCACTCTTTCTTAATTGTAAATAATAATCGTTTTCAATTATACAACTTAGTTTTGTACTATAAAAGAGTTTTAGAGTTTAATTTTGTGGACATTTTGTTAAAAAATATTGCAATGTTCATAGATTTCAATAAACTTATAATAAAATTTATCAGAAATATATATTAACCTTGAATTTAGGGTATAGATAAGTGAGCAAAAACATTGTATATTTACACTTAAGGTATTACACTCGAATCAAACTTGAAATGAAGCGGTCCAGTTTTTTAGATATTTTGATTCGTAAATATAGTTTTTAATACATAAAAATAAAGACACCAAGACGATTTGTATTCAATCCAATCAGTAGTAATATGTAAATAGTTTATAGGCATTAAGGATTTGTAAAATGCGCATAATGTAGGAGGGATTCAAATGGTTATTCGTGAAAATAAACGTATCAAAGTCAAAAGATTAAATGAAACACGTTCTAGCGGTATTTCTGTGATGATTGAGGAAGGCGGACTGGGAGCCGATCAATATTATCAAATAGAAAAGCAAAACACGGAAACTTCAGAAGAGCATTTACACCAATTTGAAAATGAAGTTCGTGAAAAGAGTGACATTGAACTTATAGATTTATTAGTTGTAAATGCAAAAGAAAATACCAATACGGATTATAATGAAGCGTTGCAAATAATTCAAGAAGAGATACTGGACCGCATGAAATAGTGATTAAAGTCATACAATTGAATAATAAAATGAGCATATGAAGGCTATTGATAGGGAGTAATTAGAACTATATCAGTAGCCTTTTTAGTATGATAGGCTGTCTAAAGTACGTCTATAATGTTAAAAATGATGAGAAATATCAATGAGAACATAAAAAAGGAACGGGAAAACGAAATCAAAAGTTGAAATTTGATTTCGTTTTCCTATTCCCATAAGACTGACTAGATATCAGACTGCTACTGTGTAATTGTTAGGTGGTACTTTTTTGTGCGTGCTTTCCAGCAGCACAGCTTTAGCGTGTAGTCTTCGGCTGATGCTTTCTCCACAGGAGTCGGTCTAAATCACTAACATTTTTATAACAATGAACAAATCAATTAAAAATATAAGGCTTGCCTCCTACGAAATATAGGAGACAAACCTTTAAAATTATATACTAACCCAAAGTACAGCTTTTTAGTTCTGTACACATTTGATTTGTCTATGTTCTGTTATAGCATAATATATTTGTATTTTTGTTAACCATTTAATTCTAATGGATTAGGTCCAATTCTCTTATTTTCATTTAATGCATCAATACGTTCCATTTGATTAGCTGTTAATGAGAAATCAAAGATATTAATGTTTTCTTCTATTCTATGAGGTGTAATTGATTTAGGAATCGTTACGACACCATGTTCTATATTCCATCTAATAACAACTTGTGCTGGAGATTTTCCAATTTCTGCTGCAATCGCATTGATTGTTTCATCTGTTAAAATCTCCGCGTTCATTAGTGGAGACCATGACTCCATGTATATAGATTCAGTATCTAGGTAAGTTCTTAATTCTTGTTGTGTAAAGTAGGGATGAAATTCGACTTGATTGATGACAGGTTTAATAGAAGTTTGTGATTTTAACACTTCTAAATGCTCAATATTGAAGTTACTTACACCAATATTTTTAACTTTTCCTGATTCATATAAAGCTTCCATCCCTTTCCAAGTTTCAATCATGACAGACTCATCTGTACCCGGCCAATGAATAAGATAAAGATCTAAGTAGTCTAGACCTAAGTTATCTATAGAAGTTTGGTACCCTTGTTCTACATTGTCTTTGCCAAAGCTATCAAACCAAAGTTTTGATGTAATAAACAAATCTTCTCTTCGAATATCGGCTGCAGCCATACCTTCTTGTATACCACGGCCCACCATTTCTTCATTTCCGTAAACTAATGCGGCATCAATACTGCGATAGCCGTTAATAATTGCATGCTTCACTGCATCTTTTGCAGTGTCATCATTTTCTACTCTAAAAACACCTAAACCAAGTTGAGGCATAGTATTACCATTATGAAAATCAATATATTGCATAGTTGTTCTCCCTTTTCTGTTTTTGATTTAAAATTATTTTCAAATAATGTTTATATTAATTATATTACCGTTGATTGATTAGAAATGTAAGTACGCACTTTAAAGTAACCTAGGTATCTATTTTATGAATAATCATATTTTCAATTGATTTTTTAAATCGATGTGATTATAATATAGGTATAAAAAATATGACCATTTAGTTCACCAAGCCCTCACTATTCGCTATAATAGTGAGGGCTTTTTATGGTGTGGCTTACGCTATCGCCTATTGTTTTTCGCCACGATTACGAAGCCATTGCGTAAACATGGCAATGATGCAACCACTGATGATTGTGGCTAAGACATTTATAAAAAATATGCCCATTCAGCTCATATCCTCTCAACGTCTAAATTGACGCCTGAGAGATAGGCGACATCCATATTATATAATAGAAAGTCGACGCTTTTATCATATGTTTGAGTTTGTCACTTTATCTTCAAATATTTCCTCAATTATACAAATTAAAACGAATATCATTCTCAATTTATTTAATTTCTTCTTAAAACAACATGTACATTGTATTAGAAAATCATTATACTTAAAAACATGTTTATTTTTAAAACAACAAGGAGTTAGACAAAATGAGTATCATTAAAAGAGTATTTCGGAAAGAAGATTTATCCCGTTATCAAAATAAAGATTCAAATTTAGAACGTACACTTCGTGTGAGAGACTTTTTAGCATTAGGTGTCGGAACGATTGTATCGACTGCTATTTTCACACTACCAGGTGTTGTTGCTGCAGATCATACAGGACCTGCTGTAACACTGTCATTTTTAGTATCAGCTATAGTAGCGGCACTCATAGCTTTCGTATATGCAGAGATGGCTTCAGTGATGCCATTTGCAGGTTCGGCTTATACTTGGATTAGTATATTATTCGGCGAGTTTTTTGGTTGGATAGTAGGGTGGGCGCTCATTGCAGAGTATATTATTGCAGTTTCTTTTGTAGCGTCAGGCTTTTCAGCCAATTTAAGAGGGCTTTTAGACCCCTTCGATATATCATTGCCAAACGCTTTATCCAATTCACTTGGAACTAACGGTGGCATAATGGATATTATTGCAGCAATTGTAATTATTATCACAGCACTCTTGTTAGCGAGAGGTGCATCAGAAACAGCACGCGTACAAAATATACTTGTTGTGTTAAAAATATTAGCGATTTTCTTATTTCTTATTGTAGGTTTATCTGTTATTAATCTTGGAAACTACATACCGTTTATTCCTGAATATAAAGAAACAGCAGCAGGTGCCTTTGGTGGTTGGCAAGGTATATACGCAGGGAGTTCAGTTATTTTCATTGCTTATATCGGTTTTGATTCTATTGCAGCCAATTCCGGAGAAGCAATTAACCCACAGAAAACAATGCCTCGAGGTATCTTAGGGTCACTACTTATTGCAGTTGGATTATTTGTTGCTGTATCACTCGTGTTAGTAGGTATGTTTGATTACTCAGCATACAAAGATAACGCAGAACCAGTAGGTTGGGCATTACGTATGAGTGGACACGGCACAGTTGCTGTTATCGTACAGGCTGTCTCAGTTATAGGTATGTTTACGGCACTTATTGGTATGATGCTTGCGGGTTCACGTTTGCTTTATTCATTTGGCCGTGATGGCATTCTTCCGGCTTGGATAGGCAAGTTAAATACCAAGAATCAACCTAACCGTTCTTTAGTCATATTAACAATTGTCGCAGTCGTTATCGGATCTGTATTTCCATTTGGATTTTTAGCGGAATTGATTTCGGCAGGTGCGCTCGTCGCATTCATGTTTGTGACAATTGGAATTTATGCATTACGCAAAAGAGAAGGTAAAGATTTACCAGAACCAGCATTTAAATTACCATTTTATCCTGTTATGCCGATATTTATTTTTATCTGTGTATTTGCAGTGTTTTGGGGATTAAGCGGACAAGCTAAATTCTATACATTGATTTGGTTTATTATTGGTATTGTATATTATTTATTTTATGCCATTAAGATGAATGGTCAGCAGAAATAGATAGCTAATTATTGGTAAATGTGTAAATACGTATTATACCTTTAGGCTTTATAAAATACATGAAAATCCCTTTCACTAGTAGCTAAAGTGAAGGGGATTTTATCAGTTTTTGATAGCATATCCTAAATTATGTTGGTGAAATAAACTGCAATACTTTCTAAGTTGTTCTGAATATATTCGTTTTATATCCACCAACTTCTAAATCGACTGAGAACATGTGGCCTGCCATGGGTTCTTGGTATTTTTCATAATCATTTAATGGTGCCAATGCCGTAGTCATAAATAAAGTTTTTAAATTTTCTCCACCGAATGCACAAGATGTAACGGTAGAAGTTGGTAAAGTAATACTGTCTATCCATTTTTTCTGGAAAGGGTCAATTTTTGCTACTACGCCGCCTTTGAATAAAGCAACATACAACATGCCTTGTTGATCAATTGTCATGCCGTCGGGTAAGCCATCTGATTCTTTAAAAGTATAAACAGTCTCTTCATTTGAAATTTGACCGGTTTTCGAATCATAATTAAATTGACTCACGGATTGGTTAGCAGAATCGATATAATACATAATATTTCGAACAGGGTCCCAATCAAGCCCATTAGAAAGTGTTACTTTCTCTTTTGCTGTTTCAATATTAGAAAAATCCTTTTCTACGCGATAAAGCCTAGCGATTTGTCCATGAAATTCAGTTTGAGTGCTATCTTGGCTTTCTTTAAACAATCTAAAATCATCATTAACTGTACCTGCCCAAAGTCTACCTAGAGGGTCACACTTAGCATCGTTTAAAAGTATTTTGTTATTTAAATCCATTGGTTTGAAAATCTCTTTTAACGTTTCTTCTTCTAAATTATACAGATAAAATCCATCTTTCATAATCACTATAAGTTCATTTTGTGAGTATTTTGCAAGTGACATTGGAGATTTTTCGAGTTGGTAAAAAGTATATTGATTAGTTTGAGGATAATATGCGCGAATTTTATTCTCTACATTATCTATCCAAAATAAACTTTGATTTTCATCGTCCCATAAAGGACCTTCTGCAAAAGTTGATTGTACACTTTCTTGTAGTAATTTGGCTTGCATGATGTTCCTCCTAATTTTTTCTATAAAAGTGTCTTATAGGAAAAGCACCTTATAGTAAACAGATTGTTGATAAATGAAATTACCTAAAAGGTTTCTAATCTCATACTATCAATATTTAATCTTGAATTACCAATATTGCTAAGTAGCACATAGCAAAGTTGTTTATAATTTAATTAATAAAGGTAAAGAAAGCATAGTTAAGCGTACTTTGATTTTCTAAAAGGTGGATTGTGAATTTATATGACCAATAAAGACAAAAAAAGAAAATTTGATAAAGAAGATAAATTTAGTATTATAACTATTATTCTAGATATATTACTTTCAATAATTAGAGGCTTAATCACTGTGATAAAAAATATATTTTCATAACAACATTCGATCAAAAGCGCTTAACAGTTTATACTCTGTTAAGCGCTTTTGATATATTTCTATTCATTTAATTAAAGATGCTATTTGACAATGTGAAAATTAAAATATATCATTTAAGTATATACTTAAATGATTAAATGAAAGGCTGAAGGTGGGATTTATGAGAGACGTTTTCAAAGCGTTATCAGATAAAACTAGAAGAGATATTTTGGAAATGCTTAAAGATAACAAATTAACAGCAAGTGAAATTGCGAATCACTTTGATATGAGTCAAGCAAGTGTGTCACAGCATTTAAAAGTATTGAAGTTTAACGATTTAGTCTATACAGAAAGGCAAGGAAAGTATATTTATTATCACTTGAATTTATCCGTTTTTGAGGAAGTTATTAAATGGATTGTTCAATTTAATAAAGAATAAATAGGAGGGTACGCTTTTGAAAGAAGTACTGAGACAGTCAAAAACAAGTTTATCTATCATTATTTTAGCAATTGTAACATGGTTAATTGCACTACCATTTTTACCTAATTCTATTCCAATGCAATACAATTCAAATGGAGATGTAAATTGGTCAGCTAATAAATTTTTAGCTTTCATAACAATGATTGGGATTATGATTTTTTGTTATATCATTACTAATATCAAAATATTTAAAGATAAAAATCAAACGACCTTTTCGAATAACGAATCTTTGAATCGATTGCTTAATCCATTAGTACATGGATTTATATATATAATTTCGATGGTTATGATTTTCAGTGCTTTAGGACAATCTGTATCTGTAGAATTTTTAGTTTCAATTTTTTTAGGTATTTTATTAATTATTGTAGGTAATTATTTACCCAAAGCGCCTAGAAATGGTTTGTTTGGTATTAAAAATAAATGGGTTAAAAGTAGTGAAGCAGTTTGGAAAAAGGCCCAAAGGTTTAGTTCGCGTGTTTATATCAGTGTTGGTTTAGCATTTTTAATCTTAGGTTTATTTAGTGTAATTAATTCAGTTATAACTATAGCTTTATGCATTATTTTAATTCTGTTACCATTTTGCTATTCATATTATTTATATCAAAAATTTGTTGCTGAATAATTGGAAAATTTATCCATAAAAAACACTCGTTTACTAATATTATAGTAAGCGAGCGTTTTAATGGTGCCATGTACTATAACTAGTTGAGTAGATTATAAATGAAGTGAGTAAGATAAGTTTCCATGAATGCTGAGATAATGTATAAGGGTAGTGCAATTAATATATAAACTTTCAATAAATTAGTTATAGCTATTTTAAAAGAAAGATTTGGTTTATTATTATTTCTGAAAATATTTGTGATTTTTCTTATTATTGATTTGTTCAGTTTATATAATCCACTGATAACAAAACACATTGCTAGTATTTCTATTATTGAGTGTGGAAAAGATGAAATAACCATTGTGCTGCCTTTATATAAATCAAAATGAACAACAAAACCAAATACAATACCTGTCATTATCGTCGTTGATAATAGGTTTACATAGTATAGAAAAGGAATAGGGAGCAATGATAGTATAAACATTTGTAAAGACACTCTAAAACCGTTATTTATTATGTATTGCCAAAGTTTATTTAAACCATAAGCTTCAGATATACCTTTATGTGATGAACTGCCTAAGCTTTTCAAAGTTTCATAGGATGGGCTAAAAATAATGGCTAAAATAAAAGTAAGGATAAAAATAATAACAGTTATAATATAAATTTTTATCGATCTCTTAAAATAATTAGAATCTTTGATATTCAGCATAAGAACCTTTCTCTTTTCATTTATTTAACTTTTTTATTTTAATGATTCATAGCTATCTTTCTTTTTCTTATTCATAGCTTTAACAAAAATCGGATAAAAAAGTAATAAACAAACGACTAACATTTTAGGTAACATATGTGACTTCCTCCTTTGATTCATGTAACATACAAAATTTTTTAACTAATAAGCACATTTATTACAAGCATAGCTAGACCAAAGTAAATATAAATCGGTTTAACTTTCTTTTTATTTAATAGAGAAAGTTGAATCATTGCTATTCCTAATAATATTAAAGTTCCTTCAAAATTTGACAGTTCAATAATTTTTAAAAGCCCTATGACTGCAAATATAATTAATAAAACGCTATTTAACATTAAAAACATAGCAGTTATTTTCTTCTTTAATCCTTCTGACTCGTTACGATCTATGAATAAAAACCACAAACTTATGGCGATACCATAAATTAGTGCAAGTATTTCTATCATTACGTTCATCATCTCCTTCTTTTCCTTTTCTTTTTATATTGATTTACTGCATATTTATAAACAGTCATTATAAATGCGAATAAAATAGTCGTTAGAATAGTTTTGATAATGTTATATTCATTTATAAAAATTAGGAGCAGTATGCTAAATATAATAAAGAATACGATTAAATTAAATATAAAATATTTAAGTAAGTTCATATGATATACTCCTCTGATTCATTTAATTGTCACTGTTTTAATTATTGTTATTTTCTGGTTTTAAAAAGATAAAGCAATAATAGATAGAAATTACCAGGAAATACTTACAAATATAAGTACTATATAGTCTTTATCTGCAATGAATTTGGGTACAGCAATAGCTACTAAAATAGTAAATAAAATCATGGCTATAATAGTTATTAACTCAATTATTTTCATTTTATATAATCTCTTTGACGCTTTTGACTATTCTCCGAGTTATTACGCCTTTTTGGAGCGACAATATCACTTAAGATACCGATAGCAGCAAAGCTTAATACGAATGCTAGTGACCAACCAGAAGAAATCCAGTCAGTCGACAGTAATAATATGCCGTAAGCGATGGCATATATACATAGCCCTATATGCATGTAAAATCTTAATTTAGTTCTATTCATATTTTTAATTGCCTCCAAACAATTACTTTATCAATTAATACCAAAACAAAAATTAAAAAACACTTTATAATTAAATTAACATGAATCTATTGGTTTTAATACTTAATTTTACATATATTGTTAGAAATATAATGCTTAAAAAAATAATAATAATTGCTTATGTAATATAAATATTGCTATATTATTCCATCTAAAAGACAGATTTGTAAAAGTAGATACTATATATTTTTTTGAAATTTCCTTTTTAATTCAAAATTAATATCATATAGGACTTATGAATAAAAATATAGTCTACTTTAAATTTTAATTTTTTTATAAGGGCAAAACTTTGACTTTCAAGAAATTTAAGCGTAATCTACGTTTTTGACACCGTTTACATATTGTAAAGAAAGAGGTAAGCAAATGGATATTGAAGTCTTGAAGGATTATGTTAACACTGGTCAACTTTCAGTAGGCATTGAATTTGGTTCGACAAGAATTAAGACTGTAGCAATTGACCCCCATTGCAATACAGTTTCTACAGGTTCTTATGAATGGGAAAATCAATATGAAAATGGTTACTGGACTTATTCAATGAATGATGTCTGGGTAGGTATTCAAAAAAGTTATAATGAAATGGCTCAAAAAATTAAAAATTTATGCGGTATACCTATCACTAATTTGTCATCTTTAGGCATTAGTGGAATGATGCATGGTTATTTAGTTTTTGATAAAAATGATGACTTATTAGTACCTTTTAGAACATGGAGAAATAACAATGCGAATGAAGCCGCTAAATTATTACGAAATGATTTTAATGTAAATATCCCTGAACGTTGGAGTATTGCCCAACTATACCAATCAGCTTTAAACAACGAAGATCATGTATCCAAAGTAAAATATATGACAACGTTAGCTGGTTATGTTCATTGGTATTTAACAGACAAAAAAGTGTTAGGTATAGGCGATGCATCTGGTATGTTTCCAATTAATACTGATAAAAAAGAGTTACGCGAAGATTTAATGGAGCGCTTTAACACACTATTTCAAGGATTAGGGTATCAACAAGATATTAAAGATATTCTGCCAGAAGTAATTGTAGCAGGTGAGTCAGCGGGATATTTAACAGAAACAGGTGCAAAATTGATTGACCCAAATGGCCAGCTGAAATCAGGTTGCCCAATGTGTGCTCCTGAGTCCGATGCAGCTACTGGTATGGTTGCTACAAATAGTGTCGCTCCTAAAACAGGCAATGTTTCAGCGGGAACAAGTATCTTTTCGATGATTGTATTAGAGCAACCAATTAAAAATGTATATCCAGAAGTAGACATAGTAACAACACCAGATGGTTATGATGTTGCTATGGTTCACGCGAATAATTGTACTTCTGATATTAATGCATGGATTGGACTTTTTGAAGATGTATTTAGAATAATGAATGTGAAATACGATAAAAATGAGTTGTTTACAAAGTTGTTTGAAAGCGCTTTTAATGGAGACGAAGATCTAGGCAAGCTATTATCATACGGATATATCTCAGGTGAATTTATAACAGATGTAAAACAAGGTTATCCAATGTTTTTACGTCATGTTAATAGCGATTTCAATATAGAAAACTTTATGAAAACACATATTTTTAGTGCTTTTAGTACTTTGAAAATAGGTATTGATTTATTAAAAGAAAAAGAAAATATTCAAATAGATACCATGTTAGGTCATGGAGGTATTTTTAAAACAGAAAAAGTAGCGCAATCGTTTTTAGCAGCAGCATTAGAGAGTCCGGTTAGTGTGATGAAGACAGCAAGTGAAGGCGGCGCATGGGGGATAGCTGTATTAGCACGATATTTGGTAGAAGAACAGCATAATAATTTAACCGATTATTTAAGTATCCACGCTTTTAAACATACTGAGCAATTTACTATAGAGCCTAACGAGAATGATATAAAGAGCTTTAAAAAATACATTCAACGTTTCAAATCATCTCTTCAACTGGAACAACAAGTAGATGAACACGCTTAATGTAAGTGTTAGTTACAGTGAATAAAGCATATTTTAATACGTAGGAGAGATTAGTGTGGAATCATTAAATGCAGATAAGCCGAAGCAATTTTTAGGTTTACCGAGAACTTTGATTTGGGGTTATGTTGCAATAGCCATCTTTATGACAGGTGATGGAATAGAGCAGGCCTTTTTATCTAAGTACATTGTTAATATTGGGTTTGAAGCCCATCAAGCTTCTACCGTTTTAACGCTTTACGGCTTAGTAGTAGCAATCGCATCATGGCTTTCTGGTATTTTAGCAGAAATTTTTAGTCCAAGAAAAATTATGATATTAGCTTTCATTATTTGGATTGTCTTTCATTATTTGGATTGTCTTTCATGTTGGTTTCTTAACTTTAGGTATAGAGCAGCATAGCTATACAATGATGCTGATCATGTATGGTATCCGTGGCTTCGCATATCCAATGTTTATTTATAGTTTCGTTGTGTGGATTACTTATTCAGCACCACGGCATCGTTTAGCTTCTGCGATGGGATGGTTTTGGGCCATGTACTCTGTTGGTATAGGTTTCTTAGGAACATATATACCTAGCTTTTCCATTCCTTGGATTGGCTTTATGGGAACATTGTGGTCATCAATAATCTTTATTTTAATCGGTGGATTGATGGCGATGTTCTTAGTTAAAGATAAAAAAGGTGAAGACAAAGAAGCTGATAAATTAACAGCAAAAGAAATGTTAATTGAGTTTGCTAGAGGTATTACCATTTTGAAAAATCCTCAAATAGCAATTGCAAGTGTTGTTAGAACCATTAATCAATTAGCCCTCTTTGGCTTAGTCGTTATTATGCCGATTGTATTTACAGACACCGTAGGATTTACAACATCAGAATGGTTACGTATATGGGGTCTCATGTACATTGTAACTATTTTCACTAATCTATTTTGGGGTGTTGTTGGTGATAAGATCGGTTGGGTTAGACAAGTTCGGTGGTTTGGGTGTATAGGTATGGTTATTTCAACATTAGCCTTTTATTACTTACCTATTTGGTCAGGACCTAATATTTGGATTGCTGGCAGTGTAGCTGTTATGTTCGGTTTTGCTGTAGCAGCTTTTGTACCGATGTCTGCGATTTTCCCTATTTTAGAACCTAATCATAAAGGTGCTGCGGTATCTATTCATAATTTATCCGCAGGCTTAAGTAACTTCATTGGCCCTGCTATTGCAACAATAACAGTTCCTATAGCAGGGCCTGAATTAACTATTTGGACATATGCAATTATTTATTTTATAGGATTTATTTTAACTTTCTTTATGAAAGTTAACCAACCTAATCATTAATTATAGAAAGGTGATATATTATGACAAACGTTTTAGAACAATTTAAATTAGATGAAAAAGTAGCAATCGTAACAGGAGGCGCAATGGGTCTAGGTAAATCAATGGCTACAGCATTAGCGCAAGCAGGTTCACATATAGTTATTGCAGATATAAATATAGCGGTAGCTGAAGAAACAGCAGAAGAAATTAAGAAAAACGAAAATGTTGAAGCAATTGGATTAAAAGTTGATGTTACAGATCCTGATGCAGTTAATAAAATGGTTGAAGATGTTTTAGGACAATTTGGTAAAGTTGATATTTTAGTAAATAATGCAGGGATGACGATTAATGCAAAAGCAGAAGAAATGTCATTTGAAGATTGGAATAAGGTTATCAATTTAAACTTAAATGGCATCTTTTTAGTAGCACAAGCTGTTGGTCGTGTCATGATTAAACAAGGATATGGTTCAATCATTAATACATCTTCAATGTCAGGTTTAATTGCGAATAAACCTCAAGAGCAAAGTTCTTATAATGCTTCTAAAGCTGGAGTAATCATGTTAACGAAAAGTTTAGCAATGGAATGGTCAAAATATAATATCAAAGTTAATACTATTGCACCTGGCTACATGAAAACAGAACTAACAAAACCATTCTTTGATCAAGGTGGAGAAATGATCGAAGATTGGATGGGCTTCACACCAATGGGACGTCCTGGTATGCCAGACGAACTAGGTGGTATTGTTGTTTATTTAGCATCAGATGCATCTTCATTTGCACAAGGTAGTGTATTTACTATTGACGGTGGTTATACGGCACTTTAATTCAACATATGATAATTATTAAATAGTAGAAATTACTTTAAAGTACCTAATATGAGGCTAAGACATCATACATGTCTTAGTCTCATTTATTATGTCGGGGTAGCTGACTGCTTTGAAAATGCACTTATATTAAGCTTTTAAAGAACCACTACCTCATTTATGAATACAAGTAGTTCTTATGCAAGATCTGTAACTCATATACGAAAAGTAATAATGGCGATATATATTCTAAAGTGGAACCATTGGAAACTATACACAAATCAATATAGATAGTCTAAGGTAGCTCATTGAGTTACCTTTTTTATTTGGATTTTATTAATGACTTTCAGTCAATGGTTCCATTATAATTTGAATTTTCCTAAAGAATATAGCCTTATACTTAATTAATTTATTGAAAACACTATCAACAATTCTTCTATTATTTGTAACTTTTCTTAAATATGCACAAATCTTTGTATTAATTATGTAAACGATTCCAAATATAATGAGGACAAATCAATTTTAGTAGGAGGACATCAGTTATGGATAGTTGGTTAGGTTTAGAAAGTAAAATTATAATTGTTACAGGTGGGAGCTCAGGCATAGGCAATGAAATCGTTAATAACTTATTAGATAATGGCGCAGTTGTTTATAATGCAGATCTGAAAAATAGTGAAGTAAATAATGAAAAATACAATTTTTTACAAGTAGATGTAACAAATAGAGACATCGTACAAAATGCTGTAGATGAAGTTTATTCCAAAGAAGGTAAGATAGATGTTTTAATCAATAATGCGGGTATTAACTTACCACGTGTGTTAGTTGATGAGAAAGAAGAACATCCTGAATACGAAATCAATAACAAAGATTTGGACTTTATGTTTGATGTAAACCTAAAAGGTCCTATTTGGTTCAGCCAAGCAGTTGCTAAATATTTTATTCAACAAGAACATGGCCACATTGTTAATGTTTCAAGTGAAGCGGGACAAGAAGGTTCTGAGGGTCAAAGTATATATTCAGCAACTAAAGCTGCATTAATTGGTTTAACTAGAAGTTGGGCTAAGGAGTTAGGCAAGCACAATATTAGTGTTGTTGCTATAGCACCAGGAATAATTGAAGAAACTGGATTACGCACCTCTCAATATGAAGAGGCATTAGCGTATAGTCGAAATACAACTGTAGATAAATTAAATGGGGATTATTCTAAATCCATTCCTCTAAAAAGAGTGGGGCAATTGAAAGAAATTGCTGATTTAGTATGTTATTTGAGTTCTACCAAATCAAGTTATATCACTGGTACAACAATTAACATTTCAGGTGGTAAATCCAGAGGGTAACCCCATAAAATAGGGGGAAATTATGAAATTAAGTGAAAAACATATAAAAATAGTTGAATTACTGCTCAATGACAATATTTCTCTCGAGAAATTATCATTTAACATAGAAGTTTCAGAAAAGACTATTTTAAATTATATAAAACAAATTAATCATTATTTTGATGGTTTGGTTGTTATATCTAAATATCATAGAACTCTAACGCTTTATATTAAGAAAGAGCAAGCGTTTTTTAATCACTTTGAAGATTTAGTGAGAAATAATGAGGAAAATAACTTTTCTAATTATAACGCCATGGTTGATATATTTTTTCAAATACTAAAAAATCATCCCATTACTATTGATGATCTTGCAGAGTATTATTTTATGAGTAAAACGAGCGTGAATAATTTATTGAGTAATCTCAAAATAGAAATAGATGGATACGATGTTTCAGTCATTGGTAAAACCAATGTAGGTTTATCTATCGGTGGGTTTGAGTATGATATTCGAAAATTAATTATTGAGAAATTCATGGATCGGTATAACAATACTGAAATAGAGGATAAATTATTTATACATCTAACTAAACTTCGCGAGACGTTAAAGCTTGATGAACAATCTTATAATCGTTTTCTTGTTTCTATATTGGTGACAATAGAGCGAATAGAAGAAAGTGAACTCATAGATGATGATATCACTTTAGACAATCATATTTTCTCTTCAAATGACTATAAGGAAATACTTTTTATTCGAGATTATTTGAATGAAAAATATCCAAATATTGATGTAGATAAAGAGATGATTTTAATCGTCATACAATTAATGGGACGACGTGCCTCTATATTAGATGAATTAATTTCATCCACAGATGAAGCACTAATTAATCGTATTATTTCAAACACAGTAGATGACGTTATTGAAAACTTTGCAATAGAAATAGATTATTCGTTATTTACCAAAGATATACGGTTACATATAAAACATTTAATCAACCGTATGCTTTTTGACATTAGACTTAATAACGAAATTTCTTATGATATGAAACAACGTTTTCCCTTTGCTTATGAATTGTCAAAAGTATTAGGTGAAAATATCACGAAAGAGATTGGTTTGGATGTTTCAGAACAAGAATTAGGATTCTTAACCATTTACTTCAGTATTTATTTGGAGCAATTAGAACAAGAATTAAATGAAATTTCTAATATTGCAATAGTGACAGATTATGGATTAAGTACCCTTAAACTGTTGAAAAATAATTTGTATAAAGTTTTTGGATCGAACATCAATATTACTACGATTGAAAAGGTAGAATTTAATGAACATGTAGTAAATGACTATGAGCTAATCATATCAACGACTAAAGAAAACAGACTTTTCAATAGAGTTATTTATATAGAAGATGCATTCGATGAACAATTATTAAAACTCAAAGTAGAACAATTTTTAATCTATAAAGATTTAAAAAGTAAAACTATTTTTAACAAAAGTGTCATTGTTGACAGCATGTCTGATAACGATTTGCATTATATAAATGAACTACTTAGTTATGAAGAAGTAATTGGGAAAATGGTAGATATTTTATATCACGAAAATAAAGTTGAGGACACTTTCAAAGCACATATTATCGAAAGAGAAAAAAGAAAATCTACAGTTAATAAAAATCTAGGTTTCCCACATGCTAGTCAAAATAGAGAAGGTATATATATCAAGGTCGCAATTTTAGAAAAAGGGTGCATCGATTATCCTGAATTAAAAATTGTCGTACTTATAGCTACTCCTGAAAGAGTTGTAAATGAAGCATTATTAATTCGAACGTATGAGGAAATATTGAATTTATCAACAAATGCATTTTTAATTAATAAGTTTTCCGAGAAAACTACCTTTGCTGATTTTGCACAATTATTAAATCAAGAAATGAGGAATTAAGTTATGTTTTTCATAATACTCATCGTATTAGCTGCAGTTGGTTTTGTTGTTCAATATTTATTGGGACTTTTGCAGATAAAAAATTTCACGAAAAATTATACAGATTTACGTAGTAATGGTCGCGTGGCGATTGGGAGAAGACCTTCAATATTTAAAGCAGGAACATTGGTTTTATTCCAATTAAACGGAAAAAATGAAATTGAAGAAGGCCGTTACATGCAAGGGGTAACAGTATTTTCTAAGTTTCGTAAGCTAGAAGGGTTAGAAGGTTTTAAATTAAATAAAGTTACTGATAAAGATTTGAAAAATTATAATAAATTACTAGTTAAAGCAATATTAGATGCTCAACACACACTCAATATTATTGATAAAGGTGGAGAAATTGAAAAAATTCCATCGCCTTTGATGAAAGCAGTTAAAAAGGTAAACAAATTATTTAAAAATGAAAGGGGTATGAAACATGGATTACATCGTTAAATTCGCAGAAGGATTTATAAAATTATTCCAAACGGGCGCGGATACATTTATTGATTGGATGGGGACAATAGTTCCATTAGTACTTATGTTATTAATAGCTATGAATACTCTAATTCAACTGATAGGTGAAGACCGTATTAATATTATTGCACAAAAATCAGCACGTAACCCATTTATGAGATATTTAGTTTTACCATTTTTAGGATCATTTATGTTAGCAAATCCGATGGTTCATTCATTAGGAAGATTTATGCCAGAAAAATACAAACCGAGTTATTATGCATCTGCAGCACAGTTCGCTCATACAAGTAATGGTATATTTCCACATATAAACCCAGCTGAATTATTTATTTTCTTAGGTATTGCCAATGGAATACAACAATTAGGTTTACCAACAGCTGACTTAGCAGTGCGTTACTTATTAGTAGGTTTAGTTATGAACTTTATTGGTGGTTGGATTACTGATTTCACAACAAGTTACGTAGAAAAGCAACAGAAAGTTAAACTGAGTAAAGAAATTAATTTGGAAGGTTGAGGTGAAAAAATGAGTAAACAAGTAGAAATCGTAAAAGGTTCTGGAGGATTTGGTGGTCCACTGAAAATTGCTGTAGCAGGCAAAAAGAATAAATTAGTTTATATAACTGGTGGGCATAAACCTGCAGTTGTGGATAAAATTGCTGATATTACAGGAGCAGAAATTGTTAATGGATTTGAGACATCAGTGCCAGATGAAGAAGTAATGGCAACTGTTATAGATTGTGGTGGGACACTAAGATGTGGTATTTATCCTAAAAAAGGAATACCTACTATTAATATTATGGCTACAGGCAAAAGTGGACCATTGCGTCAATATATTACGGAAGATATTTATGTTTCTAACGTAGATGAAGGACAAGTATCAGAAGTGTCGGAAACAGAAGAAACATCTTTGAGTGAGAGTACAACTCAAAAAGATAATACATCAGCTGAAAAGGTAGCTGGCACTTATTCCAAAGATAAAAAAATTATGGAAACACGAGAAGGAGAAGTAAACAAGTCATTCTTAACTAAAATTGGTTTGGGTGCAGGAAAGGTTATAAACACTTTTTACCAAGCTGCTCGTGATGCTGTAGATACAATGCTACATACCATACTTCCATTTATGGGATTCGTAGCTTTATTGATTGGTATTATCCAAGGATCTGGTATCGGTGACCTTTTCGCACAAATTATGTCACCTCTTGCTGGAAATATATGGGGGCTATTAGCTATAGGATTCATTTGTTCATTGCCATTCTTAAGTCCTTTGTTAGGCCCAGGTGGGGTTATTGGCCAAGTATTAGGTACTTTAATAGGTGTGGAAATTGGTAAAGGCAACATTCCTCCGAATTTAGCATTACCAGCTTTGTTTGCAATTAACACACAAAATGGTGCTGATTTTATCCCTGTAGGTTTAGGATTAGCAGAAGCGGAAACGAAAACAATCGAAGTAGGCGTTCCCTCTGTTTTATATTCAAGGTTCTTGAATGGTATGCCTCGTGTATTTGTAGCTTGGATCGCAAGTTTTGGATTATATAAATAAATTGAAGAAAGGGTTTTAAAATTGTATAAAACGTTAGTAAAAAAAATCGGGCAAGATGCAGGAGCATTTGAAGAAGAAAAAATGATTATATTATTTGGAGACAATGCCCCTGAAGAATTAGCAGATTACTGCTATATTATTGAAGTGCAATCTGTTGAAGATAGTATTACTGAGGAACAAAATTTTTATATAGATAATACAGCATTTGATATTACCAAAGTAGGTTCAGCAGTTAATAAAAATTTAAATGATTTAGGTCATATAACGGTGAAATTTGATGGCGGCACAGTGGCAGAGCAATCTGGCACACTATATGTTGAAGATAAAGATATTCCAATTATTAAAGAAGGTTCAGAGATAGTAATTAAGTAATTTCAATTAATTCCCGGGAAATAATCTACTAACTCATAGTTTTGTTTATGTTAATTTTGAGTATAGTTAAGAGTCATTTAAATCCTTAAGGTAATTTGAGGCAATTCCTGACTAGTTAATAAAGAAATAGTTGAAACTTATTTCCAACTAAACTATACACAAATCAATATAGACAGTCTAAGGTAGCTCATTGAGTTACCTTTTTTATTTGGATTGACGTATCAAATAAAGATAAATATTATGGTTTTCATTTATAAACCGATACAATTATCTTAATTATGATTAAAGGGGAATTTACAATGGATATTAAACTGATTGTTGCGGACATGGATGGAACATTTTTAAATAATGAAAGTCAATTTAATAGTGAATCATTTCAATTATTAAAAGAAAATTGCGAGAAACACAATGTTCGGTTTGTGTTTTGTACGGGGAAACAGTGTGAGCGTGTCGAAAGTATTATTGGGGATTTAGCACAAGATACGTTTATCGTAGGAGATAGCGCAACAAGAATTAAATTTAACGGTGATTTTATTTATAATGCCACGATTGAAAATAGTAAAGCTAAAAAAATTATTCAAGTAATTAAAGATATTGATCCAGCGCAAACTGTACTTGCATGTACCGCATCTGGTGCATATGTCTTACAAGATACACAAGAATCAGAGAAGATATTGGTACATGGCTCATTCCAAAATGTAATTTATATTAATAGTTATGATGAAATTGAAGAAGATATTTTAAAAATTTCTGTACACGATGCAACAGGTAAGTGTAAAGAGACTGCAAAGCAGATTAAACACTATGAGTCAGAGGTTTATATCATCGCATCTGATGAAGAATGGATTGATATTGCAGATTTAGGGGTTAACAAGGGAACAACTATTAACCGAATTCAAAGTTTACTTCAAATCAGTCCAGCAGAAACAATTGCATTTGGCGATGGCTTAAACGATATTGATTTATTTAAAGCAGCGAAATATAAAGTGGCCATGGATAATGCATACCCAGAGTTGAAAGCAGAAGCCAATTTAATAGCTATAAATAATAATGCTGATGGCGTAGTACAAACATTGAATTTATTACTAAATTTTAAATAATAAATATATATAATAGTTTTTAACAATAAGTAGTTGTTTGTGTGATATTATCTATCTAGTACATATGTTTTTTAAATATATGAATTATATAAGATGGAGGCATAGAACATCATGAGTACGAAACAACAATCTGGCAACAAATTAATTTTAGCTATTGTATTAAGTGTATTAACGTATTGGCTGTTTGCTCAATCGTTTATAAATATATCTACGCCAGTGCAACAAACATATCAAACAACGCCTGGTATTATTAATTTATCAGTGAGTATCACATCTTTCGCAACTGGTATCTTTATGGTGGGTGCAGGTGATGTGTCAGACAAAATAGGGCGACTTAAAATGACCTATTTGGGCATCATTTTAAGTATTATCGCCTCATTATTAATTATTATTTCTGATATTACGGCACTACTTATTATAGGGAGAGTCATACAAGGTATATCAGCAGCCATACTCTTACCTGCAACAGTAGGTGTGCTGAAAGATCAATTTGAAGGTAAGGATTTACGTAAAGCGATTAGTTACTTAATGATTGGTACTGTTGGAGGCGTAGGTATCGCTTCATTGGTTGGTGGATTTATCGCTACATATATCAATTGGCAGTCTAACTTCATCTTGTCTATTATTATCGCTATCATAGCATTTGTACTATTACTTGGTACGAAAGAAGAAGCTAAGGAAGTAATCGATAATCGACGATTTGACTATATAGGTATGTTAATCTTTGCCGTTTTAATAGGGAGCATCACCTTATTTGCAACGCAAGGCTTTGAACAAGGCTGGACGAGTCCTTTTTCAATTACTTGTGGTAGTGTATTTATTATTTCTGTAATTGTATTTTACTTTTTTGAACGTCGAAAGCGTGCCCCATTTATTGATTTTGCATTATTCCGTAACCGTGGGCTCGTTGGGTCATCTTTGGTTAACTTTGTACTTAATACAGGTATAGGGGTAACAACAGTATTTAATATCTATGCTCAGACAGAATTGGGCTTAACGCCGTTTCAATCAGGTTTAGTGACAGTGCCGTATGTCATCATGGCAGTGTTAATGGTTCGCTTAGGGGAAAAAATATCACTGCGTCATGGAGGTAAACCAATGTTACTTGTAGGACCATTATTTCCTGCAATAGGCATTATTTTCGCCAGTTTAACCGTATTGCCATCTGACTGGTATATTGTAGCTGTAACATTTGGTTTTGTTATTTTTGCTATTGGCAACGGTTTATGTGCCACACCTGGTTTAACTGTAGCTATTTTAACGATTCCAGATGAAAAAATTGGCCTAGCTTCAGGTCTTTATAAAATGACTTCTTCACTCGGCGGGGCGTTTGGCATTGCAATGAATACGACAATATTCGCGGCGGTACAAGTGACACATAGTGCAAGCGTGGCAGCGACTTGGTCTTTCATCGCTAGTATAATGTTAATGATCATTGGTGTGATTTTAGCGCAGATTATTATACCGAAAAATATAAAAGCTTAAATATGTGTTAAACATTACGCGAAAAGCCAGTTGCTTCATGCAACTGGCTTTTTAATATTGTATTTTATAATTGGTTACCCTTATTCGGAATTGGATTATCCTTGAAAATTTTGGCTAAGTGCATTGTATTATAGGCGAGCATTTCAACGTGTTTTTTAGTAAATTCGTTTACGTGCTCGATGTCTAAATAAGAAGGGCCTGGGCCTGCTTCACCAACCCAATAAGCGTCAACATTTGGAGGTACTGTTAAGCCAATATGAGATAGGGCATATAGTATTGAAGCCGCGGCATTTTTTGCGCCATCTTCGTTACCAGTAATAATCGCACCGCCCACTTTATTATAAAAAATGGATTGACCGTCTTCATTGGTTAAACTTGTACTGCCATAAAGACGTTCAATGGCAAGTGTTGCGATGCTACTTTTCTCACCTAGCCATAAAGGTGTCCCAATAATTAAAATATCTGCGTTTTTAATTTTTTCTAAAATGAGGGGCCATTCGTCTCCGTTGCCCATATCATCAGAAATGCCATAAGAAATATTATAATCACTTAATCGAATCATCTCACTCGCTACATTTTCTTTATGATAGATGTCAGTGACTTCTTGCGCTAACCCTTCTGTATTGGATAGTTCATCACCATGTTTTAGAGATGCATTTAAAATAATTGCTTTCAAGGTCATAACTTAGCCTCCATTTTTATATTTTCTTCTTGAACATGAGCTAGAAGTAATAATACGTTTTCTTGGAGTAGGACTAGTTGTTATATAAAAATGGGTTATAAAATTTTTTAGAGTTTTGTTCACCATTTTTTTCACAATAATACCAATTTTTACAGTCATAATTAGAATCTTTCATTCTTTTTTTAGCATCTTCTAGCGTTTCTGGTGGGGTAGCTAATAAATTATCTCCCTTTTTCCAATTAGCAGGTGTGTTATCTCCTGTTTCATCAGAGGTCTTCATCGCTCTAGTGACACGTAAAAGTTCGTCGATATTACGACCGGTAGTCATTGGATAGTAAATCATGGCACGAACAACAGCATCATCATCGATAATAAATACTGCTCTTGAGCTTTCTGTATTATTTGATTCAGGTGCCAACATACCATAGGTTTCTGATATTACCTTGTTGGAATCTGAAATAAGTGGAAACTCAATTTGTACATCAAAAGACTCTTCGATACTGTTTAACCATGCCACATGTGAGGCAAGACTATCTACACTTAAACCAACCAGTTTCACGCCTAAATCTTGAAATTCCGAATATTGATTTTGCAACGCTACAAACTCCGAAGTACAAACTGGCGTAAAATCAGCTGGATGAGCAAATAAAATCACCCAGTCATTTTTATAATCATCTAAAGTTATTTCCCTTTGTGTAGATTGACCTTTAAAAAATGGGGCTTTTTCTCCAATGCGTGGCAGACGTTGTGTTTCGGAATGTAAATCTGAATTAAGTGACATGTACATCACCTACAGTAGAAGGATGGTTGAAATATTTCACTTGCATTTTATTTATATTCAAATTAAATAGTGGCGCAGTTTGATCGCCAACGATTTTGAATTCTGTCTTAAGATAAGAATTATTTTGGGCAAAAGAATATTTCACTATATATTTATCGCCATCTTTAAAATACTCGTATTTATAAAAAGTAGTTACTAAACGTGTGAGTTTTTTTAAGTATTTATCTTTTATATAACGATTTACACCAAGATGTCCTGTTTTTATATATAGTTTTTTTCTTAAAAGAGATAAATCTTTAGGGCATAATAAACTACAAAATAACTCTGGGTCTTTTTTAATAATACTTTTTATAAAATCTTCTATACATTGTTCTATTTTCATAATTATCACACCTAAACTTTGAATTTTATATCGTAGCTTTGGAATTGAAAATTTAAAACTGTAATGGAAATTGTTAAAAAGGTTAAAAAAGTCGTTTATACAAAAGTAATATATTGAGTCGTTTGTGTATTAGACATGAATTTAAAAAGTTATATTGAACATTGAGAAAAATTGCTGCTATGGTGTATATATTCCACGTTTTTTATATATTAAACTTTTTGCAATAATTATGTATTATATTTATTGTTTTGTGTAACAAATAAAAATATCTCCCAAATTCTATTTGAATTGAGGAGACATTAATAATGCTATTAATTTTTTATTTTGTTTAAGGTTTTAAAATTACTTTAATATTATTATCTTTTTTCTGATCGAAAATTTCATAAGCTTCTGCCGCTTTATCTAATGGCATCGTATGGGTAAGAATGTCAGTTGGATCAAATGTACCTTCGCGAATCATTTCGTATAATTTTGGCATAAGATGAATCACTGGTGCTTGTCCGGTCTTAACTTGGACATTACGGTTGAAAATCAAATTGAGTGGGAAATCATCGGCTGGTGTTGCGTAGATACCTGTTAATTGAATTGTACCGAATTTACTTACAGCTTCTGCCGCAGTATCAATGGGACTGATTGTGCCGCGTTGTTCAGAATCTGGACTCAAGTCACGTTCAGATGCTTTGACTTGGCCATCCATGCCTACACAATCGATCACAATATCCGCACCACCATGCGTGGTGTCACGCAGTAATTTACCGATTTCTTTTTCTTTATCAAAATTATAGATTTCGACTTGGTTATATTCCTTGGCATGTTGCAGTCTGTGCTCAATATTATCTACAGCGATAACGCGTTTTGCACCTTTAAGTTTTGCGAATTTTTGTGCCATAAGGCCAATTGGACCACAACCTAAGATGACAACTGTATCACCTGATTTAACACCAGAATGTTCTACACTCCAATATGCAGTAGGTGCGACATCAGATAAAAATAAAACGTCCTCATCTTTCATATCATTGTCTGGAACAATAAACGAAGAAAAGTCTGCGTAAGGGACTCTTAAATATTCAGCTTGGCCGCCCCAGTGGTTACCATGCATACTGCCGAAACCAAACAAACCACCATTATCCATTTGCCAATTCGCTTGCTCTTGATTTGAATTATCACACTGCGATTCCATTTCGTGATTGCAATAGTAACAATCACCACAACCTATATTAAAGGGAATCACTACACGATCACCTTTTTTAAGTTTTTTAACGTCTTTACCAACTTCTTCAACGATGCCCATTGGCTCGTGACCAATGACAAATCCTGGGTCCATCATTAAATCACCTTGATGATATAAATGTAAATCAGAACCACAGATACCCGATGCTGTTATTTTAATAATAGCGTCTGTTGAATCTTCAATCTTTGGGTCACTGACTTGCTTAACTTCCATTTGTTTTTGACCTTGAAAAGTAACAGCTTTCATAAATAACACCTCATAATTTTCATAGAATTTCTCGTGATCAAGTGGCATAAATATAATCTGTTTCTTTATAATATATTCCCGTTGCCTATATGACTAAACTTTATGGACTTATAAAGAAATGGAAGGTTATAGTCTATTCGTTGAGTCTTGAAAATTATATTCAAGTACAAAAATTAATGGTGACAGACGATATTTAAAATGGTTAGTTTTTCCAATTATTTCCAAACTCTGATTGATGTGATTCCACATGTCCTCTGTGTCCATAAACTTCAACTGAATTGAGTGCTAATTCAATTTCTTCAAACTCTTTATCTGTTAATTCAACATTCCAACTATCAAGGTTTTCTAAAATACGTTCTTGGTTTTTTGAACCTGGAATTGGAATAATATTTGGATATTTGTGAAGCATCTATGCAAGTGAAATTTGTGCGTTCGTTGCATTTTTCTCATTTGCAAATTTTTCTAAAATATCTAAGAATGGTTTATTCGCAACAATATTTTCTTTAGGTAGTTGTGGCACAAATTTACGCACATCGTCATCTTCAAATTTAGTTTCTGTTGTAACTTTACCTGATAAAAAGCCACTAGCTGTTGGAGAAAATGGTATAAGACTAATACCATTTTCAATACAATAGGGTATGATTTTTTCCTCACAATCTCTTTCCATCATATTATATAGATTTTGAACAGCGCCTACAGGTGTTACTTCATGTGCTTCAGTAAGCATCTCTAGGGAAACTTGTGACAGACCCCATTCTTTAATAAGCCCGTCATCAATCAGTTGACCCATAACTATTGCAATATCTTTTAATGGTATTTCTTCATTTACTCTGTGTAAATAATAAAGATCTACATAATCTGTTTTTAAATTTTCAAGTGAAATATTTAAGTGTTCACGTATAATTGTATATAAATCCTTATCTTCTGAAAGCTCGTCTTCATCAATATGGAATTTCGTTGCTAGAATTATATTTTCTCTAAATGGTTCTATAGCTTTGCCTACAATTTCTTCATTATGACCAAGGTAAAACATCTCTTGACCATAAACTTCTGCTGTATCGAAAAATGTGCAACCTTTTTATATGCTTTTCGAATCGCCTCTATACTATAATCTTTTTCAGGAACTTCGCCATATCCATGAGAAAGCCCCATACATCCCATTCCTATCGGAGAAACTTCTAAGCTTCTAACGTTTCGTGTTTTCATATTAAATAACCTCCTTGAAATATGTATATCATATTCATATGATATGCTTACTTTACTACTTGAGAGTTACTCTAAGTCAAGAATGATAAAGGTGAGGAAAAAATGAAAACAGTTAAAGAAGTTTCGAAAGCTGTCGATATAAGTGAACATACAGTTCGTTATTATGCAGACTGTGAACTTATTCCATCATTAATGCGTAATAAAAATAATCAACGCTTATTCAATCAAGAATCTATAAACTGGTTAATTGGTATTAAACATTTAAGGAAGTGTGGCATGTCTATTAAGGAAACCCAAGATTATGTTCACTTATCCCTACAAGGGGATAGTACAATTCAAGAACGTTATGACATGTTTTTGGATTTAAAAGATATCGCTTCTAAACAATTGGAAGAAGCAAAAGAGAGAGTTCATTTCCTTAAAAAGGAAGCCTCTTTTTAATTTCATAATCAAACTTTATATTTAGCGGTAATATAAGAAACTTATCAATTACTTCGCTCCAAATAATAGCATCACTTAAATTTAATAAAGGTTTTAAGTATCTCTACATCTTATTTTAATTTTGTTCTAAATGTTGGACAAAGTTTTGCAATTTATTGTTAGTCTCTGTATAAAAGAATTGACCATTTTCATCACGTAATCTTTTTCCTCCTGATAACAATAGCATGCCATCTTCATGAAGTTTTGGGTTGAGGAATTTTAAAAATGTAATCAAGTTATCATAACATGCGTCACCACGCGCACTGCTTACTTTAAAAGAAACAGGCTTTTTATAAAGTATATTTGAGGCTAATAGCCATTCAATTGCATTTTTTAGAGTAGCTGGGACACCCCGAATATATTCAGGTATTGCCATGACAATATGATCACTTTTGTCTAATTTAGCTATATATTCTTTTATAATCTTCGGGTAATCTTCGTATTCTATACCAGAATGAAATAATGGAAAATCATATATTTCATCATACATTTCAAAAGTGTGTTCATCTGAGAGGTTCTGCTATATCAATTAATAACTTTTTGTTTAGTGAATTTTTGCGTTTACTTCCACATAATGCTAAAAAACGGGTCATATTCAATTACAACTGCTTTATATTTCATACCTTAGCCATTATTAGCTTAACTAAAATTATACAAAAATTAATCTTACTCCACTAAAAATTTGTTTCAGATACTTTAGCATCTAGAAAATAGAAAACAAAAATTGCAGAATGATAATATTTTTTAAATAATAGCAAAATAACTTTTTCATTAAAAATCTATTAAATTTCTTAGATTTGTATAAAAATATAGTTAATTGTGTAATTATTCCGATTCTTTGTTACAATTAACAACAAATATTATTATGTTTATATAAAAGCGCTAACATTTAATGTTAGCGCTTTTATAATTTAAAGGGGGATTTTTATGCAACAAGATAGTATTTGGTTAACAATTGTTGGATTGATAATTATCATATCTATTGTAGGTTTGTTAATTGCAAAACGTATTAGTCCAGTGGTAGGTATGATTTTAATACCTAGTGTTGGGGCATTAGTATTAGGTTATAGTATTGGAGATTTAGTTGAGTTTTTCAATAGTGGTTTGGATCAAGTGATAAATGTCGTTATTATGTTTATTTTTGCTATTATTTTCTTTGGTATTATGAGTGATAGTGGTTTATTTAAACCTCTCGTAAAGAAATTAATTTTGCTAACAAGAGGCAATGTAATTGTTGTTTGTATTGTAACCGCATTAATAGGCACTTTTGCTCAACTTGATGGTGCTGGAGCTACGACTTTCTTACTTTCTATTCCTGCTTTATTACCTTTAATATAAAGCACTTAACATGAACCGTTATCTACTATTATTACTACTTGCTTTAAGTGCTGCAATTATGAATATGGTGCCTTGGGGAGGGCCAATGGCACGTACTGCATCAGTTTTAGGTGTTAAAAATGTTAATGAGTTATGGTATGGTATCATTCCTATACAAATCACAGGATTTATTCTGGTGTTACTTTTCGCAGTATTTTTAGGTTTTAGAGAAAAATTACGTATTAATCAAGCTATTAATAAAGGTGAAGTAGCTGATACACAACACTTAGATATAAATAAGATAGTTGAAAATTATGAGCGTGACCAAGATATAAAATTTCCGGTACGTGGTGTAGCTATTAATAATCCATGGATGAATTGGATTAACGCTTTACTTACAATTGTAATTATCGTAGTAATGTTAGCAAACATCGCGCCTCCAGAATTTGCTTTTATGATTGGTGTAGCAATCGCATTAGTTATTAATTTTCCCAATGTAGATGAACAAATGAGTCGTTTGAAAGCACATGCACCAAATGCATTAATGATGGCCGCTGTGATTATTGCAGCAGGAATGTTCTTAGGAGTATTGAATGAAACGGGTATGTTAGAAGCTATTGCAGTTAACTTTATTCATATTATTCCTAACGCTGTAGGCCCTTATTTACATATTATTGTTGGCATTTTTGGTGTGCCACTTGATTTACTCACAAGTACAGATGCTTATTATTTTGCAGTCTTACCTATAGTTGAACAAACAGCAAGTCAATTTGGCGTGCCCGCTATTTCAACTGCCTATTCTATGGTTATAGGTAATATTATTGGTACATTTGTAAGTCCATTTTCTCCAGCCTTGTGGTTAGCTATTGGATTAGCAGAAGCGAATATGGGTACTTATATTAAATATGCATTTTTCTGGATTTGGGGATTTGCGATTATTCTGTTGATAATTGCTATTCTAATGGGTGTAGTAACAGTTTAATGGATAATTAAACGGGCAATTGAACGGGCAATTGAACAAATTTAATCAACTAGACACTATAATGCGAATACGCTTTTTGATTATAAATGTATCATAGTTTGTTAGAAATCTATTCAGCATAATTCAACTTATCGGAAGTCCATATGCTTGCGTATTTACAGATGGTATAATAGTTGAGTAGCCTATCTCTCAGGCGTCAAGCCGACGTAGAGAGGAGGTGTTATCTATGTTGGAATTCCTTGTTCACATGACGATCACAGTCATCAGTGATTGTATCATTGCGTTATTTACGCATTGGCTGCGTAAACGTAATGAAAAATAGGCGACAATAGCCACACCTACAAAAAGCCCCTCACTACTCGTAATAGTGAGGGGCTTGGTGTATCCATATTGGATTCCTTGTTAAGTGAATTATAACATCATAAGGGTTGGAAATGCAAAATACAGCCATATATCTATAAGTGTTTTAGAACCTGTTTTATTTCCTTCCAAGCTCTTTTTCTATGATATTCCATTAATTGTCTTGCGGTTTTTGCATCGCCAATTTTCATACAAGTTAACATGGCTTCATGCTCTTCAACTGAAAATTCAGGTATAGGTCTTTCATTAATAGTGTATAAACGAACTCTAAAAAGTTGATCACCATGTATATTTCTCATATTGATAAGTTTAGAATTATTAGCTAATTGAGTGATTTTTTCATGGAATGCATCGTCTTCTTTTGACCATTGATATAAGTCGCCTTGCTCTAGATGTTTCTTTTGGGCTACAATTATTTTATTTTAAAAGTAATCGAAGGAATTAAAAGTAATACACTAAATAAATATCAATATTTTTATCTTTTCCATCTAACGTATAAAGAGATTTATTATAAGGAGGGCTAAACCAAAGTAAATATAAAACGCTCTAATTTTATTTTCTTCTAATATGGACAGTTGGAACATCGATAGTGCTGATAATATTAAAGGTTGATCATAACTTATTATTTATAAAAGGTTTAAAAGCGTTAATCCCCCAAATATAATTACTATAAGACTGTTTAATATTGAAAGGGCAGTGGTTATCTTTTTCTTCAAGCCTTCTAATTCTCCATGACTTACGTATAAATACCATACACCTGTAATGATGCCGTAAGACAGTACTATTATAGCTATTATCTCTTTCATCATGTTCTTTTCTTACCTTTCCTTTAAAAATCTCTTTCACCTGATTTTATTGTTCATTTTTTAATGGGGTCTCTTAATTGTTTCAAAATCAAATTTATACTTAATAACAATGCTTACGGATAGTTGCTGTTAACTCTCTAAATAGCTTTTAACTTTTCATTAAAGCTTTTTATTTTTTCAGCTCTTAGACTTGTATAATATTCAATATCTTCTTCTCTAGTCTCTAAAGGAAATATATTATAAATATCTTGATAAAATTCAATGCTTGATTTATTACGTTGGCCTTCTAAAGATATTCTTGTACTATCAGGCTTAGTTGTTGATAATTCATAATTAGGTATCACACTATGATACACGTTTACTATTTTGCCATCTTTTATCAAATCTGATGTGTTTATAAATTTAATCTCTATATGATGTTGATGTGATAATTCACTAGTTAACATTGCTAGCATAACGTCACAAAACATAATGGTCATAACGCCTTTATTTTCAAATGTAGAGGTTACTTCTAGTTCTTCGATACAAAATTTTTCAGTTTCTCCATAATGATAAAACCTAGATTTGAATTCCTCGTTGTCTACACCATCACACTTACTAACAACACTTTTAGAAATATAATCAAATGAAGTATCTTTTAAATAATAATAAGCACTTCCATAATTTATTAACCTATTATATGTGAAGGCATTTGTTTCTTCATATTTATTTTTACAAATTATATTAAATGGATTGGTAATACTATCCTTTACAATCATACATTACGCTCCTTATAGAATTTTTACTTATATAATAGATAGACTTCACAACATCTATTATTAAACGTTGATTTAAAAACATAGAAAAACACCCCACATTAAAATGTGAAGTGCTAAAGCCGATATTTTTTGAATAGAAATAATATTTGAAGAAATAAAAACACCTACTTTTAATATAATTCTGATATTTTATATTCAATATCCGACTATATCAAAGTTCAACATTTAAAGAAACATAATTGATTCATTCGAATTTAATTATGAGTAGATTAAAATATTTTATTGAAAGTAAGCTTCTGTGTGTCGACAATTGCTCCGACTTTTTTACGATTTCACCCTTTATTTCGTGTGTAATGCCTTAATTTGTAGTCTTCATATAGCATTTTTCCCACAAGAGTGGGTCAGACTACTGCTAGTTCTTTATAAAAATTGATTGCTCGTTTAAACAATTTTGGGTGTAATAAAACAATTGGATTAATAATAAAAATATAATTTTAATTAAAAATATATTCTAAAGTAAAGAGAAGGATATTATTAATAACATTAGCCTTTTAAATAGTAGTTGCTAAAGTAACAAAAAAATATATAATTGATAATGAATATCAATATCAATTATATATGGGGGATCATAGATGAAAAAATTAACAGTACCATTTTTAATAGTATTATTGCTACTATCTGCATGTAGCAATAATGCTCATAAAGAAAAGGCGAAAGATGAAAAAAAGTATACTTTAGACTCTGGTAAAAAGATAAGTATACCCAAAAATCCCCAACGTATAGTTGTTGCAGCTGATACATACGCAGGAGGTATAAAGCAACTAGGTGGACATGTAGTTGGTGTGAACAAAGACATAAAGCAAAGTGAGATATTAAACGAAGAATTCAAAAAGGTTAAAAAAATAAACGCTGAAAATGTAGAAGAAATAGCTGAACTAAAACCAGATCTTATTGTTGCAGATACTGATGACAAAAACTTGAAGAAGTTCCAAAAAATCACAAAAACAATCCCGATGGAATATGGTAAAAGAAATTATTTAGATACTCAGATTCAATTAGGAAAATTATTAGGAAAAGAAGAAAAAGCAAAGCAATGGGTGAATAATTGGAAGAAACAGACAGCTAAAGATGCTAATGAAATTAAAAAGCACATTGGCACTAATGCCACAGTTTCAATTTTTGATGACTTTAATAAAGAATATTATGCTTTCGGTAAAGATTGGGGGAGAGGAGGAGAAATTTTGTATCAGGCATTTAATTTAAAAATGCCAGAACCTTTAGAAAAGGTAGTGAAAAAAGATGGGTATAAAGCTTTATCATTAGAATCAATGCCTAAATACGCTGGAGACTATATTATTACAATGAGCGAGAGAAAATCCTCTCCAGAGTTTGAAAAAACTAATGTTTGGAAGAATATTCCGTCAGTAAATCAAGGTCATGTATTTCACGTTAAAGCTGAAAACTATTGGTATAATGACCCATACTCATTAGAAGAAAATAGAAAAATACTAAAATCCAAATTGCTAAACAACTAAATTTAACTTTTTATAGAATAATAATTAGAATATTTAAGATAAACAATTTTGTATTCTTTCATAATGTAAAATGATTTTAGACACAACTCTGTTATTATCAAGTTTCTAACTTCAACTATTTTGAATTTAGTTCTCCAATGGTTGGCATTTGTTGTTACTAAATTAAAAAATATTTTTGAGGGTATTATATAAGTAATAGGTATCTAAATACTTGCTACTAGGAGGTTAGTGTATATGTTTAAAAATATATTATTACCCTATGATTTTGAAAATGATTTTAGTGCGATTCCTGACCATTTAGTAAAAATGGTTGATACAGATTCAATTGTTACAGTTTATCATGTTGTTGAAGAAACTAATTTTGCAACTAATTTAGAAAATTATATTGAACAAAAAAGTGATATTATTAGAGAAAAAGAAAGCAGCCTTGCTCCATTTTTACACGAATTAGATGAAAAAAAGGTTCAATATAAAGTAGATATTGATTTTGGACCTGTTAAAGATACAATCTTAGACAAAATTACTTCTGGCGATACAGATAAAGGTGAATACGATTTAGTAATTATGAGTAATCATAGAGTGAGTTTGAATATTAAACACGTTTTAGGAGATGTTACGCATAAGATTGCTAAAAGAAGTTCTGTCCCAGTATTAATTGTTAAATAAAGATTAAAAGCATAGAAACCTTATTAAACTAAGCATCATGCTAATATTTTTAATATATGCTGACCTAAAAAGTACTACAATCTTATAAAAGTATGTGTTCCTTCAAGGTGTGCGCTGAAAAAGTGTGGATTTTGAAGGGATTTTTAATTCGCTAATTTATGCCCGCCATTATCTGTTTTATTTATTAATTTACTATGTAAAATAAAGAATTTTTGCATAATTTTCAATAATAATGGTATATTACATGTAAGGGTTTACATTTATTAAAAAGGGAGAGATTATTCAAGGGGAAAATGATAGATAAAATAGCCGGATTAAACAAAGATAGGAGTCGCAAGTATGAAAATTATTCCGTTTTCAGATTTGAAAGACATCATTAATGAAGGTGATGTGATAGCCCTAGCAGCATTATCAACGGCTAACTTACCAGCTGAGATTCTCAAAACATTAGTCGATCAATATGATGAGCATCAAACGCCTAAAGCCTTCACCTTTATGTTGGCAAACGATATTAGTGATTATCGTGGCGACAGTTATGATTTAGATTCTTTTGTATCAAGGGGTATGATCAAACGATTAATCACAAGTATTATTACTGGTTCACCTAAGACTATCAATGCAATGCGCAATAATGATATTGAAGCCTATTACGTGCCTCAAGGTGTAATTACGACGCATTATCGTAGTCAAACATCTGCTTCACCAGGAACAATTACTAAGATTGGGCTGAATACCAATGTTGATCCTAGATATTCTGGTGGCAAAGTAAATACGCGTACGACAGAGGATCTAGTATCTTTAATTGAAATCAACGGAGAAACATATTTAAATTATGATTTTCCAGAAATTGATGTCGCATTGTTACGAGGTACATATGCCGATACAGAAGGTAATATTTATATGACGCATGAAGCACATCTTGGAGAGGGTTACAGTGTTGCAGCAGCTACACATAAGAATAAAGGTAAAGTGATTGTGCAAGTGAAAGCAGTCATCCAAAGTGGGCGTTTCAATCCGAGTGATGTATTTATTCCGGGTAAACTTGTAGATTACGTTGTAGTTAATAGCAATCCGAAATATCACAGACAGGTTGTCCAAACACAATATGACCCAGCACTTTCAGGACATTATCAGATTACTGAAATGCGAGAGCCATATATAGCATTAGGTACCCGTAAAGTGATTTTGAGACGTGCAGCTCAATATTTACTTGAAGGAGATGTAATCAGTATTGGTTTTGGCATTAATAATGAATTGTCGAATGTTTTAGAAGAGGAGCAGGCCAATCATTTAGTTCAAACGAATATAGATACAGGCGTTTTTGGTGGCTTAATTAGTAGCGGTAATTACTTTGGTATGAACTACAATCTAAGTGCACGCATGAGACACGAGTTAACATGGGATTTTATCTATAACGATGGCATAGATGTCGCATTCCTAAGCTTTGCTGAAGTGGATCAATATGGCAACGTTAATGTGTCTAAGTTCGGAGACAAAATGAATGGGTGTGGTGGTTTTATTGATATTAGCCAATCAGTTAAAAGGATTGTTTTTTCAGCTTCAATGGTTGTTGGGGGTCAACTAAATTTTGTGAACGGTGAAGCCCAAGTGGAAACACAAGGTAAGTCACCTAAATTTGTAAAAGAAGTTGGCAACATAGATTTTAATGTTGAAAATGCACGAAAATTAGCACAGGAAGTTTATTTTGTTACTGAACGCGCAGTGTTTGAACTGACGGACAAAGGTATTAAATTAATTGAAATTGCACCTGGTTTAGATTTAGAGCGAGATATTTTAGCAAATATGGAGTTTCAACCAATCATTTCTGACGAGATTAACATAACACAGAATGATATTTATCAAAAAACATGGGGAGGTCTGTCTCAGGTAATTAAGTCGGAAGATCGTATTTAAAATAAGGGGGAGAAAAATATGAATTACGACTGGATTAAAACGAGAGCAGTATTTGATGAGGAAAAGCCAGCAATTATCGATCCATTTAAAGGTACTGAATGGACATATCAAGATTTAAATAAACGTGCAGAGAACTTAGCAAATCATTTACAAGATCAAGGTATAGAACGTGGGGATGTCGTTGGTATTTTCTCACCAAACGATGTAGCTATTCTGGATTTATTATTCGCTACATTTAAAATAGGTGCAGTATATTTACCGATGAATTGGCGTTTGAAAACACAGGAAATTGAAAGCGTGATTCAAGATTCTGATGTAAAATTAATTTTTTATTCACAAAAGCATTTATCAAGTTTAGAGGGAATCGCAGACGAACTCATTCATATGGATGTCGATTCAAAACAATATGATGATATGGTCGATCCAAACAATCACCGTCCATTCAAAACGGTACATGTAGAAAAAGATGATTTAGCAGCGTTAATGTACACAAGTGGTACAACAGGATTACCTAAAGGCGTTATGTTTACGTATGAAACTTTCGTCAATAATCCAATAAATACGGCGCTCACTTATAAAATAAATTCTACGTATAAGACGATTGTTTCGACACCAATGTTTCATGTATTAGGCTTTAACGATTTGACGTTACCATTGCTAATGGCAGGCGGCACACTGATTATACAACGCTACTTCAATGGTGAAGCATTAAATGATCTCATGGCACATTACAAACCAAATTATTTAATACAGATACCAACGATGTATTATGCAATGTTAGTTGCAGAGAATTTTGATCTTAAAAACTTCGATAACATTGAATTCTTACTTCAAGGTGGGTCAGCACCACTACCTGCTGTGCAAAAGAAATTTAACAGTATGGGCCTATCTATCGTTAATGGTTACGGTTTGACGGAAGCGCCACTAACAATGGTTAACACGCCAGAAAATGGCGCTGAAAAACCTGGTAGTATTGGGCAGCCTGTCATGTTTGTGGACTATCGTATTTTAAATGATGAATTTGAAGATATACAAACTGGAGAAATTGGCGAATTAGCTGTTAAAGGTAACAATGTTACACCAGGTTATTGGAAGAAACCAGAAGAAACAGCGAAAAATTTCAAAGATGGATATTTCTTAACAGGAGATTTAGCAAAAATAGATGAAGACGGTGATATCTATATCGTTGATAGACGTAAAGAAATGATTATCACTGGTGGTGAAAATGTGCTGCCTTCTGAAGTAGAAGCGGTCTTATCAACACATCCATTAGTAGCACAAGGTGTGGTAGTGAGCTATGAAAGTCCTAAATATGGAGAATCTGTTTCAGCAGCAGTGGTATTGACTGAAGATGATCCAGACTTTGAACAAAAATTAGACGCACACATGAGAGAACACATAGCTGGGTATAAGATTCCGAGAATGTATTTAAAATTAACAAATATTCCGCTGAACTCAACTTCAAAACCAGATAAGCTAGAGTTACAGAAGAAGATGAATAATAAAGCTGACAAAGCGCGTCAACAAGATGATGAATTAGCTTAAATAACTTATGCTTTTATAAATATTTTAAAATAATAACTATAAATTTTTTTGACAAGATTTGTAAGCGTTAACATTAAAGTGGAGGTTTTAATTATGCCAACAAAAGAAGAAGTAATCAAAGCATTATATCCAGAGGATATTTTAAGTATTGCAAAAGATTTAACTGAAGGAGAAGTTAAATTATTAAAACAGCTTAATGATATGTTAGAAGAAAAATATAGAGACTCAGTTAATGAGCATTGGTTAAATGCGACTGAGCCAGAAGACTATTTTGAAGAATTGGGTAAATTAAACTATTTCAAAAATCCGTTACTATTTGAAGGACGTGAAGGAGAAAAAACACCTAGTCAACTATTCCAATTCTTTATGTCATACACAATAGCCAAATTTGATGTTTCTTTAGCGACATTACTCGGTGTACATCAAGGCTTAGGTCATAATTCATTTTGGTTTGGTGGTAGTAAAGAGCAACAAGCCTATTATTTACCCAAATTACAATCACACGAATTACGTACGTGCTTTGCATTAACAGAACCGGAACATGGCTCTGATGTCGCGGGTGGATTAGAAACTACTGCGAAACGTGAGGGCGATCAATGGGTTATTAATGGTGAGAAAAAATGGATTGGTGGTGCAAATGTAGCCGACGTTATGCCAGTATACGCAGTAGATGTAGATACTGGTAAACCTAAAGGCTTTATTGTCGAGCCTAGTCAAGAAGGCGTGGAAATCGAACTTATTGAAAATAAAATTGCACTCCGTATCGTTCCTAACGCCAAAATTCGTCTGAAAAATGTGGTCGTGAAAGAAGAACAAAGGCTGCAAAATATTAATAGCTTTAAAGACATTGCGAAAGTATTATATTCTACTCGTGCAGGCGTGGCGTACATGGCTACAGGAGCGATGGCAGGCGCATTAAAAGCTACGACAGACTATGTAACGCAACGTAAACAATTTGGTAAGGAAATTAGTAAGTTCCAATTAATTCAAGAGAAATTAGCTATGATGCAAGGCAATCTAGCTCAAGCAATGGCGACATGTGCGCAACTTGCACGTATGCAAGCAAAAGGTGAATATGATGAAGTGGCAACTTCAACAGCTAAAATGATGAATGCACTGAGATTAAGAGAAACAGTATCAATGGGCCGTGGTGTGCATGGTGGAAATGGTATTTTAGCAGGAGAGTACGATATTGCAAGATTCTTTGCAGATGCTGAAGCGATTTACACATATGAAGGCACACATGAAATCAATGCACTTGTAATTGGAAGAGCAATCACGGGAGACTCAGCATTTATTTAATATAAAATATGAACGATTGAAGATATAGAAAAAACAATTTGGAGGTTTTAGTATGACGATAAGAAAAGCAACTGTGTTAGGTGCAGGCACGATGGGTAGTCAAATCGCTGCGCTCCTTGTCAACGCAGGTTTAAAAGTAAAATTATTAGACATTGTGATTGATGAGAATGAACCTAATAAAATTTCCAAAAAAGCTTATGAAGTAATAACTAATCCAAAGCGTCCACAGCTATTTGACTTAGCCTTTGCCTCAAATTTATCTTATGGCAACTTTAATGAAGATTTAGTTGAGCAAGATGACGCTGACATTTATATTGAAGCAGTAAAAGAAGAAGTGGATATTAAGCATAATGTTTGGGATAAAGTGAAAAAGGTAGCAAAAGATGATGCTATATTTGCGACGAACACATCAGGTATTCCAATAGAGTCGATTGCAGATGTATTTGAAGGAAAAGATAAAGAACGCTTTTTCGGAATGCATTTCTTTAATCCACCACGCATTATGAAATTAGTCGAAGTAATTCCAAATGAAAAAACGTCTGAAGCGGTAGTGGAACGCGTACAAGCATTTGCAGAAGATGTATTAGGGAAAGGTGTCATTGTTGCAAATGATGTCCCAGGATTTGTGGCTAACCGTGTTGGTACACAAACGATGAATGACATTATGTACAGAGCTGAAAACCAAGATTTTTCTATTACAGAAGTGGATGCTTTAACTGGCCGTAGTATTGGACGACCAAAAATGGGAACGTATGGTTTATCAGATTTAGTTGGTCTTGATATTGCTATGACCGTAATTAAAGGTATGCAAAGCGTTCCAGATGAACAACCATTTTTCCACGATGTAAAACTTTCGGAAAAATTAGCGGCAAAAGGTGCATTAGGTAATAAAACGAAACAAGGATTTTATAAAAAAGTAGATAAAAAGCGTTTCGTCTTTGATGCAGAGCAAAATGATTATGTGCCACCGCAACCACCACAATTAGAGATTTTAGGCAAGTTTAATAAAGACTTGGCTTCTAACTTAGACGTTATCTTTAATGCACAAGATGATGCAGGCATATTTCTATGGGAAACATTGAGAAATAATTTCTATTATTCAGCGATTAACGTGCCGAAAGCGGCAACTGATTTTAAAGATATTGATCGCGCATTAGTATGGGGTTTTAACTGGAAACAAGGACCATTCCAATTGTGGGACTTAATGGGCTTCGAACGTGTGAAGTCACGCATGAAAGAAGAATTAGGATCACTTCCAGATTGGATAGAGCAACGCAATGAACCATTCTACAGTGAAGGTGAATCTATTGAACGTGTTACACCAGTCGCAGAGTATATTGATCAAGAAATTTGGGAAAGAGCAGATTCTAACTTATCTGTGGCGAATAAAGATCAATTACTTTTAAAATTACAAAGTAAAAATAATGTGATTACTGGCGGATTCCTTGATGATTTATTAGAATCAATTAACAAATTAGAAGATGAAGACTATAGTAGCATGGTCATCTATGCAGGCGGCAACAACTTTAGTGTCGGTGCGAATTTGTATCAAATGAAAAAAGCACATGAAGAAAACCAAGTGGTATCAGAAGTAGGCGCCATGGTCGAAAAACTTCATTATATATTCACTAGACTGAAACATGCGTTGAAACCAGTTGTTACTGCAGTTCAAGGTAGAGCCTTAGGTGGCGGTTGCGAACTTGTACTTCATTCACCATTTGTGGTAGCTGCAAGTGAATCTTATATTGGTCTTGTTGAGACAGGCGTAGGCTTACTACCAGCTGGTGGTGGACTCGCAGAATTAACGGATAGAGTATTGCGCACAAATCATAAAAACAATGATAAACAAGATTCAATTACTAAAATATTAATGCAAGTTGGTTTCGCAAAAGTTTCTACAAATGCATATGAAGCAGTGAAATATGGTTATTTGAGAGAGACGGATACTGTAATATTGAATACTGAAAGACGTGTTGAAGTTGCATTAAATAGAGCGCGTTACGAATCAGAAACTAATTATGTACCTACACCAAAATCACAATATATTGCTTTAGGCAAAGACTTTAAGGCATTAGCTGAAGGTCAGTTAGATGCACAACGTATGGGTAACTTTATCAGTGACTACGATTATGAAATTACGTTGAAAGTGGCAGAAGTATTAGCAGGCGGTGACATTCCTCGTAACACATACGTGAATCAAAGATATTTACAGACACTTGAAAAAGAAAGATTTTTAGAGCTTTTACAAAATAAAAAAACGTATGACAGAATTTCACACATGTTAGAAAAAGGAAAACCATTACGTAATTAATAGTTGAGAGTAAAAAGAAAGGGTGAACTTAAATGCGAGATGCATATATTGTAGCTTATGGACGTTCAGCAGCTGGTAAGGCAAAGAATGGGGCAATGGCTCACGAAAGACCAGATGAAGTGGCAGCAAAAGTATTAAAAGGTGTATTGGAAAGAGTTGGAGGTTCATTTGATCCTAGTATGGTAGAAGACGTTATCGTCGGCAATTCATTTCCAGAAGGCTTACAAGGACAGAACATTGCAAGAACAATTGCATTACTTGCAGGCATGCCAAACGAAGTACCAGGACAAACGGTTAATCGTTACTGTTCATCAGGCCTTCAAACGATTGCGCATGCAGCAAACCAGATTAACGCGAATCAAGCAGACATCCTTGTAGCAGGCGGTATTGAATTGATGAGTGCAGTACCAATGGGTGGTAATGAACCAACAAACAACCCGATTCTGCAAGATGAAGATTCAGGTGTTTCTTATCCAATGGGACTAACTGCAGAAATGGTAGCAGAAACTTACAATGTGTCTAGAGAAGACCAAGATGCATATGCAGTACAGAGTCATCAACGTGCTACAAAAGCACAACAAGAAGGTAAATTTGATGACGAAATTATACCGATTGAAGTGAATAAAGTCACTTATGATCAAAATGGTCCAGTCGTTTCGAAAGAAGTATTTAAAGACGATGAATTAATCAGACCAGATACAAATAAGGAAACTTTAGCTAAATTACCTACAGTGTTTAAGGCTAACGGTACAGTGACCGCAGGCTCCTCGGCACCCTTAACAGATGGTTCAGGGTTTGTCGTAGTCATGTCTGGTGAAAAAGTAAAAGAATTAGGCGTGAAACCCATCGCACGCTTTGTTGGCTTTAAAGCTGTGGGTGTAGATCCTAAGTTAATGGGTATTGGTCCAGCGTATGCTATTCCAGAAGCATTGAAATTAGCAAACTTGGATGTTAAAGATATTGATTTAGTTGAGTTAAACGAAGCATTTGCATCTCAAACATTAGCTTCCATTAGAGAAACAGGTTTAGATATGGAGAAAACCAATGTTAATGGTGGTGCAATTTCACTAGGGCATCCGCTTGGCGCAACAGGCGCGATGTTAGTAGGCAGACTACTTTCTGAAATGAAGAAACAGCCAGATACGAAATACGGAATGGTTACGATGTGTATTGGCGTTGGCATGGGTGCTGCTGGCATTTTTGAATATGTAAGATAATCGTAGTTTGAATATGTAATAAATAACCCCTTAAGCGTAAGATAAATGCTTAAGGGGTTTTAATTTATGATTTGTTATTTTATTATGGTTTTAATTCAAAGTGATAAATTGATGTGCATGTTGATGTGTAAGTGATTCAGGCCATTCGATTGCTAATGATGTCCAGCTTTTTCCACCGCTTTCGGAATAGAAAACCCTTTTATTATTAGCAATGTAAAATATACCATCCTTTTCGGAGATGGCTGAAATTAAGGTGCTCTCTGGTGCAGGTAAACCTTCATCAGCTTCTGTCCAAGCACTTTCATGTTCTTTATCAACATAGTAAATCGTTGAAAACGTGTCATCATCATAATTATGTGCGTTAAACGGTGAGTTCGATGTAGCGATGACAATATTACTGGAATTGTTAGAATTAACCGCTAATCCATAGCCGTATCTATATTTTATACCATCAATGAATGTCGTCCATGTTTGACCATAATCATCGCTTTCAATAAATGTATCTCTACCACCTTCTAAAAAGGCATCTCCTAAAACGCCGTACAATTGATTTGGGTAATCAGGATGGCTCTTAAGCACATGAATATCTATAGGTAGCACACGATCTGTGCGTGGGAGCTCCCAATGTTGACCATAATCTCTGGATTGAATAAATCCGCCGGCTTCAATAGTTAAATTGATTGTTCCGGGAGATTTAATATTAGTATCAAACCATTTTACATGATGCGTAAATGGTCTAGGCGGGAAGAACCATTGATTTTTACCTTGTATATGTTCAAAATCTGTAAGGAGTTCAAATGTTTGTCCCTCATTATAGGAGATGAAAAGCACACTTGGTTCCGTGCCAACAATTACGGTGCCAGAAGATTTACCAGTATCAACCACTGTCACTGCTGTGATTGATGTCATATGAATATCATCTTTCTTAAATGGGCTATTGTAAGTGAACCTTGTGCCTATTGGAGCCCATGTATCACCCTTGTCGGTACTTTTCCATAAACCACGGTCAAACGTGCCGCAATATAATATATTACTATTTAAAGGATCTTGAGCTATTGAAATCGGGTTAGTGCCCTCTAATTTAAATGCTGTATGAAGGCCTTGTGCATCATTTTTAATAAGCAATAATGCATTGTCATAAGTGATTGCGCATTGAGCCATATTTATCACGCTACCTTTGGGTAAGTTTATGATTTAAAGTATCGTATCAGACTTGTTTAACAAAAAGAAATTGAGTTACAAATACCTTAGATAATTATGCTGTTAGAAAACAACAGAAAATGAATTAATGTTGTTTTGTTCTTGGCTATAGTACATACATACTAATAAACATCACGTTGGTAACGTTGATTTTTAATTAAATCTCTTAAATAGTCTTCTGCACTATCTTGGCTGTAATTACCATGTTTAATCAGTACATTCACTAATGCTTGATGGACACCTGAAGCCATCTCATCTTTATTTCCACATAGATAAATCGTAGCGCCCTCTGTTATCCATTTATAAAATTCAGCACTATTATCTTCAATACGGTGTTGGACATAAATTTTAGTTTCAGTATCTCTTGAAAAAGCTAAATCTAATTTACTGAGTACACCGTCACTCAGCCAGCCCTCTAAATCACTCTGATAAAGGAAATCTGTATTATAATTTTGATTACCAAAAATAAGCCATTGTGATCCTTTAAGATTTAAGTGTGCGCGTTCTTGTAGATAGGCTCTGTAAGGTGCGATGCCTGTGCCAGCACCAATCATAATGACAGGTGTGGTTTCTTCATAAGGAAATTTGAAGTTTGGATTCTTTTTAAGATAAACAGGCATATGATCACCAGGTTGTGTACGTTCAGCAAGTTGAACGGAACAAACGCCTAGACGTTCACGACGATGCGCTTCATATTTCACGACACGTACTGTGATTTGTACACGATTTGGATTAACGTTGTTACTGCTTGCGATTGAATATTCTCTTGGTGGTAATTTTCTTAATAATTGCGGTAACATTTTTGGTTGAAGTGATACGGGTGTAAAGTCTTTAATCAAGTCGATGACATCTCGACCATAAATATAATCTTGAATCCAATCATTTTTTTGAACATTTGCGTTTAACATTGGATTACTAAATAACTCAGCAGCACTTTTCATTAGGGCAGGTGTTATTTTTGAAATTTCAAAGTAATGTGTCAACGCATCTTGTAATGTTAATGGTTGTTCATCTTTATCAACATAAACAAGTGTTTCAGCGTCCCAACCTAAAGTATCGATAAAGTGTTCAACAAGGGCAGGGTCATTTTCAGGTATTACTACTAAACTATCTCCAGGCTCATATGATTCGTTGTAACCTTCAAGAGATAATTCAAGATGTCTGACTTCGCGTGTTGCATTGGCTTCAGTCAGTACATTATTTTGTATTACTTCAGCTTGAAATGGGTTTGATTTGGAATACTGACCATGAGGTTCTTCAATTGTGACTTCATCGTCTATCACATCATTTGCATCTGTGTTTGGCGAAACGTTGGTTAATAGCTCTAGCATATCTGCAATCCATTGTTCTGCTACTTCTTCAAAATCAAAATCACAATCTACCCTTTCAGCTAATCGATGACCGCCTAATTTTCCGAAGATTTCATCAAAGTCTCTTCCTGCCTGACAAAAATCTGGATAGCTTTCGTCTCCTAATGCGAGTACAGAGAAGTTTAATCCATCTAATCGTGGGGCTTTATCACTGTGCATAAACTCATGAAAATCTATCGCGTTGATTGGGGGCTCTCCCACGCCTTGTGTAGAACATATGATAAACAGGTAATCTATATTTGTCAGTTCATCTAGCGGGAAATCATCCATCTCCGACAAATGAACATTTAAATTGTGTTCCTTTAATTTTGCTTCAAATTGATCGGCAACTTCTTCAGCATTACCTGTTTCAGTACCAAATAGAACATGTACTTCTAAAGGTTCAGCTACGGAACTATCAGTTGCGTTTGATGGTGTCACCTCATCATCCTGCGTTTCAGGATTAACTAAATAACTGCCTAACCATTGTTGCTGACTTGAAGATAATGTTGGCAGAAGTTGATTTATAAGTGCCAATTGTTCTTTGTTAAAAGGAGTATTGGTTTCATTTAATTGCAAATCATTCACCTCGTCTTCTTTTATTGTATGAGGTTTGTGTAAACATCATGTCCTTAAATCATAACATCATTGAATTACTTTATTAATTAATTGAAATAGGATTAATGTTTTTGATTCTCTGAAATGATCTTGTTTATTTCATTTATATCTCTTTGTGCTCTTCTACTTTCAATAGACCAAATAACAAAGTAAATCATTGTATATATGAGTATAAATACGATGATGACCGAGATTCGGAGTGGAAACCAACCTGCTAATATACCTAAAGGAAACATCACTATCAACATTACACTAAAATGAATCACCGTCTTTTTAAAAATTGAGAGGCGGGTATGTGAGAATATCAGTTCACCCAAACTAAATGTGACACCGATGAAAGCCCATATTAGAACAGATATCAGCATAATTTGTAACTCGGTGAAGTGTTCATAGTAAAATCGTCCCATTGTCGATATTGGAGAAACAGGCATAAATTGCGTATGCGAAAATATAAAAGAAAATAATAGCGAAATCATCGTACCAATCGAAACACCTATAGTTGCACCATGTATTAACCTTTTCATAGTTTTAGAGCCTCCTTTATTATAGATAAGTATCTTCTAGAAGAATATGTGAAGTCATCGTTTGAAAAGCGAATTTCTATAGTTCCGTTTTTATTGAGTTTCAAATGGTCGATATAATCGATATTGATGATTTCTGATTTAGATATTTGTAGGAAGTTTGAACTTAATTGTTTTTTAATAGTATATAATCTTTCGTTCAGGGTAAAGTGTTGATTCCATGTATAGATGGTTAGTATTTTATTTTCCATCCTGAAACATATAATATCTCGCTGTTTGATAAAGTGAATTTCATCATTATGTTTGCCTGTAAATGTTTTTCGGTTGGATAATTGTTTGATGTATTGCACGATATCTAGCAAATTTTCTGCGTTTTCATTAGCTTGTATTATAACTTCATCTTCGGATAATGCATTGTTGTATTTAACTCTGACCTTCATATGCAACGCCTCCTGTTAAGTTAAGTAAAACAAATATTAGCATTAAATACTACATAGTTTAATTAAGCGGTCAGTATTGCTAACTAAGTGGTTACAAATGCACATTAAGTGGATGACCTTTAAAAATGCACATAATAAATTCCCCTAAATCATTCTTGGTAGGGAATGATTTAGGGGATATAAATTATATCTTTTAAAAGGAGAAGTTGATATATAAGAAGTGCTCAATTTCTTAATATCTTTTATATTATAATAGCTAGAGTTTTAAGTTTGGGGTGCTCGTGTATATCTAATGATATCTTAAAGATTTAGCTATTAGGGTGTAATAGCGAATGCGCGTACAGGAAATCCTGGCGCGTCTTTAGGTTTAGGGCTAATCGTGTAAATAAGGGCACCACGTGTGGGTAGTTGATCTAAATTCGTCAACAGCTCAACTTGGAATGTATCTTGTCCTAGGACGTAACGTTCACCAACGATATCACCATTTTTGGCTACATCTATCGAAGCATCTGTATCAAATGTTTCGTGACCAATGGCTTTGACTTGTCGTTCTTCGAGCAAGTATTTTAAAGCATCGAGGCCCCAACCGGGTAAATGGAGGTTGCCATTGCTGTCTTTATTCTCGAATTGTTCGATGTCTGGCCAACGTTTCGACCAATCACTGCGTAAGGCGACAAATGTGCCGGGTTCAATTGTTCCATGCGTTGATTCCCATTGTTCGACATGTGTGCGAGTTAATATGAAATCTGCATTCTCTGCTACTTCTTGTGAAAAATCTAAAACAACAAGTGGTAGGGCGAGTTCTTTTAAATCTAATTCATGTAAATAGCGTGTGTTTTCCACAAAATGAATAGGTGCATCAATATGTGTACCGTACTGACTTACTATATTCCAATTTTGAACATAAAAGCCATCGTCTGCTACGTTAAACAGGGTAGAAACTTTAGCGCGTTCAAACTCACTGAAGCATGGAATGGTTTCATCAAATGTGTGGGTCAAATCGACCCACTTTGATGATTTTAATTGTTCTAATTGTTCTAATTGTTCCCATAATGGATAACTCATGTGTATCACCACCATTTTTAATCGTTATACTGTTGCTGTATTTGTTGATTTTCGTAACTTATCAACGGCATTTACTAAGACACTTAATGCTTCTACTACTTCATCTTCTTTACGTGTCTTCAATCCACAATCTGGGTTGACCCAGAATAACGAACGATCAATTTCTTGTAAGGCACGATGGATTGCTTCTGTAACTTCTGATTCAGTCGGAATACGTGGACTATGAATATCATATACCCCTAAACCAATACCTAAATCGTAAGTAATATCTTCGAAATCTTTAATCAAGTCACCATGGCTACGAGATGTTTCAATAGAAATCACGTCTGCATCTAAGTCGTAGATTGCGTGTATGATTTGTCCAAATTGTGAATAGCACATATGTGTATGAATTTGTGTTTCATCAGCCACGGAAGATGTTGCAAGTTTAAACGAATGCACAGATTTGTTTAAGTAGTCTTCGTGATATTCTGAACGAAGCGGTAAACCTTCTCTTAAAGCAGGTTCGTCTACTTGAATAATTTGAATACCTTCATTTTCAAGTGCCAATACTTCTTCATTAATAGCGAGCGCAATTTGATCTTGTACTTCTTCACGCGGTAAGTCTACACGTTCAAATGACCAGTTCAGAATTGTGACAGGTCCAGTGAGCATACCTTTTACAGGCTTGTCTGTTAAATTTTGTGCATAAAGTGTCTCTTTCACTGTAAGTGGTTCAGCCCATTTCACATCGCCATAAATGATAGGTGGTTTCACCGCACGTGATCCGTATGATTGTACCCAACCGAATTTAGTTACTAGGAAACCTTGTAGTTTTTCACCAAAGAATTCGACCATATCATTACGTTCAAATTCACCATGTACTAAGACGTCTAAACCAATATCTTCTTGAATTTTAATCCAGCGTGCAATCTCATTTTTTAAGAATGATTGGTAACTTTCATCTGAGATGCGGTCATTTTTCCAATCAGCACGGTATTTACGCACTTCTTGAGATTGTGGGAATGAACCAATTGTTGTCGTTGGTAAATCTGGTAAATTAAGGCGTTTGTCTTGTGCTTGTTTACGCGTTTTAAAAGCAGATTGTCTTGAAGTACGTACGCTATCAAAATCGTATTCAAGGTTTTTAAATGATTGATTCTGGAAGCGTTCATAGCGTGCTTTTAATTGATTATATTTTTCAGCATCATTGTCATTAAATAGGCGTCTCAAGGCATCTAATTCGTCTAATTTTTCAGTTGCGAAACTTAATCCTTCGGCAATTGATTCTTCAAGTGTTTCGTCATCTAATGATACAGGAACATGCAATAATGACGCTGATGGTTGAATAATAAGATCATTTGTATAATTTTGTAACGTGTCGATAAGTTCTTTTTTAGCTTCAATGTCAGCAGCCCAAACGTTACGACCATCGATAATACCTGCATAAAGTGTTTTGTTTTTATCAAAATCGCCAGCTTTAATTTGTTCAAGGTTAAAGTTATGGTCATGAACGAAATCAAGGCCAAGCCCTTTAACAGGTAAGCTGTTTAAAAATTGTAGATTAACACGTTCGAAATAGGTTTGTATCACGATATGATTTTCTAAACCAGCCTCAGCGAAATACTCATATGCTGCTTGTGTAATAGTTTCATAATCTGCGCTGTCATCTGTCACTAATGCAGGTTCGTCGATTTGAATATATTCAGCACCAGCTTCTTTTAATGATTGTAGTACTTCTTTATATAAAGGTAACAGTGTGTTTACTTTTTCTTCGAAAGATTGGTCGCCACCTTTAGATAATTTAACAAATGTAATCGGACCTACAATGACAGGATGTGCGTTTACATTTAAAGATTTTGCATAATTAAAGCGTTCTAATAAGACATTGTGATTAAGTTTCGGTTCGGCATGATCCCATTCTGGAACGATATAGTGATAGTTTGTGTTGAACCATTTGATTAAGGCACTTGCAACATGTTCTTTATTACCTCTAGCAATATCGAATAATAAATCATCATCTATGTCTCTACCTTGGAAACGTTCAGGAATAATATTAAAAAGTAAAGATGTATCAAGAATATGGTCATAAAGTGAAAAATCACCGACAGGAATACTTGATAAATTGTAATTTTTTTGTAGTAATAAATTTTCTTTATGCAAATCTGTTAATTGTTGATGCAATGTATCTAAATCTAATTTTTTAGACCAGTAACCTTCGATTGCTTTTTTCCACTCTCTTTTTCTACCTAATCTTGGAAAACCTAAGTTTGATGTTTTAATAGTCATAATATTGCCTCCTGTTTAGTTGAAGTAATTGATTTTGAATAAGCTGCAAGTTCTAATGTGTAATCTGCTTTTTGGAATGGTGTAATTAAATACAAACCATTAAAGTATTCATGTACTGTGTCAATCAGTTCTTTGGATAGTTTCAAGCTCAGTTCTTTTGATTTTTCTTTATCATCTTTAACGGCTTCAAATTGTTCTAACACTTCTTCTGATAATTTAATACCAGGTACTTCATTGTGTAAAAACAAAGCGTTATTATAACTTGTCACTGGCATAATACCGATAAAGAAGGGAACATCTAAATGTCTCGTTGCTTCATAGACTTCTTTAATTTTTTCAGTACTATAAACCGGCTGTGTAATAAAGTAGTGCATACCGCTTTCTAATTTTTTCTCTAAGCGTTTTACTGCACCTTCTAATTTTCTTACATTTGGATCAAAGGCACCTGCGATGTTGAAGTTTGTCTTTGTCTTCAGCGCATCACCATCTGTGTTAATGCCTTGATTGAAACGCGATGCAATTTCGGTTAAACCTTTGGAGTTTACATCGTATACGTTTGTAGCACCAGGTAAGTTACCAATCTTAGAAGGGTCACCTGTGATGGTTAATATTTCATTGATGTCTAGTAGTGATAGCCCTAATAAATGAGATTGTAATCCGATAAGGTTACGGTCGCGACAAGTGATGTGCACTAATGGTTCGATATCGTATTGTTGTTTAATAATGCTTGCTGCAGCGACATTACTAATTCTTACGGTTGCTAAAGAATTGTCTGCTAATGTGACCGCATCGATATTGGCGTCATCAAGTTTTTTGATATTTCTGAAAAATGCATCTGTATCTAAGTGTTTCGGTGTATCTAATTCAACTATAATCGTCGGACGTTGTTTTACTTTTGATGTTAGATTCTGAGATTGTTTTGATTTAGATGAAGTACTCGTATATTTTGTGATCGGTATTACATTTTTTTGTGTTACAGGTTTCAAATTAGCTATAGATGATTTGATGAATTCAATGTGCTCAGGTGTTGTACCGCAACAACCACCAATGACGCGAACGCCTTCGTTAATAAGTTTCTGTGCGACATTGCCAAAATACTCGGCGTTATCGCTGTATTTAAATTGGCTGTTTTCTATATCAAGCAAACTTGCGTTCGGATAGCACGATAAGTATGCGCCTTCTGGTAATTCAATATGTGAGAATGATTGTTGCATATGATGGGGACCATGATGACAATTCAATCCCACAATATCAGCACCACTTGCTGCTACTTGTTGTAATGCGGTATTAATCTCTGTACCGTCTCTTAAATAATTTGTATTCAAAGCAGTGAGTTGCGCAATAATCGGTATATTGTGTTTACGTTTTGTCGCTTTTATAATATTTGTAAGTTCTTCTAAGTCGTAATAAGTTTCAAAAAGTAAACCATCTACGCCAGATTCTACTAAAGTATCTACTTGTATTTCTGTATGATACTGAATCGCAGATAGACCTAAATCTTCTTGTTTAACGCCTCTAAAGCCACCAACAGTACCTAAGATGAATGTGTCATTTTTTGCAACTTCTTTTGCGATTTTTACAGCAGATTGATGAATTTCTTTCACTTTATGTTCTAAGCCAAAGTCTTTTAACTTTTCAAAGTTTGCACCATACGTATTAGTCTGTATAATATCTGCACCAGCTTCAATATAAGAACGATGGATATGTGCTACTTTCTCAGGATGTGTTAAGTTGTAAGCTTCAGGACATGTATCTAGACCTTCAGAGTAAAGAATGGTGCCGATAGCGCCGTCAGCTACTAATATGTTGTTCTTCAGTTTGTCGATGAGTTGACTCATTGAAAGCCTCCTTAATTGCGTAATTTAAATCTAAAATTAATTCATCCGCAGATTCTAAACCAACACTTAATCTAAATAATCCGAATGTAATGTTACGTTCTTCGCGTACTTCTTTAGGCACTGCTGCGTGTGACATTGTAGCTGGGTGAGAAAGGATTGTTTCTACGCCACCTAAACTCACAGATACGAGCGGTAATGATAATGCGTCTACAAATGCTTGTGCTTTGGTTTCGTCTTTTAATCTAAAGCCTAATACTGCACCACCGTGACGCGCTTGTGATAAATGTAAGGCGTCATTTCCCGGGTAATATACCTCAGCAATTTCTTCACGCTGAGCTAAAAATTCATAAAGTTGTTGCGCATTTTCCACAGATTGATTGAATCTCACGGGCAACGTTTTTAAATGTTTTGCTAAAGTCCAGCTATCGTGAGCAGATAATGCCGTGCCTGTACCATTTTGTAATAAATAAAGTGCATCTGCTACGCTTTGATTATTGGTAATCGCTACACCGGCAATAATGTCGCTATGACCACTTAAGAACTTCGTTGCACTATGAACAACGATATCTGCACCAAGTGCTAATGGTGATTGCCCAAGCGGTGTCATAAATGTGTTATCCACTGCGAGTAAGAGTTGATGCTGTTTTGCGATGTGAGCTGCACCTTTAATATCTGTAATTTTGAATAATGGATTAGATGGTGTTTCTACGTAAATTAGTTTTGTGTTGTCTTGTATCGCATCTTCTATCTCATTTAAGTTTGTCGTATCTACTGTTGAAAATTGAATATTAAAACGTGTTAATATCTGTTCAGTTAGTCTGAATGTGCCCCCATAAACATCATCAGGTAGAATAACATGATCACCAGCATTTAACGTAAGCAATACTGCCGAAATTGCGGCGATACCTGAAGCATAAGCAAATGCGTGACTGCCACCTTCTAGTTTGGCTAATTTTTCTTCTAATAATGCTCTATTAGGATTACCACTTCGTGCGTAGTCGTATTTTGCATTGCCACCTAACACTTTTTGATGAAACGTAGAAGAATCATATAAGGGAGGGTTCGCCGAATCATAATCTGTACCTCTATGTGCATCGAATATTACTTCTGTCTCTTTTGATAAACTCATGAAATCACTCCTTGGTTAGATTTTTGTAATGCTTGTACGATGTCTTTCTCAATATCTTCATAATTTTCAATTCCGATAGATAGTCTAAGTAAATGTTCGTCAATGCCACGTTTGTCTTTTTCCTCATCTGGCATATCGACATGGGTTTGGGTATATGGAAATGTTATAAATGTTTCAGTACCACCGAGACTTTCGGCGAATAAACAAACTTCCAAATGTTCTAAGAATTTGTCAGCTTTATAGGCTTTGTTTAAACGTAAGCTCAACATGCCAGTACGTCCGCTATAAAGTACTTTATCAATTGCGTCTAAGTTACTACATCGTTCTGCGAGTAGTTTAGCGTTATATTCTGAACGATCCATTCTGATGTGTAGTGTTTTTAAGCCACGTTGTAGTAAATAACTATCGAAAGGTGATAGTGTAGCACCAATCATATTGTGTAACTGTGCTAATTGTTCTGCTAGCGCATCGTCATTCACTGTGACAACGCCAGCAAGTACATCGTTATGGCCACCTATGTATTTTGTGGCAGAATGTAAGACGATGTCTGCACCATCCTCAAGTGGCGTTGAAAGATAAGGTGTTAAAAATGTATTATCTATAATTGTTAGTAAATTGAATTTTTTACTTAAGATATAGTACGGGTCGATATCAACTTCTATCATTTGTGGATTAGAAATCGGTTCTATAAATAGTGCTTTTGTATTTTCAGTAATACTTTGTTCTACTTCTTCATAATTAAGGAAGTCTACATATTTGAAATGAATACCGTACTGTTGCTCGTAAAAATCAAAAAGTCTAAATGTGCCACCGTATAAATCAAAAGATACCAATATTTCGTCACCAGTTTTGAATAAATTACAAATAAGTTGAATGGCTGACATACCACTTGAAGTTGCAAATGAAGCAGTACCTCGTTCTAGTTTTGCAAAAGCTTCCTCAAATGCTGAGCGGGTTGGATTTTTCGTTCTTGTATAGTCGTAACCAGTTGATTCGCCTAGGTGAGGGTGTTGGTATGCTGTTGATAAATAGATTGGATTTGCAACTGCGCCTGTATGATCTTGTGACAAAGCAATTTGTGCCAGTTCAGTATTTTTCATAATAGATAACCTCCTTTTAAAAATAAAAAAAGCTTCCGTCCTTTACACCCGAATAATCGGATATAAAGGACGAAAGCTTAGCTCGCGGTACCACCTTTGTTTGTTACTCTATCACTAAAGTAACCTTATCCAGTACGCCAAATTGTTGAATAGGCAACAGAGACTGAATAGTGACATCGTATCTTCGTTGGAATTAAAAAAACTCATCTTATATGAATAAAATGAGTATTAACGAAATATACGACGCGTGGATTTAATCCAGTACGCCATTTAACAAAATGTTAATACTGTATCGCTATAACGGGCGATCCCGTTGACACCTCATATTGGTATCAACACTCAAAGGCCATTTTCAAACTTTCTTTCCGTGTCTTCTTTCAGCGAACAAAGACTCTCTGTGTCAGCAGTGTAAGTTTTACTTTCCCTATTACTGTGTTTCGTATGTGCAATTCGTATTTGATATATCTTAGATTACACACCAAAATCCTTTTTGTCAACAACTTATCTGAAAATTTAGATTAAACAAACTATTTTTTATGTATATTTACTGTCATGAGTGTGATGATATACTGTGAATATATTATATACGTAAAGAGATATTTGATGATGAAAGTAGGTGTATGACAATCGAAAATTCAAAAGATTATAGATTGCAATTAGAAGAAGATGCTCAAATTCAACAAGTTAAAGTCACGACTATTAAAGCAAACCCTTATCAACCACGTAAAACATTTGATGAAGAACGTTTAAATGACTTAGCAAAATCGATTAAACTTCACGGCATTTTACAACCTATCGTATTAAGAAAGACTATTACAGGTTATCACATTGTAGTAGGTGAACGACGTTACCGAGCGGCAAAAATAGCAGGGTTAGCAGAAGTGCCTGCAATTGTTAAAGCATTAACTGATGAAGATATGATGGAACTTGCCATTATTGAGAACTTACAACGCGAAGATCTCAATGTTATTGAAGAAGCAGAAAGCTATCGTCAATTAATGGATGATTTAAAGCTAACACAACAAGAAGTTGCAGAGCGTTTAAGTAAATCCAGACCTTATATTGCGAACATGCTACGTTTGTTACAATTACCTAAAGACGTATCGAATATGATCAGAGAAGGTACATTATCAGGTGCTCATGGGCGTACCTTATTAATTGTAAAAGACGCACAAAAAATGCGTCAAATCGCCAAGCAAGTCTCCCGGGAGTCTTGGAGTGTTCGTTATTTAGAACAATACGTAAATGAAAATTATAATGAAAAAAGTACAAAGAAAAAAACACAAGAAGTAGCTACGAAACCTAAGTTTATTCAACAACAAGAAAGACAACTTAAAGAACAATATGGCTCAAGCGTTTCTATTTCTACACATAATAAAAAAGGACACATTACTTTTGAATTTAAATCAGAAGCTGAATTTAAAAGGCTAATCCATCAATTAAATGAGAAATATAATAATGAATAACTTACTTCATTTGTGAGGACTTAAACCCCTAAAATTTTAGACTGACTTGACTAGGACACTGACTCAGCTTGCAGTCTTCGATTCATGTGCTTCTTTCAGATGGCTCATCAAACTATTGATAAATGTTAAATCACTAAAAAGGACATGTTGAACTCAAAATTCAACATGTCCTTTTTATATCAATGTTTCGTATTATAGTGCACGCTTTCTGTAGATATGGTTTGAGACTGTAGTCTTTAGATGCATACTATTCTCATAGAAGTCTTTCAAACAATATGCATAAGCCATGTGATGCTATTATTTTTTATAGACTAATTTACCGTCACAAATCGTTGCTTCAATTAAGTTGTTATCGAGTGTTACATCTTCTTCTAGTGGATTACGATTCAGTATGACAAAGTCTGCAACATGACCAACTTTAATTGTACCTTCGTAGTCTTCTGTATGATTCAAACGCGCTGCATCTGCAGTCATCTTTTTATATGCAGAGCTACGAGATAAACGTTGGTGGGCACCTAGTATCTCACCGTTTTTAGTTTTTCTATCAACAGCAATCTGGATAGATTCCAAAGGAGAAATTGGTGTCACTGGCGCATCAGTGTGCAAAGTAAACAGCATGTTTTCATCTTCTGCCCATCTAACTGGGTCTAAATTGTTTGCTTTATCACTACCTAAAAAGACATCACGGTGTAAGTCACCAAAATAATAAACATGATTAATAAAGAAAGAGCCTCCAATATGATGCTCTGCCATTTCTTGAATATCTGAACGCGTTGCAGTTTGTAAATGTTCAACTCTATTGCGTAAAGCGTTCGTTTTATACATTGCTGTATCTTTATAAGATTCTATTACAGATTGGGCTGCATAATCACCATTTGCATGGGTAATAATATTAAAGCCTAATTGTTGAAAATGTTTAAATTTTTCTGTCATTACTGATTGTGACATTAAAGGTGCAGGTGGTGTTGCGCCATCTAAGTAAGTACCTCTTATAGAAGCAGTTTGTAATTGAATAGATCCGTCATTAAAGAATTTTACGCCGCCTAAATGACTCATACGGTTACTATGTTGTTGAAAAGTGCGATCGAGTGTTTCGGCATGTACGTCTTTAAATTCAGGATGTTTTTCTAGTAATTCATGCGCAATTACCCAGCGTGTACGGATACGTTGAGGTGCGTTTAAGAATGTTAATATACCTTTATAATCCGTGTAACCATTACCACCGATGAGTAAATCAGAAGTATTCGTTATACCGTTTTTCACATAATCATCAATTGCTAAATTCATACTATAAGCGAAACTATCTGCTGTAGCTTTAGGTAGTGCTGCTCTTAATTTAACAATCGCTGGCAATTCAATAAGCACGCCGTTGACATAACCCTCAGAATCTCGTTCGTAATAACCACCTTCTGGGTTATCGTCTGTTAGTTCAATCCCCATAATTTGCAGTGCTTTTGTATTTACAGTAGCCATATGACCTGAGTAATGCATAATCGCAATCGCAGTATCTTGAGAAATTTGGTCTAAATCAAAGCGATTAGGATGGCGTTGTTCGGCTAAAGCTTTTTCATTATAACCGTAACCTATCAACCATCCGTTATTAGTTAAGCTATCCTTATTGTCATTAAATTTATTAATTAAGTCCGTAATGTTTAAAATGTCAGAAGCAGCACAGTTCACCATTAATTTTGTCGATCCATAGCCTGTTGGGTGACTGTGCGTATCTATAAATCCAGGTGTAATCCATTGTTGTTCCAAGTCTAGTGCACTGTCATCCTCTACAATATCTTCTTGTGGCACAATGTCAGAGATGACACCGCCATTTAATATGAGTGTGCCTAAAAATGGTTCGTTATCTTCCATATCCAAAATCATTGCATTTACTATTTTTGAAATTTTCAAAGTAAAGCCTCCTACGTGTCTTTTGTATCCATTACACATACTAATCTTGAAAAAAAGTAATTTCAATTGATAACATATATTAAAGATTAATTTATTAGTTTAAAATATAAGTTTTTAAGTAGTATAAATTTCAAATTCATGTTATGTACATTTGTTTATTTTAAAAAAACGGAAAATAGTTACAAATTTATGTATCTAGAATATGAATGTTGTGTGAAATAAGTTTGAATTCATTGTAAGTAAATGAAGTTCGTATAATAATGGGTATATAGAATAAATTAGGAGGGCCAATATGTTAACTCAAGAAGAGATACAAACAATTAAAGAAACAGTGCCATTACTAAAAGATAAAGGACAAACGATTACATCAATTTTTTATAAGAGACTCTTTGAACAACATCCAGAATTAAAAAATGTATTTAATCAAACTAACCAAAAAAGAGGATTACAATCTTCAGCACTCGCAATGGCTGTATTAGCAGCAGCAGAAAATATCAAAGATTTATCACCAATTGTTCCAGCAATTATGCCTGTTGTATATAAACACTGTGCATTACAAGTTAAACCCGAACATTATCCAATTGTTGGTGAAAATTTAATATGGGCGATTGAAGAAGTGACTGGTCTTGAAGATGAAGATCCAATTATCCAAACATGGATTAAAGCTTATGGAGAAATTGCTGATGCGTTTATCGGCTTAGAAAAAGAAGTTTATAGCAATATGGCTTGGGATGGCTTCAAACCATTTGAAGTTACTGAAATCACTGAAGAAACTGAGATTATTAAAGCATTTACAATTAAATCAGATGATATTGATTTAAGTCAATTTGTTCCTGGTCAATATATTACTGTAGATATTACGAGTGACAAACTACCTTACCAAGCTAAGAGACATTATTCTATTGTTGATGGTGGTAAAGACTTCTTAACATTTGGAGTTAGAAAAGATGTTACTGAAGCGCATGAAGGTGAAGTATCAACAATACTACACGATGAAGTGTCAGTTGGAGATACGTTGAGCTTATCTGCGCCAGTAGGCGGTTTTACTCTAGCGAATAAAGAAAATAAACAATTATTCTTAGGTTCAGGTGTGGGTGTTACACCACTTGTTTCTATGTATAAAGAAGCGGTTAGTTCAGGTTTAGAATCAACATTCTTACAATCAACGTCTAATGCGCAAAATGTCGCTTTTGAAAACAAATTAAACGATATTTCTGACCAGTCTTCACTTGCACGTTTTGACACACATTTCCGTGATGAAGACGGCTTTATTGAAGTAGCACAACTACAACAATATGTAGATAATGAAACAGAAGTTTATATTTGTGGTGGTGATTCATTCTTAAAAGCAATGATTTCTGAATTACAAACAATCGGTATACCAATGGATAACATTCACTTTGAAACATTTATTCCAAGACTTAGTTTTTCAGCATAATTATTAGATAAAATTGAATTTATTCATGAACTAGCGCCAATGACATTTAGTTGTTATTGGCGCTTTTGTCATTTGATTAAAGAATAAAATATGAGCTTACAATAATTAAAATAAGAAAAATATTTATAAAAAATAATAAATGTTGATGTAACGTGTTTTACAACGTTGTTAATGAAAATTACATTATTATAATTATTATTTAAAAATAATTAATGAAAACATTTTGAATACGCTATGTTAAGCGCTTACATTTAACGGAATTATACTGTTTTTAATAGAAACCATAGTTTAAAAGTACGCTTGACATAAAAAATTACAATGAGTAAAGTATGTATCATAATTATTTTCGAATAATTCTAAAGACTAAAAATAATATGAATTTTAAAAACAGAACATTAAAGAAAAGGGGATGAACCCATTAATGTCAGAGGAAAAAATAACATATGAGCACTTTAATATCGACGCTTTTAATGACTTAGATATTTCAGATGAAACTAAAGGTGCACGTCAGGTTATCGCATGGGCGTATGAAATGTATGGTGATTCAATTGTTTATGCATGTAGCTTTGGTGCAGAAGGCATGGTTTTGATTGATTTGATTAATAGTGTTAGAAAAAATGCTGAAATCGTATTTTTAGATACAGATCTTCATTTTCAACAAACCTATGATTTAATCGATAGAGTGAAAACACGTTATCCAGAACTAAATATCAAGCTTAAAAAACCAGAATTAACTCTAGATGAACAGGCTGACCAGTTCAATTCAGCACTTTGGAAGAATGATCCTAATCAATGTTGTTACATACGTAAAATTAAGCCACTGGAAGAAGTGTTATCAGGTGCTACAGCTTGGGTTTCAGGATTGCGTAGAGAGCAATCACCAAGTCGTCAATTTACAAATTATGTAAACAAAGATGAAAGATTTAAATCAGTAAAAGTGTGCCCACTTATTCATTGGACGTGGGATGATGTATGGCATTATATTAAAAAACATGATTTACATTATAATGAACTACATGATTTTAATTTTCCGAGTATTGGCTGCATACCTTGTACATCAGCAGTTTCAACTTCTGGAGACTCAAGGGAAGGTAGATGGAGTAATTCTAACAAGACAGAATGTGGTCTTCATACGACTGAAAAACCATGATTTAGATTAAGATTCTTTTTTTTACTATTAATCCTTAGTATACACATCGGATATGTATAGAATTAAAACATTATTTATATAACAACTATATTATGTTTAATTTATAGAATTGTCTTTAAGAAATACAATAGCATTAGAAAGATTAATCAACATTTTTACAAATGGTATACAAAACAAAAAGAGGTGAACTTGCGGTGAATTTATCTGTATCAAATAGTCCATTTAATGAGCATCAAGCAGACCAACTCAATCAGGTCGTTAGCATTTTAACCACAGAACAAAAAGTTTGGTTGAGTGGTTATCTTTCAGCATATCAAAACACTTTAGTCAGTGATGCTGAAGCACCACAGCAAGTAGCAGAATATGTATTAAATAGTGAGTCAGAAGACAATATTGATAGAAATATTACAGTGCTTTATGGCTCAGAAACTGGTAACGCGCAAAGTTTGGCAGAAATTTTTGCAGATCGATTAGTAGAACATAACTACACTGTGAAATTGACTGCAATGGACGAATTTAAACCTAAAGACTTGAAAAAAGTAGAAGATTTATTTGTGATTTCAGCTACGCATGGTGAAGGTGATCCACCAGATAATGCACTTACATTTCATGAATTTTTACATGGTAGAAAAGCCCCTAAATTAGAAGGTGTACGTTATTCAGTACTTGCCCTTGGAGATTTATCATATGAGTTCTTTTGCCAAACAGGTAAAGACTTTGATGCTAGATTGTCAGAATTAGGCGGCGAACGTTTAGTAGCAAGACATGATTGTGATTTAGATTTTGATGAGCAAGCAGAAATCTGGATGAATGAAAATATTCAACAACTCAACCAATCATCCAGTCATAAAGAAACAGTAATACTAGCAGAAACAGCACAGGATACAAAAGAAAAGCGCTATTCCAAGTCAAATCCATATGAAGCAGAAGTCTTGGAGAACATTAATTTGAACGGTCGAGGATCTAACAAAGAAGTAAGGCATATTGAGTTTTTACTAGATGACTATGGTGAAGCATATGAGCCAGGTGATTGCTTAGTCGTAGTGCCACAAAACAATCCTAATCTCGTGGCATTACTTATTGAGACTTTAGGTTGGCATGCGCAAGACGAAATTCCTATTAATTCCAATGGTGACAAGCTAACACTTGAGGAAGCATTACGAGACCATTTCGAAATTACTAAATTAACAAAGAATTTAGTGCTAAAAGCCTCTACATTATTTGAAAATACGACATTAACCGAGCAAGTAGAGGATGCGTTATGGATACAGAGTTACATAGAAGGTCGGGACTTAATCGATTTATTAAGAGATTTTCCGCCGAATCAATTTGATTCACAGTCATTACATCAATTGTTAAGAAAGTTACCACCACGAGAATATTCTATTGCAAGTAGTTTTCAAGCAAATCCAGATGAAGTGCATATTACAGTCGGTGCAGTAAGGTATGAGGCTCACGAACGTGAACGTGATGGTGTTTGCTCCGTACAATTAGCCGAACGCTTACAGCCAGGAGATAGTATACCGATTTATTTGAAGAAGAATCCTAATTTTAAATTTCCATTTAGCGAAGAAACGCCCGTCATAATGATTGGGCCAGGTACCGGAGTTGCACCGTTTAGATCATATCTTCAAGAGAGAGAGGAACTAGGATTAACTGGTAATACATGGCTGTTTTTCGGAGAACAGTACTTTACTACAGATTTTTTATATCAAACAGAATGGCAAACTTGGTTAAAAGATGATGTATTAAGCAAATTAGATGTAGCGTTTTCACGCGATTCAGAAGAAAAAATTTATGTGCAACATCGTATTGCTGAACAAAGTGCAACATTTTACGAATGGATAATAAATGGTGCTGCATTATATATATGTGGTGATGAAAAACAAATGGCTAAAGATGTCCATGAAACGATTCGCTACGTATTAGAACAAGAAGGCGGCATGGCTGAAACGGATGCTGAAGCGTATCTTACACAAATGAAAAAAGAAAAACGTTATCAAAGAGATGTTTATTAAAAGAGAGGTAGGGATGATGTATGGCTGAAACGAATGTAAGTTTTTCTGACAAACTAGATGAATTAGAACGTATCAAAGAGCAGAGTAATTATCTCCGTGGCACGATTGTTGAAGGTTTAGCAGATAGAATTACTGGCTCGATTACAGAAGATGATACAAAACTTTTAAAGTTTCATGGCAGTTATATGCAAGACGACCGAGATATTAGAGATGAACGTCGCAAGCAAAAATTAGAACCGGCATACAGTTTCATGATTAGAGTACGCGCGCCAGGTGGTGCTTCAACTGCTGAACAGTGGATTGCGATGGATGATATTGCGAATACTTATGCCAATGGAACAATCAAACTTACGACTAGACAAGCATTTCAATTTCATGGCATTTTAAAGAAAAATTTAAAAAGTTCTATGCAAAGTATAAATCAGGCATTACTAGATTCTTTAGCAGCTTGTGGTGATGTGAATCGTAATGTGATGTGTAATCCGAATCCTTATCAGTCTCATGTACATGGAGAAATTAATCAAATTGCGAATGACATTAGTCGACACTTGTCACCGAAGACGCAAGCTTATCACGAAATTTGGTTAGATGGTGAGAAAGTATTAGATACGAGTGATGCAGAACCTGAGCCTATGTACGGTAAAACGTATCTTCCACGTAAATTCAAGATTGGTATTGCAGTACCACCTTCAAATGATATCGATGTTTATTCACAAGATGTTGGTTTGATTGCCATTATAGAACAAGACGAACTCGTCGGTTTCAATGTAACGATTGGTGGTGGCATGGGAATGAAACATGGCAATACAGCTACCTATCCTCAAGTAGGTCGGCTGATTGGCTATTTTCCTAAAGCAGAAGTTGTGGACGTTTGTGAAAAAATATTAACGATTCAACGAGATCATGGTAATCGTGAAGACCGTACGAACGCACGTTTTAAATATACAGTAGATCGCAAAGGCGTAGAGTGGGTTAAAAATGAATTAAACGCACGTCTTGGATGGCAATTAGAAAGTGAGCGACCATATCATTTTGACCATAATGGAGATCGCTATGGTTGGACAGAAGGCAGCGGTAAATGGCACTTCACGCTATTTATACAAAATGGTCGGGTCAAAGATACGGATGACTATAAATTAAAAACAGCGTTAAGAGAAATTGCTCAAATTCATAAAGGTGATTTTAGACTAACTCCTAACCAAAATTTAGTTATTGCGCATGTTTCTGACAGTGATAAGCCAAAGATAGAAAAAATCATCTCAGAATATAGTCTAACAGATGGCGAACATTATACAGGGTTAAGACGAAATTCTATGGCATGTGTTGCTTTTCCGACTTGTGGTTTAGCGATGGCTGAATCCGAACGTTATTTACCATCACTTATTGGAAAAATCGAAGAATTATTAGATGAAGCAGGCTTAAACGACGAAGAAATTACGATTCGAATGACAGGTTGCCCTAACGGATGTGCCAGACCTGCATTAGCAGAAATTGCATTTATAGGAAAGGGACCAGGAAAATATAACATGTACTTGGGTGGCGGCTTTACAGGTGATCGATTAAATAAGCTTTTTAAAGAAAATATAGCAGAAGCTGAGATTTTAGAAAGCTTGAGACCGATATTAATCCAATATGCGAAAGAAAGAACCGAGGGTGAACATTTTGGTGATTTCGTCATACGTGCAGGTATCGTAGACGAAGTTACAGATGGTCAAGTATTCCATAGTTAATAAATTGAGAAGGTGGTGGCAAGATGGGCAAAGTATTTTTAGTAGGCGCGGGTCCAGGAGATCCTGATTTAATCACAGTAAAGGGATTAAAAGCGATTCAACAAGCAGATATTATTTTATATGACCGACTAGTAAACAAAAAGTTATTAAGTCATGCATCGCCGAAAGCGAAGTTTATGTATTGTGGCAAAGATCCTCATCGTCATTCTTTACCACAAGAAGATACGAATAAATTGTTAGTGAATTTTGCGAAAAAAGGTCAAACCATTACAAGATTAAAAGGTGGAGATCCTTTTATTTTTGGAAGAGGTGGAGAAGAAGCAGAAATTTTAGCGGAACATCAAATTCCATTTGAAATTGTGCCAGGTATTACATCAGGTATCGCAGCACCTGCATATGCAGGTATCCCTGTTACACATAGAGATTATAGCTCATCTGTTGCCTTTGTTACAGGTGTGATTAATAAGAATATAGATAAAGATTCGTATTGGAAACATCTTGCACTCGGTCCAGAAACACTGTGTATTTATATGGGTGTCAAAAAATTACCAGAAATTAGTGAACTATTGATTAAACACGGACGTCCCATTGATACACCGGTCGCTTTGGTTCAGCTTGGTACATCAGAGAATCAAAAGACAGTGGTTGGTAACTTGATGAACATTGTTGAAGTTGCCAAAGATATTGAAAACCCAGCAATGATAGTCGTAGGTGAAGTGGTCAAATTAAGAGAACATATCAGTTGGTTTGAAGCGGGGCAATCACAAGCGTCACTTGCGAATTTAACATATCAATAGAGGGGGTCTTAGTATGCGAGGCGTCTTATATGTCAGCCACGGTAGTAGAGTAGATGAAGCTGTTACAGAAGCTGTGAACTTTATTGAATTAGTTAAAAATCAAATCGATGTGCCATTACAAGAAACATGCTTTTTAGAATTAACACAGCCTAACTTGTCACAAGGCTTTCAGCGATTAGTCAATAAAGGAGCAACTGAAATTTCTGTGATACCCGTACTCTTACTAAGTGCAGGACATTATTTCAAAGATATACCGAAAGAAATTCAACGAAATCAGCAACTGTACCCACATGTCAAAGTTTCTTATGGAAAACCATTAGGAGTACAACAACGCTTAACTGAAATACTACATCAAAGAATTGAAGAAACACAGATGACACCTAATATAGATGCGAAAGTGTTGATTGTAGGTAGGGGGAGTTATAACCCTCAAACACAAAAAGATCTCTCGACAATCAAAGCGCAGTTACAAGATATAAATATTAATTTAGACATCGAAGTGTGTTATTTGGCTGCGTGTGGACCTTCATTTGAAGAAGCACTTCAAGATGCAGTCAATAAAGCACATTCACAAATATTTGTAGTTCCATATTTGTGGTTTACAGGTATTCTAGAACGTCATATAGCAACAACTATAGATGAATATCATGGAGAGCATGGCATTGTACTGTGTGACCGACTTGGCAACCATAGTCATTTACAAATTGCATTAAAAGAACGTGTAGAAGAAACATTTGAAACTGTAAACCAGTAACAGTCTTAATTACTCAAGATAGTAAGGAGTGACATAATGCCATTGATTCCGCTCATGATTGATATTTCAAACAAGAAAGTCTTTGTAATTGGCGGCGGTAATGTTGCAGAACGAAGAGTGAATACTTTAGTCGATTATGCTAAAGACATTCATGTTATTAGCCCCACTATTACTGAAAATTTGAAAGATATGGTACAGCGCTCAGCAATCAAATGGAGTGAAAAATTATTTGAAATCAACGATATCCAACAAGCAGATTTCATTGTTGTAGCGACAAATAGCGCATCTACAAATCAATGTGTATTGCAACATAAACCAAGTCACGCAATGATAAATATGGCTGGAGCAGCGACCTCAGGTGATGTGGTATTTCCAAGTATATTACGGCGTGGCAAGTTGACATTAAGTATTTCTACAAACGGTGCAAGTCCAGGGCTTACCGCACAAATTCTCGCTGAATTTCAACAACAGTTTACGAGTCGTTATGAAATGTATGTAGATTTCTTATATGAATGTAGACAACGCGTTAAACGTAGTCCGTTATCTTCATTAGAAAAGCAAAGATTTTTAAAATCAATTTTAGCAGATCGTTATTTAGAAAAAGATAACCAAAGAGATGTGGTTAAATGGCTTGATTCACTGAACTAAACACAATTCGGAAGGAGTATGACACATGTATAAGTTATTTATCTTCGCACTTGCAGGATTTCTCGCACAATTGATAGATGGTTCCCTTGGTATGGGATTCGGTGCATCTTCTTCCTCAATATTATTAACTTTCGGTATAGCGCCAGCAATCGCATCTGCAACGATTCATTTTGCTGAAGTTGCTACAACTGCTGCTTCTGGCACAGCACACTGGAAGTTTGAAAATGTGCACAAGCCGACAATGATTAAATTAGCAATTCCAGGCGCAATTACAGCATTTATTGGAGCGGCATTTTTAAGTCATATACATAGTAATTTAATTAAGCCTTTTATTGCTGTGTTTTTATTAACTATGGGTTTTTATATTTTATACCAATTTTTATTTAAAAAAGACAACAAAATACAAAAAGATGCAAGTAAAATAGGTCGTTACGCTATGATTCCACAAGGCGCAATAGCAGGTTTTCTTGATTCAGTTGGTGGCGGGGGCTGGGGGCCAGTCAACACACCATTGTTACTAGCTCAAAAAAAGTTAGAGCCAAGATATGCAATTGGCACGGTGTCTGCGAGTGAATTTTTCGTGGCACTCTCAGCATCAATTAGCTTTATTATCTTTTTAGGTTGGAGTCAGATTAATTTAGGTTTAGTGGTGTCATTGAGTATTGGAGGATTAATTGCAGCGCCTTTCGCAGCTTGGCTTGTTAAAATTTTACCGGTGAATATCTTAGCGGTTTGCGTAAGTGGTTTGATTATCTTTACTAATAGTAGTTCTTTAATCAGCGTTTTTGACCCAACACCAGTAATATCTATAACAATTAAAGTATCGCTTATTGTCATTTGGATTATTTTAATTACTTATGCTTTATATCAAAATAAAAAATTATCATTTTCAATTTCTAAAAATAAAGCAAATACGAATGAACTAGATTAAAACATAAAGGGAGTGTATAAGCATGACATTAACAACAGAAACGATTACAAATACGATTGAAGCACATGGTGGAAAACTCATTAACAGAGAAGTGAGTGACTTACCAAAAAAGGAATTATTGGCCGAGTCGAAATCATTATCTGCTATTACGCTGAATCCTTGGAGTTTGTCAGATTTAGAGCTTATTGCTATTGGTGGGTTCAGTCCGTTAACAGGATTTATGAATGAAGCAGATTATAAAAATGTAGTAGAAGAGTTACATTTAAGTAATGGCTTAGTGTGGAGTATCCCAATTACCTTACCTGTAACTGAAGATAAAGCAAAGCAACTAGAGATAGGAACACGTGTCGCATTATATGGTGAAGACGAACATTTATATGGCGTACTTGAATTAGAGGAGAAATATACGTACGACAAAGAGAAAGAAGCGCAACATGTATATGGAACTACAGACGTTGACCATCCAGGTGTGAAGAAAGTATATGAAAAAGGGAATGTCTATCTTGCTGGACCAATCTATTTATTAGATCGACCAAAGCATGACGATTTTGTAGATTATCATTTAGATCCTGCTGAAACAAGACAATTATTTAATGACTTAAATTGGAAGACAGTTGTAGGATTCCAAACAAGAAATCCAGTACATAGAGCACACGAGTACATACAAAAAGCAGCTTTAGAATCTGTTGATGGTCTATTATTGAATCCATTAGTTGGAGAAACAAAATCTGACGATATTCCAGCTGCTGTACGCATGGAGAGTTATGAAGTCATTCTTAAAAATTATTACCCGGAAAATAAAGCACGCTTAGTCATTTATCCTGCGGCAATGCGCTATGCGGGTCCACGAGAGGCGATATTACATGCGACAGTGCGAAAAAATTATGGCTGTACTCATTTTATTGTTGGACGTGATCATGCTGGTGTAGGTGATTACTATGGTACGTATGAAGCCCAAGAGCTTATTACTAAATATGAAGCAGAATTAGGAATACAAATATTGAAATTCGAACACGCCTTTTACTGCAAAACTTGTGAAAACATGGCAACAGCGAAGACATGTCCACACGATGCTTCGTCACATTTACATCTGAGTGGTACAAAAGTCCGCGAAAAGCTTAAAAATGGAGAATCACTGCCTAAAGCATTTTCAAGACCAGAAGTAGCAGAAGTATTGATTAAAGGCTTGCAAGAGAAATAATTTAAAGGAGTGAAGTGAATGAACACATCTCAACATATTACATGGCACGAATCTGAAGTTAAAAAAGAAGAAAGACAACGCCGTAACGACCACAAAAGTGTATTGATTTGGTTTACTGGATTATCAGGGTCTGGTAAATCAACGGTGTCTGTTGCGTTAGAAAAAGCATTATTTCAACGTCAGATACATACGTATAGATTAGATGGAGATAACGTCAGACATGGACTTAACAATAATCTTGGGTTTAGTCCAGAAGACCGTACAGAGAATATTAGACGGATTGGCGAAGTAGGAAAGCTAATGGTCGATGCAGGGTTAATCACTGTTTCTGCATTTATTTCACCTTATCAAGCGGATCGTGACACGGTACGCAGTTTATTGCAAACGGACGAATTTATAGAAGTGCATACATTATGCAGTCTCGAGGAATGTGAAGCGAGAGATCCTAAGGGATTGTATCAGAAAGCTCGAAGTGGAGAAATTGCTGGATTTACTGGTATCAGTGCACCTTATGAAACACCAGAAACGCCAGAAATAGTCATAGATACAGAAAAAGAAAGTATCGAGCAATCTGTAAATAAAATTGTTAACTATTTGAAGCTGTATCAATATATTTAGATAGATGAATTAAATATTGTGGCGTGTTGATTAAAGTATTAAAAAAAGACAAAACACGAAAGGGGAATATGGTTGGAAATCTTAAATATAATTGCTTATAGTTTGCTTATTATATTGATCTTAGTAGTGTTTTGTGGTGTTTTCCTAGTAAATAAAGGACAAGATAGAAATTATTTTATGCTAGAGTTCAAAGTGATTGTCCTAATATTATTCACATGCTTTATAGGTTTAGGTATAACATTAACCATTTTGGGGTATTTTGGAAAACTATAATAAATTAAAGTGTATAAGCGATTTATAATTGATGAGCATCTGTCTTTAATGCGGATAGTTTTATGGTCATGTTAAAATAATCATGTTATAGTATATGAATTAATTTCTAATAAAATCTTTCTTTGTGTCTACAGCAAAATATAATTATAGTGACATATCGGAAGTAAGGAAGGTTTCAGACATGCATAAATCCATACAAGATATATCTAAAATAGAACTTCATTGTCATCTCGATGGCTCAACAAGTATAGCGTTAATAAAGCAACTTGCTGCTGAACAAAATATAACTTTAAAAGAATCCTATTTGCTCGTAAGTGAAAATTGTGAAAGCCTAGATGAATATTTGCAGTGTTTTGATGAAATATTAAAAGTGCTACAGACAAAAGATAGTCTCAAAAGAGCTGTCGTAGATGTTGCACAACAGGCAAGTAAGGATAATGTAAAGTATATAGAAATTCGCTTTGCACCGTTATTGCATACTGAACACGACTTGTCGTTAGCAGATGTATTGGAAGCAGTCGAAGCGGGTGTCCAACTTGCAACAGAAACGATGGATATCAAAATTAATTTATTGGTTTGTGCAATGAGACAGCATGAAGCTACAGTGAATGAAGCGCTTTTCGATTATCTTGAGCAGAGAGATAGTGAAGTGGTGCGTGGAATTGATTTTGCAGGTCCTGAAGCAGCATTTCCACCAGAAGATATTCGTACCACAATTCAATACGGTTTAGATAAAGGGTTTAATCTCACTTTACACGCCGGTGAATGTGGATGTATGCATAATGTTATGGAGTCTATTAAATTAGGCGCAAAACGTGTGGGTCATGGTGTTGCCATTAATGAAAATGAAGCAGCGTTACAAGAAATAAAGCGAAACAATGTGATGTTAGAAATGTGTCCGAAAAGTAATGTTCAAACGAAAGCGATAAAGGATTTAACAGAATTAAATATACCTTACTTGTTAGAACAGGATATTCCTTTTATTATTAACACGGATAATCGTACGGTCACTCAAACCTCACTAAATGAAGAATATGCGTTATTGATGAAACATCAACTTATTTCTATTGAACAGATTGAATTTATCAATTTAAGAGCAGTTCAATATGCCTTTTTGTCAGATGTTGAAAAAGAAAATTTAAAATCAGTGATGTAATTATACAAAAAGCGAACTTTCAACAGCTGAAAGTTCGCTTTTTGTATATTAAATTATGAACGGCCAGTTGCAATAAATAAACTCGCGTCTTTATTCATAAATATATTTTGACCTTCATAAAATGTGTGTGATTGGACATCCGTTAAGCCTAATTCAGTAAATAGTTGCTGGATATCCGTTTGTTCAAAGCCATTATAGACTTTTGGATGGTATACATTTTCATTCTTATTAAAATCAACAAGAACGAGCAGACCACCAGAATTTAATTTCGCACGTAATGCTGTTAATAACGCTTTGTAATCACCGCTGTGTAGTAATACTAAGGAAAGGAAAACTACATCATAGCTAGTATTAATCTGTGTTTCATCTGAAAGAATGTCACCTACATAAGCGTTAATATGTGTTTTACCTAGTTCAGAAATTTTGCTTTCAAACACCTCGATCATTTGAGACGCAGCATCCATCATTATGACTTCGTCAAAATGGTGCTCTATATTTAATGTTACTAGACCAGTGCCGCCACCATAATCTAATAACGACTGATACGAAGTGTTTTCGAATACCTTGTTTACCTCTGCTGCAATTGTATCAGCAAGATGTATTCTACTCGGGCCATCGTACTTTTTGGCAATTTGATCAAAACGGTCTTTATTCAAGTTAAAACTCCTTTGTTGAGTGAAATTATTAAAAAAATCATTCATTTATATAATAGTTATTATAGATATGTTAAGTCGTTAATAGAGTTTATCATAAGATGAAAAGTAGCACAATGCATATGATTTAAAGCAGCATATTTAATAATATGAGAATGTGTATAATCGAATCTTAGTTAGGTGAGCCTAAAGTATGATTGAGGGTATAGTAAAAATATGTTTTACTGGAGTCTATCAGTCATAATGAGGTGAAGTCATGAAGCGATTTTTAACAATGGCGCGTAGGCGTTTAGAAGGTTTAGATTTTAGTATGATTCTCTGTTTTATCATACTCGGTATTATAGGAGTAATGATGGTGTACAGTGCTAGTATGGTTTCTGCATCTAAGGGCGCATTAACAGGTGGCATACCTATTGAAAGTAATTATTTTATGAAAAGACAATTGCTTTTTTTGATTTTAGGTATAGTTATTATTATATTTATTGGTAGTTTTGTTAACATTAATGCTGTTAAAGAGCATAATGTACAGAAAATAATGGTGTTAGGTACATTGTTACTATTACTGATTACTGTGTTAATTGGTAAGGAAATAAACGGTTCCAAGAACTGGATTAATTTAGGTTTATTTAGTATTCAATCTTCAGAATTTTTAAAGCTAACCTCAATTTTTTATCTTTCTTATGTGATTAATCAACGTGTATCGAGTCGAAGGGATTATCAGTTGAAACATCTCATCCCACCACTAGGCATCATCGGTATTAGTCTATTACTTGTCTTAATGCAAGGGGACTTGGGCGGTACTTTATTAACAGTAGCGATTATTGCTTGCATACTTATTTATTCAGATTTAAAAAATAAGGTGAAAATTCAGATCATGGCAATTGCAGTGATTCCAATTGTATTTTATAGTATCTATACTTTGATTTTTGATGCTAAAAATATTTACAGATTAAGACGTATTCAAGTCATGCTTGACCCATTTAAATACGAAAAAGATGATGGGTATCAACTGACGAGTGCTTTAACAGCAATTGGAAATGGTGGATTTACTGGAAAAGGTCTAGGTAATGGCATTGCTAAACTAGGTTACTTACCAGAACCGCATACTGACTTTATTTTCACGGTTATTTCAGAAGAATTAGGTTTACTGGGTGTATTATTTATATTACTGATTTATGGCTTTATTTTAGTTAAAGGGCTTATATATGCAAATAAAACCACAAATCAATTTTATAAATTAATTTGCGTCGGTGTCGTAAGTTATTTATTTATGCAAGTGTTCATTAATTTAGCAGGAGTCTCGGGCATCATTCCTTTAACAGGGGTAACATTGCCGCTATTAAGCTATGGCGGATCATCTATATTGAGCATAAGTATCGCCTATGGAACGCTATTAGCAGTAGCTAGAAGAATTAATAACGAAAGGAAATTAAACTAAGTGAGAGACTATTTGAAAATGATTTTAATAAGTTTGTGCTTATTGATACTCATGATATGTATACATATAGATTTAACTGATCCATTAGATAATTTTATTTATCAATGGTTACATGGGACGATTAACTCTAACGGTGTCGTTGTATATCTTGAAATAATTTCTAATATATTTCAGCCGTTGCATTGTTTACTCATGATATTGGTGATTTTAATACTCGTATTTATTTATAATCAATTTAAGTTTTGGTGGTATGGATTTTGGTGTTTCAGTGTTTTGTTGATAGGTACATTTTTTAAATATATTATTCAACGACCAAGACCTGATATTAGTATAGATGGCTATAGCTTTCCGAGTATGCACGTGTTAAGTGTCTGTCTACTGGTGAGTCTCATATTATTGTTGAAAAATAATAAATGGTTAACTATCATCTGCGTATTATTGGTCATTTCGATTATCATTTCCAGAATTTATCTACGTGCACACTTTTTTACAGATACAATAGGTAGCATACTCATTATAGGGATTATGCTCCAAGCTTTGAAAGTGGGTAACGCAACCTCAACTCAAAACAATAGGTGACATTACTATCCATGTATAAAAACACCTTAACAAAAATAAATTGTTATTGATATGCCCCCCAAATTTAGGCTTAAAAAGCTAAATGTGAAGGGGGCATTTTTATATTGAAATACTATCAAAATGAATTGAAAAAAATAGATATAATAATATTAATATATTCAGTTTCATAACTATGAACGAATCAAAAAAATTAAAAGGCTTGTCTCCTACAAAAATAAGGAAACAAACCCTTTAAATTATATGGTAAAGCAAAGTACAGATTTTAAAATTTAGTACATATTAAGGTTTTTTGTATATTGTGACTAGCATGATTTGAAGTTTATTCTTCCATTACTTTATTTATAATTTCTGTCGCATTTAAATTTAGTATATTACTTGGTGTTACTTGGTCAATGTTATGATTGAACATCGTTTTTAATTTTTCTACTTCTTCTTTTTCACCAGCTAAGTAAAGTTGGTGCCAACCTTTTTTCTTAGCATTTTTTTCAATAGTAGCTACTAAACTTTTGAACCAACGTTCTTGATTAGCTTTCACACGTTCTTTATATTCATCTCTTTGCGCGCCGCCTTGAGTTAAATCATCACCTTGTGGTCCAGAATGTTCTCTCCAATCATTAGTATCTAAATCTAGAGTGTAATAATCTTCGTCTACAATCGTACCAATTTCAGTTTCAATCACACGTGCTTTGTCTTGTTGTAAAACTAAAACACCCGTATAAGGATAGCTTTGTTGTAATGATTTTAGCTGATCTAATTTAGGTTTTGTATCCCATTTAAATTCTGTTTTTATAGAAATATTTACGTGCTTTTCGAACTTTAATGTCTCGTCGGCAGTCATAAACAAAATAAGACCTCTTTTTAAATTAGGTTCAGCGCCCTGTATTTCAGTTTCTACTTTATTGATAATGTCTTTTGCTTGGTTTTTTTCTTCATGATTGTCACTGCTTTTTGTTTTGTCTGATAAGTCTTTTAGGGCATTTTTTAATTCGATCTTCCACTTTGTCCCTTGTTCGGGACTAGTATCTAAATAAATTGAGAATACTTTCTGATTTCGTGACTTACCATCGAATTGTTCCAAGTTATTAATTTCTTCTTGTAAAAGCATTATATATCACCCTTCATAATTCTTACATACTATACATTTTGCCTTTTTTATAGAAGTTAAACTTTATATATTGTCAGATTGTATTAGTAAATAAGTATAAATTATTAATAGTAATCTTTTAAAACAATAAAAGTTAATTTTAAGATTTTAAAAGTGTTTAAAAGCGTTTTCAAAGGGAAAAATAACTGTAATGTTGGAAAATGTAAACTTAAATTGAAGATTCACATGAATAAAAGGGGGGACTATGTATGGCTACGCTACTATTTCTTGTAACGATACTTTTCATATTAGTCATTTATTTACTTGTTAAGCTAAAGTATACAAAGGATTTTAAAACTTCAAAAGGTAAGCGTCACAGAGAAAGACGAATTGAAGAGTTTGTACAAAGTGCCTATAAGATAGACAACTTAGAAGCGATACATCAAGGGCGTGCGCATCTCGAACTCATTTATAAACGTAAGACCGTAGATGTAAGAAAAGATCAAGTTATTTTTGTTGAAGATGAAGAACAAGAAAAGGTTGAAACGCAATTTAAAATGACAGATGACATGGTCAGAGATGAATTGTTCGATTTAATGTTAGAGAACACTTATTTTTATATAACTGAAAATCGATATAACAGTTTAATGATTAAGGCGAAAAATTAGTATCTTAATAAGTTGAAGTATTGGAAAGGGATGATTCGTATGGCACCTGTTGTGAAACCTTATACAAATGACTCGGCTTTAGTAGCGGATGTGAAGGCTTTAAAAGATAGAGGTATTGGTAGCCAAGATATATACGTGCTATCAAATGATAAAAATCGAACTGCAGAGGTTACTGAACAAATAAAAGTTACAGCAGTTGATTATAATGAAGTTGATATAGATGAAGATTTTGATTCAAAAGCTGAAGAATTAAAAGAAAAACTTAGCATATTAGGTGTGCCTTCTAGTGATGCAGAAACTTGTGATGCAGATATGAAAGAAGACAAGATAATTTTAATCGTTACTGATTTTAGAGTTAAAGGGCTGTTATAAATCGTGTAAAGGGTGGTATGTATGACCCTACTTAAAATTCATAATTTAACAAAACGCTTTGGTAAATTTTACGCTTTAGATGGTGTGAATTTAGAACTCAATGAGGGTGAAGTTTATGGTTTTATTGGACCAAACGGGGCTGGAAAATCGACGACAATTAAAGCAATATTAGGTATGTTGAAACCAACACAAGGTAATATTGAAATTTTTGACAAAAATGCGCTGAAAGATGCAGTCGCTGTGCATAAAGATCTCGCTTTTGTGCCTGGTGATGTCAATTTTTGGCCAAATTTAACCGGTGGAGAAATTATTGATTTCTTTCTCAGTCTTCATCCTAAAGCAAATCACACTAGAAAAAATGAATTAATTAAACGCTTTGAATTAGATACTAGTAAAAAATGTAGTGCTTATTCTACGGGAAACCGTCAGAAAGTAGCATTAATTACTGCGTTTAGTATTGATGCAAAATTATATATCTTAGATGAACCTACTTCTGGCCTTGACCCTTTAATGGAAGAAGTTTTTCAAGAATGCATAAAAGACATTAAAAACAATAACAAAAGTGTACTACTCTCGAGTCATATTTTAAGTGAAGTTGAAAAATTGTGCGATCGCGTAGGTATTATCCGTAAAGGGAAAATGATAACTTCTGGGACTTTAGACGAGATGCGTCATCTTACACGTATGCAATTCACCGTTGAAAGTGGACAGCAATTAGGAACGTTAACACAAGTGACGGGTGTGAATAATGTGAGGCAAGAAGACAACACATATTATTTTGAAGTCGATTCAGATAAAATTTCTGCTGTAATTGAATATCTAAGTCGCTTCGAAATTAAAAAATTGGAATCTATGCCACCAACACTAGAAGCAATATTTAAACGATATTATGAAGCCACAGATGAAGTAGGTGAATGATATGAAACAATCATTTTACCAAACCTCAAAGTTATTTTATTTTTATGTAAAAAGAAATAGTAAAAAAATGATTTTATGGGTGGTCTTATTAACTGCTTTAACGTTAATGATTCCACCTGCTTTTGAGTCGATGTACCCGAGCCAATCTAAGATGAGTCCTATTATTGAAATGTCAAAAAACCCTGCGATGCAAGCGATGCTCGGTCCAGCTGATTTTGAACATGTAAACATTGGTGTCCTTTTTACGCATGAAATGACTTTATTCACAGCAATAATGGTAGCAATTATGAATATTTTGATAGTATCTCGAGGTACGCGTGGCGATGAAGAAGACGGTAGAATAATCATACTAACTGCTTTGCCTATTGGTAAACAAGCACCATTGATGGGCCACCTACTTCAGACTTTATTACTTAATGTCAGTCTAATGATATTACTTACATTAGGTCTAACGTTGTTAAGCGTTGATGGTATAGATTTAGTTGGGGCATTTTTATATAGTTCGGCTTTAGGTGTATTTGGTATTATGTTTGCTGCATTGACCATGTTAGTTGCCCAATTTGTATCATCAAGTAGTGAAACAACCGGTGTGAGTATCGCGCTATTACTCATCATGTATTTGGTTAGGGCGTTTGGAGACGTAGCCAACGAGACGCTATCTATGTTTTCACCGATGGGCTGGCTGTCTAGAACGTATGCTTTTTCAGAAGATTATTGGTGGCCGGTGTGGTGCATTTTAGGCATTACAGTTATCTTTGTTATATCTGCCTTTGTGTTAAATGGTTTGCGTGATATTGAAGCTAAATTATTACCACAGAAAAAAGGCAAGCAACATGCGAAATCGTACATGAAATCTCCACTAGGTTTACAAATAAAATTACAAAAAATGAGTTTTATATATTTTGCTATTGGGTTATTTATACTTGGTTTATCATATGGCTCTATTTTTGGAAATTTAGACGACTTTTTTAAAGATAATCCATTATTACTGTCTATGTTAGAAAATCCAAATGGAGATTACGTCAAACAATTTTTACCGCAATTAATGTTGGTGATGGCAATAATCAGTACGGTGCCTACACTGTTAGCTTTATTTAAAATAAAGAAAGCCATAGATAAAGAGTACGCGACGCTTGTATTAGCGAATCCGATTTCGCGTATCAAGTACTTATTGAGTTTTCTAATCATCAGTGTGGTGAATGCGGTAGTGATGATTTTTGTCGCAGGACTCGGTTTGTATGCTGGACAATTCTATTCAATGGATACGCCACTCGATTTTGACATGGTTATCCAATCAGCTATCGTCTATATACCAGCCATACTGAGTTTTGTTGGTATAGGAACTGTCGTAATTGGATGGGGCATAAAGTTAATGACTTTAGTCTATGCTTATCTTGCTTATACTTTTTTAGTGAATTATTTAGGTACTTTACTGAATGTGAAAGATTGGATGAAAGATATCACGCCATTTGAGCATATTCCAAGTCTGCCGATAGATGATTTTACAAGTGGGCCGATAATAACCCTTTTACTTATTTTCATTATACTGTGTGTCATAGGTGTGATCGGTTTTAACAGGAAAGATATATAATGACTATAATAAAAAATGATTTTGTATAACGGAAGAATTGTGATGTAAATTGAATATTATCGTTAAATAGAGTTGCCAAATTATTGGTAGCTCTATTTTGCTATATTACATATTATTTCATACTCGCTTGCCAAGGGCACAGCTACAGCCTGTATGTGTTCAATTCGGATTAAATTATTTAATGTGAGGCAGACGGCTACTACTTTCACTTTCTACATATAAAACATAGATTATTGCAAGAAAATAAAGTATAATTTCACAATTTGATAACAATGAAAAATAATGAAAACGCATAATTCATTATCACTTATAAGGATGTATTATCAATTCAAATGATTTATTAAATATTTAAATATAGACTTTAATCATTTTTGCGTTATAATAGATTATAATAATTACAAATAGATAATTATTGTAAAGAAGAGCGAGTTAGTGGAGGTGCACTTAACATGAAACGTGTAGCATTATTATGTATGTCCTATGGTACGCCATATAAGGAAGAAGATATTTTACCTTACTATACGCATATCAGACATGGACACGAACCAAGCCATGAAGCATACATAGATTTGAAAGATAGATATGAATATATTGGTGGCGTATCACCTTTAGCAACAACGACGGAAAAACAAGCAGAAACATTATGTTATACACTTAACTCAATGACGAATGACATAAGCTATGAATTATATATAGGTTTGAAACATATACATCCATTCATTGAAGATGCGATAGATGACATTAGTGCGGAGGGTATTGATGAAATCGTCAGTGTAGTTTTAACACCACATTATTCTTCATTTTCAGTAGAAATGTATAACCAACGCGCATCTCAATATGCAAATGAGAAAAATATTAAAGTAACTACATTGGATCAATTTTATAAAGAAGAGAAATTTATCCAATATTGGGTTGATTCAGTAAATACACAATTGAATTTAATACCTGAAGAAGCGCATCAAAAAACAGCAATTATCGTTTCGGCTCATAGTCTTCCAGAAAAGATATTGGAACATAATGATCCTTATCCAAGTCAGCTTGAAGAAACAGCACAGTTAATCCAATCACGAATTGGACATAACCATGTTTTTAACGGTTGGCAATCTGAAGGTAATACTGGAGAACCTTGGATTGGACCAGATGTGCAAGATTTAACTCAAACATTACATGAACAATATGATTATCAAAACTTTATATACGTTCCATTAGGTTTTACATGTGAACATTTAGAAGTCTTGTATGATAATGATTATGAATGTAAAAAAGTTTGCGATGATTTAGGTTGTAATTATTATAGAGCTGAAATGCCTGGCTCAAATCAACTGTTTATTGAAAGTATTGCAAATGCAGTCATCAATAATTATAAAGAAAAGAATCACTTAACTACGGTAAATTAAAGGAGATAATATAATGAGTAAAAAACTAACAGGGTTATTTGGTGCACCAGTAGGAGATAGAGAAAATAGTATGACAGCAGGTCCTAGAGGTCCGCTTTTAATGCAAGATATATATTTCATAGAACAAATGGCGCACTTCGATAGAGAAGTTATTCCGGAACGTCGTATGCATGCAAAAGGTTCTGGTGCGTTTGGTACATTTAAAGTAACAAATGATATTACACAGTACACTTGTGCAAGTATTTTTTCTGAAGTTGGAAAAGAAACTGAAATGTTCGCTCGTTTTTCAACAGTAGCAGGTGAACGTGGTGCAGCTGATGCAGAACGTGACATTCGTGGCTTTGCATTGAAATTTTATACGGACGAAGGTAACTGGGATTTAGTTGGTAACAATACACCAGTCTTCTTCTTCAGAGACCCTAAATTATTCGCAAGTTTAAACCATGTTGTTAAACGTAATCCAAAAACAAACATGAGAGATCCTCAAGCAAACTGGGATTTCTGGACATTATTACCAGAAGCGTTACATCAAATTACGATAGTGATGTCAGATCGTGGTATTCCTAAAGGTTTCAGAAATATGCATGGCTTTGGGTCTCACACATACTCTATGTACAATGATAAAGGCGAGCGTGTTTGGGTTAAATTCCACCACAGAACACAACAAGGTATAGAAAACTATTCACCTGAAGAAGCAGCACAAGTTATAGCAAATGACAGAGAGTCTTCTCAAAGAGATTTATTTGGAAACATTGAAGAAGGTAACTTCCCTAAATGGAAAATGTACATCCAAGTAATGACTGAAGAACAAGCACGCAACCATAAAGATAATCCATTTGATTTAACAAAAGTTTGGTATAAAGACGAATACCCATTAATCGAAGTAGGAGAGTTTGAATTAAACAGAAACCCTGAAAACTATTTCCAAGATGTTGAACAAGCAGCATTTGCACCAACAAACATCGTACCAGGGCTAGACTTTTCACCAGACAAAATGTTACAAGGCCGTTTATTCTCATATGGTGACACACAACGTTACAGACTTGGTGCTAACCATTGGCAAATTCCAGTAAACCAACCTAAAGGTGTAGGTGTTGAAAATATTTGTCCATTCAGTAGAGATGGTCAAATGAGAATTTTAGATAATAATCAAGGCGGTGGCACACACTATTATCCAAATAGTAACGGTGCGCTTGAAGACCAACCGCAATACAAAAAACCAGGCTTAGACATTCAAGGTCAAGCATTCGAATATGACTATCGTGAAGATGATGATAACTACTTTGAACAACCTGGTGAATTATTCCGTCGCATGTCACCTGATAAGCAACAAATATTATTTAATAATACGGCTAACGAAATGGGGCCAGTTACTGACCCACTTAAACACCGTCACATTAGACATTGTTATAAAGCAGATCCAGCTTACGGTCAAGGTGTAGCAGATGCTATGGGTATTGATATTAATACTGTAGACTTAGAAGTTGCAGACTAATTGAAAAGGTAGGTAATCGAATGATATTAGATAATATTAATCCAGAAGATTTATTTCCAACTGAGAAACAAGGTCCTTCCGTTTTAGGAAAAATGGAGTACCCTGTTCAAGGTGAAATCAAAGTATATGAGGCAGCTTATGTCGCAACAAATGAACGTCTTATTTTAAATGTTGATATGGATGGACAGTTTTACTATAGAAACATTAGATATGACGAAATTGAAAATATCGAATTAAATGATAATGTATTAACGATGCGCTTTAGCATTGGCACATTTTCATTAACAGATTTAAATAAAGATAATGCTGAAAAATTTGTTGCTTATGTAGAGCCTAAAAAATAGAATTAGCAATTTGATTTCAATAGATACTATGAATTATTATAAAACCCCTTCACAACCATTTAAATGGTTGTGAAGGGGTTTTTAATGTGTAAAACATTTGCTTTTCATAAGTTGTTTATAACGCAGTAAGACCGCCATCGATGACGAATTCAGAACCTGTAGAGTAACTCGCGTCATCTGAAGCTAAAAAGATGACCATATTAGATACTTCTTCTGTTAAAGCGATACGACGCATTGGAATAGTTTTCGCAAATTCTTCAACTGCTTCTTTAACGCCTTCTTGTTCAATCATAGGTGTTTGAATCACACCCGGATGTACTGAGTTTACACGTATATTATATGATGAAAGATCACTTGAAGCAGCTTTCGTCATACCCCGAACTGCAAATTTTGTATCTGTGTAACCAATAGCACCACCGACAAGTCCATTCATAGAAGATATGTTAATAATTGAACCGTGTTGTTGTTCTTTCATAGTTGAAGCGACTGATTTCATACCTAAAAATACAGACACTTGATTGATGTTTACAATTTTCATATAACTTTCTAAACTGAGCTCTTCTAAAGGCGTGTTATAAGTAATGCCAGCATTGTTAACTAAGACGTCTATTTTGCCCCATTTATTGATTACCGTATCTACTACATTTTGCCAATCTGCTTCATTAGAAACATCATGTTTAATAAAAAGTGCACTTTCCCCAAGTTCTTGTGCAACCTCTTGACCGAGCGTTTCATTGATGTCAGTTATCGCGACTTTTGCACCTTCATTCAATACTTTTTCTGCGTGCATTTTCCCCATACCTTGTGCTGCCCCAGTAATAATTACAACTTTATTGTCTAATCTTTTCATAAATAACATCCTCCCAATTTCTATTTCTTATTATATAATTTAACAGTAAATACATTAAAAGTTAAATATTTAGGTTTAAGTATTTTACTGCTAAAGTAAATTTATATATACTATTGTTATATCAACATATATAGGAGGGATATCATGGAAAAGAATAATTTTTTCGAACTCATTCATACTGCTGAGTTATTTAACGATGCGACAATGACACTTTTTTTGAAACAATTTAATATGAATGTCAATATTTCACAAATTATTGCCTTATCTAAACTTAAGGAGCATGGAGCGCAAAAACCATCAGCGCTTGCGCAGTCCCTTGGCTATACTTCAGGAGCAATTACCGGTTTGACAAACAAACTCGTTAAAGAAGGTTACATAGTAAGGGAACACCAAGAAGAAGATAGACGTTCCATTTTAATTACTATTACTGCAAAGGGGTTGGATGTGTTAGAAGAGGCTCAAAAACAAGGTCAAGCAATGAGAAATGACATTTATTCAGTATTGAATGATGATGAAGTGACACAACTACTTAATATTCAGAAGAAACTTTATAGTCATGTAAAACAAATGAATAAATAACATTTTGTAAGTAACCCAATATAAAAAACGAAAGTGTGATTTAATGGCTAAACTAGAAGGTAAAGTAGCAATTGTGACAGGCGGTGCAGGAGGTATTGGCTCTGGAATTGTGAAGTCTTATGCTAAGGAACATGCTAAAGTAGTTATCGCTGATATTGCTGAAGAAAAAGGAAGATTATTGAGTGAAACATTGAATGATCAAGGATACGAAACATTATTTATTAAAACAGATTTAACAAATAAAGATTCTTTGCAAGCTTGTGTCGATACTACAATTGTAAACTATGGAAAAATTGACATATTGGTTAATAATGCACATGCATCTCGCATGAATTCTTTTTTAGATATTACAGAAGAAGATTTGAATTTATCTCTGAATACGGGGTTTTATGCGACATTTTATTTATGCCAAATGGTTATACCTTATTTGAAAGAAACAAAAGGTAATATTATAAACTTTGGTTCAGGTGCCGCTGTAAAAGGTGATAAGAATCAAGGTGCATATGTTGTAGCAAAAGAGGCGATACGTGGTATTACACGTGTGATAGCGAATGAATTTGGAGAATTTGGCATTAATGCAAATATCATATCGCCAATCGCTTATTCTGAAGGCGTTGATCAGTGGCGTAAAGATAACCCAGATTATTATGAAAAGGTCGTTCAAGGCATTCCGTTGCAAAAATTTGGAGATGTTGAAAATGATATTGGTCCAGTAGCAGTATTTTTAGGAAGCGAAGATGCACAATATATCACAGGACAAACGGTTATGGTAGATGGCGGTAGTATTAAATTATACTAATGATGTTAAAAGTATAACGAAGTATTTTTGTATCAATTGAGTTGAAATAAAATAATTTATTAACGAGAACGGGACAAAAAACAACTTTCAAATGTTGGTTTTTGTCCCGCTTTTGTTATATATTTTGAAAATTTTAACGTTTGATAAGTGCCGTGAGTTCGCCTTCAAATACTTTAACTTCTTCATGATTAAATGTTGTCATTAATACCGTAAGTAATCCTTGGTCTCTTTTACCAGCCTTTTTATCAATAACTTTTATAACTGTATGTAATTCGTCGTCCGGAAATACTGGTTTGATAAATTTAATATTATTCATATGTGTACCTGCAATGACATCTTCTCCATATTTTCCTGTTTCAATCCATAGTTTGAAAGAAATGGCTAGTGTCTGGATACCAGAAGCGATGACACCATTAAATCTGCCTTGTTGCGCTTTTTCTTTATCTAAGTGCATATATTGTGGATCAAATTCACTAGCAAAATCAGTAATAGCTTCTTCGCTTATTTTATATGGCTTAGTCGTAAATTCTTCGCCAATGTGAAATTCATCTAGTTTCATGATTGTATTCTCCTTAGTGTGTTAAATTTTTCATATTTCTATTGTACTGAGAAATATGAAAAATTAAAATTTATTGAAATGAACTTTAGCTATGTTATCAACTAAATATTTGGTGTATAGGGCATATCTTCTTTTAACTAATATATCATTGAACCAATTATAGCAAAAGATACGTACAATCATTTCATTATTTATATTTGTTGTAAGGCAATTGAAAGCGACAACTTCATTTTGGGCTAAAAAAATCTCGAAATGATATATTTACACTAGTAGCTATTAAAATAGAAAGAAAGGGAGAATATTATGAAATTAAAAGATAAAGTAGCGATTGTCACAGGTGCAGCATCTAGAATGGGTAAAGCAATTGCTGAATTATATGCTAAAGAAGGCGCTAAAGTTATCATAGCTGATCTTAATTTAGAAAAGGCAGAAGCAGTGTCAAAAGAGATTAACGAAAATAATGGTGTTGCTCAAGCCATTGAGGTAAACATAGTTAAGCAAGAAGATATCGATAATATGATCGATACTGCTATAGAATCCTATGGTACTTTAGATATTTTAGTCAATAATACTGGAGTTATGGATGGATTTGAGCCTGTGGGAGATATCTTGGATGAACGATGGGATTTAATATTTGATATTAATACTAAAGGTGCGATGAGGGCAATGCGCAAGGCGATGCCAATATTCTTGGAAAAACAAGAAGGTATCATTATCAATACGACTTCTACAGGCGGATTAAATGGTGCTCATGCGGGCGCCATTTATAGTGCTTCTAAACATGCTCTCGTAGGACTTACAAAAAACACTGGATTTATGTATGCTGAAAAAGGTATACGCTGTAATTGGATTGCGCCAGGGGCAATTGAAACAAATATATCTGATTCAATGAAAAATATTAATCACTTTGGAGCTGAACGTACAAAAATAGCACAAAGTGCGATACCTAAAACAGGGCAAGCAGAAGAAATTGCTAAAGTAGCATTATTTTTAGCTTCTGATGATTCGAGTTTTATCAATGGGACAATCGTCACAGCAGATGGCGGATGGACTGCAGCATTTTAGAATAAATATGAATAACCTTATCATCATTATTTCTTGGGAAATAAAAAAACTATAACTAAAAAATGATGGCTCCTACGTGAAATAAAGTAGAAGCCATCATTTTTTGTATAAACTACGTGATTGTCATTAATATTATGGTTTTTTCTTATTTATAAAAATTCATTCATAAGCTAAGTACGGAAAAAAGCCTTCGAGAAATTTTTCTGTAGCTGGCATGAAATATGAGCCAAAATGATAATCAGGATCTAGCGTTGTAATAATCCAATGACCATATTGTTCGGAGTTTTGTTCATATAGGACAGCACCGCCATTTTTTGAGGCAATTAATATTTCAGCATCTTCTGGTGGCCAAAACACGCCATGTTGATGCCATGTGCAATCATTTAGCGTAAGGTAACGTGCGAATAGTGAATGATTCGGTGCTGATAAAAGCAAACCACTATCAGCATTCTCTTCTAACCACCACCAAAAGTTAGTAGGTCTAAATTCCCAATTTTGATTTGGTAACCAGTCATGTGGTTGTGGTCCGAATGCGATAACGGTGCCTCCAGATTGTGCGAAAGCGTGAATTTTATTGACGCTTTTTAATAATAAGGGCTGGTTTAACTGCGAAGGCACGATCAATATATCAAGCATGCTAATGTCTGTTCCTAAAAAATCTGGATGGTAAATTAATTGGTCTATAAATTGATGAAACTTAGGTTCGTGGAATGTACGATAATGTGACTCATTTCCAGAGTATATAATACCTATTTTATTCATTGAATTCTCCTCCTTGTAACGATGTGATTTCTTGTTTTAACCAAGTTGTAAATTGACTAGAAATATAATCGGTTGTTTTATTTTGTGCTATGTATCCTAAAAGTGAACGGCCAGCGTGCATAAAGAGTGTGCCTTCAGTTGAAATTCTATCTACATAGGTCACAACATGTCCGTTACGAAATGTTAAGTGTATTTCATGTTCAGGTTGCGTTTGGTAATGGCCTCTTGCAAAGAAACCAGCGACCCCTTTATTAAATGTCATGTCGTCAGTATCGACATTGGCATAGATAGAGGAGTCATTGTTTGGATATAGCGAATAATCACTGAAATGATTAATGTGTTCCGGCATAAACAAAGCAGTTTTTGGTAAAAATGGTTTGAATAAGTGACCAAAAAAGACAATGACTTTTTTAGCGTTCAAATAGTCATCAATCAAACGCTTATGACGATACAAATATTCTTGATCTACGAAATTTGGAATAATAATTGCATCAAATTTAAAAATGTCTAATTTATGAATTTCATATTGAGGGATATATTCTACTATTACTTCTTTGTCTATATTATTTTCTTTGGTTACGCCAAATGCATGTTCAGGGTCAATGTGCCCAATTAAATAAGTCATTAAAAACATCCTTTTATAATTAATTTGTTTTTTTGAAATAACATTTTTGATGATAATTAATTTTTTAATTTAAATTCAATTTTAAATTTTTAATTGAAATTGAGAATCATTATCGGTAAAATGGTTTATATATTATAAAATACGCATAAATATAAAATTTAGCAAGGGAAGTAGAAAAATGAATGAAATCGCATATTTAGCAATAGACATCCAATTTTCGAGACTTACAGAATTAGATCGTCAAAGAGGACTCGTGTTTTTAAATGTATACGATTTACCAAACACTAATTTAAATACATTTGATGGCGTAATTATTTCAAACCATATTGATGAACCTTATCTTTTGGCACATGACGCCATATTAACTGATTACATCAACCAAGGCGGAGTGATTTTCACATTAGTGGAAAAATCTTTACCTTGGTTGAATTGTGTATCGAATTGGAAAAGGTCTTCCATCCCATTAAAAGATCGGGCTTTAGAAGTGAAAGCAACGGATAATGGGCTTTTTGAGAACATTAAAGTAAAAGATTTGGAATATAGACGAGGCGTGCGGGGTTTCTTTTCAAGAGGCTATTTTGAAACAGTTCCTGAGCAAGCAAAAGTGTTAATAACGGATCAAGAACAACAACCTATTGTTTATGTAGACCGAACACATAAAGGAACGATATATGCAGGTGCTGGCACCGATATGTATCGTATCTATACATACGAAGACAACACTTCAAATCAAGTGGGGCTACAGATGTTAAATGCCATACGTACAGAAGCATCGAGAATTAGGGAGGATTATCAACATTGAATATAGCTTTGATTGTTAATGGGACACCATACCAAAATAGATTTTTAGAAGAACAGGAATTTAAGTATTTATATAATGACGTGATACATATTAGAACATTAAGTTCATACGACTTAAGTTGCTATGACACAATTTTATTATCGTGTCGGCTAGATATTCAATTATTGAAACAACATAGACAAATATTTTTAAATTTTTTAAAACAAGGTAAGCGGCTAGTAATTTTTGGAGAAGTATTGGATCAATGGTTTCCTCACATACATTGGGAAGATTCTGAAGTGAATTTCAGTTGGTGGGTTCGACCCAACGGCGACCTCCCGTTAAACCCTGATTATCAAACGCATAGTTTATATGAATACTTGAAAGTGGATGATATGAAGTGGCATTATCACGGCACGTTTGCTCCACCAAATGGCGCGAAATCACTGTTAAATACACCAGATGGACGGTCTATTTTTTATATTGATGATATCAATTTCAATGGCGAGTTAATCGTAACGTCGTTAGATCCAATGTTTCATATCGGACTCGGTTTTATTAATCAAGCAAAGCCATTTTTACATAGTTTAGGACAATGGCTAAGAACAGGAGATAATCAATGAAGAAAAAATATAGTGCTCTAGCTGGAATTGTATTATCAGCTACATTACTTACAGCATGTAATTCAAATACGACAGCTACGAATTCAGAAGAGAAAGAATTAACAAAAGAAGAAAAAATAGTGAAAGATCAAACAGGCCGAGAAGTGAAAATAAAGAAAGATCCAGACAGTATTGTAGTAGGAGGCATCTTACCATACTTTTCTACTTGGTTTGTAGGGACGAATTCTACAAAAGAAATTAAAGGTCTACATCCTAATGCGTATAACGCTGCAGAAAATTCTATACTTTCTAAAATATCGCCTGATATTAAAAAAGCGTCTACAGAATTTGTGAAAAATGGCGATGTGAATATAGAAGAACTCTCTAAAATAAACCCAGATGTCTATTTTGAAAATGCTACTGAACAGAAAACCTTAGATAAAGTTGCGGAGAGTGGTATACCAACCATGGGACTAGAAACAATCAAGGTAGAAGACGCTGATCCTTTAGCTACGTTTAACAGCTGGTTAAAAGTCACTTCAGATGTTAAAGGTGGTAAGACGAGCGATAGAACTGAGAAATTTATGAAAGAGGGAGAAAAATCTCAAAAAATGATTGATGATGGTCTAAAAGGCACGAAAAAATCAGACAAACCCAAAGTGCTATTCTTACATCAACATACAGACAACTCTATTGTTGTCGGTGGCGGTAATTTCTTTAGTGAAAAATGGACAGAAGCAACTGGTGGTATAGATGTTGTTGGCGATGACGGTGTCGATGGTCAAAAAGAAGTTAATATGGAGCAAATTTATAAATGGAATCCAGATAAAATCTATATTACGAACTTCACTGAGACCCAGCCTAATGATTTATTGAAAAACAAAGTGTCTGGTCAAGATTGGAGTCAGGTAAAAGCAGTTAAAGACAAAGCGGTCTATAAGGTCCCTTTAGGTATCTATCGTTGGTTCCCACCAAACGGAGATGCGCCATTAATGCTTAAATGGATGGCGCAACATAATCACCCAGATAAATTCAACTATGATATGAAAGATGAAATTAAATCATATTACCAAGATTTTTACGACTATAAATTATCAGACGAAGATGTTGAGTCTATTTTACATCCGTCATCTGATGCAGCGAAGTATTAAGGAGTTAACTAATGAAGAAATCAAAAATATTATTATTAATTGTTTTACCACTTGTGGTAGCAATTATTTCACTCGGAGTAGGAAGAGTTTTTATAGATCCTATTACCATTATTAAAATTTTAACATCACAAATTATTCCTATAGAAGAAACTTGGGCGCCAGTGCAAGAAACAGTTGTGATGAATGTCCGTTTTCCAAGAATATTATTAGCCTTATTAATAGGGGGTGGATTGTCTATTTCTGGTGCGAGTTTCCAAGGCATGTTTGGCAACCCATTAGTTTCGCCAGACATACTCGGTGTTTCAGCAGGAGCTGGATTTGGAGCTTCCCTAGGTATATTGTTCTTTGGTAACACATTTGGCGCACAAATATTGGCTTTAGCATTTGGATTATTGGCGATATTGTTTGCATTCTTTGTAGCGGGAAATCAAAAAAATTCTCCAATCTTTATGTTTGTACTCGCAGGTGTCATTACATCAGCATTATTTAACGCGCTTATTTCATTAATGAAGTTCGTAGCTGATCCAGAAGAAAAATTACCTGCAATAACATATTGGTTAATGGGAAGTCTAGGAACTGCAACTTATAAAGATTTATATGTTGCGGCACCAATTATCATTATAGGTGTGCTCATATTGTATACACTAAGATGGAGACTCAATTTACTCACGTTACCAGAAGATGAAGCTAAATCTATGGGGATTCCTGTTGTATCTTTAAAATGGGCAATCATTGCAGGTGCAACGATAATCACAGCAGCTACGGTTGCAGTAGCGGGTATCGTAGGATGGGTTGGTTTAATCATCCCACATATTGCACGTATGTTTGTAGGTAACAATAATCAATATGTGTTACCTGTATCACTCGCTATCGGTAGTACGTATCTGTTAATTATTGATAACTTAGCTAGAAGTTTAACAGCTACTGAAATTCCATTATCTATCTTAACTGCAATTATTGGCGCACCATTTTTTGCATACTTATTACGCCGTATGGGAGGTTCGTGGTAATGCACTTAGAAGTAAAAGCAGGCAATTTTCATTATAAAAACAAACCTTATTTATATAAAGAAGATGTGAGTTTTAAATTGGCTCCTGGCGAGGTCTTATCCATTCTAGGGCCTAATGGTGCAGGAAAAACAACATTGCTAAAATGTGTTATTGGTCTGCTAGATTGGACGGATGGCGAAACGTTTATCAATGATGTCCCGTTAAATGACCTGAAGAAAAAAGAATTATGGAAGAAGATTGGTTATGTGCCACAAGCTCAAAAAATGACTTTTGGTTATACGCTCTTAGAACTTGTGATTATGGGGAGAGCACCATTTATAAGTACTTTAGCACAACCTTCAAAAAAAGATGAAGCGGCTGCAATTGAAGCGCTGGAAACAGTAGGTATTAGCCATTTAGCCAATCAATCATGTAACGAAGTCAGTGGCGGAGAATTACAATTAGCACTTATCGCAAGAACACTTGTGTCGGGCCCTGAATTATTAATACTGGATGAGCCAGAATCTCATTTAGATATTCAAAAACAAATTACGATTTTACAAACGATACGTAAGCTATCAAAAGAACAGGGGATATCGTGCATTATTAATACGCATTATCCAAACCATGCGTTTTATCTATCAGATAATGTAATTATTACTGGAAAAGAAAAAGGTATTGTCTTTGGTGAAACAACTGAAGTAATGACTGAACAAAGAATGAAACAATTCTTCGATGTTGATTTAAAGAAACTGTACTATGAAGATGAAGAACTACAACTTGAAACGATGGTTCCTAAAGATTTAGGAATCCCCAAAAACAAGACTTAAGAACAAAATAATTATAATAATTTGGTATACAAAAGATTTTAGAATATAAAAATCCCCGATTTTGAAAGTGCATGCTTGCCTGGGGTATGGCTCGAGCCTGTAGTCTCTCACTCATACTATTACCCTAGGCGTCATCTCTTTAAAAAATCGGCACAATTTTATAGAAGAACGATACTTCTGTATGGAATATACTCATCTATCTATTAAATATAGATAAAAATCATAATAATTTGGTATACAAAAATGCCCCTTTCTAAAGTTATAGAAAGGGGCATTTTTTTAACTCGGTTTGGGTATATCGACAAAATCTTGTTGTGCTAATGAGACCGTTTCACCTTGTTGGTGCATTTTTTCAATATGGAACTCTCCCCAATAACAAAGTGAAGAAAGTAATTCTCCTAGTGTTTGACCATAAGTTGATAATTCGTATTCAACTTTAGGCGGGATTTGATCATATACGATACGGTTGATGATACCGTCATTCTCTAGTTCACGTAATTGCTGTGTTAACATTTTTTGAGTGATCGTTGGAATAGCACGTTTTAATGCAGATGTACGCATCAACCCGTTGTTTTGTAAATGACATAAGATGACAGGTTTCCATTTTCCACCGATGACATCAATGGTTGCTTCGACGCCAATATTATAAGATTTGCTCATTTAATTACCTCCTTATAGGTACTCAAAGGTGCCTATAGTACTTTAAAGTGCGTACTTCCGCTTTTGATACGTGTAGTTTATATTAACACATACACAAAACAAGAAGGAGTCAAAAAACATTATGAGAAAAAACAAATTCGCTATATTAGCGTTAGCAATGTCTGCCTTTGCAATTGGAATGACTGAATTTATTAGTGTAGGTCTCTTACCGCTCATTAAAAATGCTTTTAATACTACGATTTCATTAGCAGGATTAACTGTATCTTTGTATGCTGTGGGGGTAACAATAGGAGCACCTGTACTAACACCACTGACAAATAAAATGAAACGGAAGCATTTACTATTAATGATTATGCTTATTTTCATTGTTGCGAATACACTTGCTGCCTTTGCTACCACGTTTAGTATGTTGCTAGCAATGCGTGTATTATCGGCATTAATGCACGGAGTGTTTATGTCTATAGCCACAGCAATCGCAAGTGATTTGGTAACGCCTGATAAGCGTGCAAGCGCGATTGCAATGATGTTTACAGGTTTAACCGTTGCTACAATTACAGGCGTACCATTAGGAACGTGGATTGGTCAGCACTTTGGTTGGGAAGCGTCGTTTATTACGATTGCTATGATTGGATTGATCAGTTTAATCATTAATATATTTGCAGTGCCAAGTAATTTGAAAGAATATGATCAGGCATCGATAAAGGAACAATTAGAAGTGTTTAAAAACAAGTCATTAATGATGGTTTATTTGATTACTGCACTCGGTTACGGTGGCACTTTTGTAGTCTACACATACCTGACTAGTATACTTACAGATATTTTGAATTATAGTGACGAAGCGGTGGTACTACTACTTGTGATATATGGTGTAATGGTTGCTATTGGCAATACACTTGATGGGAAATTAACAAACAATAAGCCAACAAAAGTACTTATATGGATATTTTTAATTCAAGCTATTGTTTTATTACTTCTAGGCTTATCTGTGACACATTATTTCTTAGGTACGATAGCCATACTTATTATGGGGTTGTTCGCATTTATGAACGTTCCGGGTCTGCAATTGATTGTGGTGCTTTTTGCAGAACGTAAAAATAAGGCAACGACTAACTTTGCTTCTAGTTTAAACATTGCTGCCTTCAATATCGGCATCACATTGGGAGCGGTCATCGGAGGATATGTGCTCAATCATTTTTCTCTTTCAATGACACCATATTTTGGCTTTATTATGGTGGTGATTGCTAGCATTATGATGTATATCGTTTATAAAAATGAGACAGAAGTACAAGTAGATATACTATAAAAATTTCATAATAAGAGAGATTAACATTACTTCATTAAATATTTAAAAATGTAAAATTCCATAAAACAGTAATTTATTTTTGTATTAATCTTCTTTTAGATTTAAAATTTTAAAATAGTTAAATTATTTATAAACAAATCGAAAGAAGTGAACAGTTATGAATACAAAAGAGATATTATTTGAAAAGTTGGAAGAGAAGGAATCTGAGATGATTCAGCATCGTCGTTATTTACATCAACATCCGGAGTTGTCATTCCAAGAGGATGCTACGGCGCAATATATTAAAGATTTTTACAAATCGAAAGAAGTTACAGTTACGCAACCTGTTCTAGGTAGTAACGCAATTATTGTAGAAATCAAAGGGGACAACCTGGCAAAACAATAGGATTACGCGCTGATTTTGATGCGTTGCCAATACAAGAAGAGATAGATGTGCCCTTTAAGTCAACAAATGAAGGGGTGATGCATGCGTGTGGCCATGATGCACATACCGCGTATTTGTTAGGATTAGCAGACGCATTAATTGAAATAAAAGATGAACTTTCAGGTACAGTTAAAATTATTCATCAACATGCTGAAGAAATGCCTCCAGGTGGTGCACAACAAGTGATGCAATCAGGTGCATTAAATGATTTAGATGAAATATATGGTATTCATGTAGTACCCGTCGCTGGTACAGACGTGATTGGATATAATAAAGGCAATGCTTTCGCTGGTAGTTCTACATTTACTTTAACGATTAATGGTTTAGGTGGTCATGCTGCGAGTCCTCATAAAACACACGATGCTTTGATTGCAGGTACCAATTTTGTAAACACCCTCCAAACAATAGTGTCTAGACGTATCGATCCTTCAGAAATGGGTGTGATTACTGTTGGTGCGTTTGATGCACCTGGTGGAGCCAATGTTATACAAGACAAAGTTACAATCAAAGGAACAGCACGTTATCTTAATGATGACTTAGAGCAATTTATGTATGAAGAGATTGAGAAAGTCGCAAAAAGCGTAGCGGTCGGTTTTGATGTTACGTATGATTTAGATTACCAATTTGGTTATCCTGTGCTATACAATCATCCCGCACAAACAGAACAAGTGGTAGATATTTTAACAGCAAGTAAGGGTGATTATTTTGAACATCTTGTAGAAATACCGTCAGTTTCAGGTTCTGAAGATTTTGCGTATTATTTAAAAGAAATACCAGGTGCCTTTTTCATCGTTGGCTGTAAACCAGAAGACATTGAAGCGCCATATATGAATCATCATCCTAAGTTTGAAGTGAATGAAGATGCATTATTAGTTGCAGCGAAAGCAGTGGGTGAAATTGCAATTAACAGACTTTCTGCTACAGACTAATCTTTGAAATATTCTTTTATAATTGGCCTCGTAACTTTTTATTGCATTTTGGATTGAACTACTCATAGCTCAACCAATAGCGAGATTTGCAATGAAAACACTGCACGCTAACAAATCGAACAGTTAATAAAGCATTTTTATCAACCAAAGTTAATATATTAAAATATAAAAAACACTTTCGAAAACATTCTATTTATATGAATGTAACGAAAGTGTTTTTTTATTATCTATTATAATGAAGCTTTTTGATCGATTGTCTAATTAAATTGTTCTGCGTGATGGTTTACTGTCATCTTTAAGTTTAGCTGATAATAATAATGCGATGACTGATATACCAGTAGCGACCATGAATGTTACATTCACACCATGAATCATACCTTCTAGACCTTCACTAGGAATAGCTGAAACAGACATTAACGTAATGAATAACGCTGTACCGATTGCACCGGCCATTTGTCTAAATGTGTTGTTCATAGCAGTACCATGAGCAATGAGACTATTCGGTAATTGATTAATCGCTAGCGTTGTCATAGGCATCATAACCATTGCTAGTGATACCATACGTACTGCGTTAGCCGTGGCAAGATAAGTAAAGGTTGTATCAGCTGTGAGCATTGTAAATGGTATTGTTGAAGCAACTAATACGAGCAAGCCAATACGAGCGAGCCATTTACCGCCAAATTTATCAAATAAATAACCTGTAATTGGGTTCATTATTCCCATAACAACAGCGCCTGGTAATAATACTAAACCAGATTCTAATGCAGAGAATCCAATCATATTTTGCATATATAATGGTAAAATAATGTTTGATGCGATTAATACACCAAATACGAACATGCTTAATGCTGTACCTAACGTATAAATGCTGTAGCTAAACACTCTAAATTCAAGCATAGGTTCTTTGAGGTTTAACTGGCGACGAATAAATATAACTAATGCAATGATACCAACGATAAGTGGTAAGATAAATTGTACACTGCCCCATCCTGCTTCTCCAACAGAACTGAAACTGTATAAGAGTCCACCAAAACCTAGTGTAGATAGAATTACTGATGCGATATCTAGTTTTGGGTTTGAAGTTTCTGTAACGTTTTTCAATAGGAAAATTGAAGCAACGATGATAACAACTGCAATTGGGAATACGACGTAGAAGACACTTCTCCATGAGAGATGCTCTACTAAAATACCTGATAGCGTAGGTCCAATCGCTGGCGCGAATGCAATGACTAAGCCGAATAAGCCCATTGCGGTACCACGTTTTTCTACAGGGAAAAGTAAGAATAAGATTGTTTGCATTAATGGCATCATAATACCAGCGCCTGCTGCTTGTAAGACACGTCCAATTAATAGCATTGAAAAATCTAGTCCGACAGCACAGATTAAAGTACCTAATGCAAAAATGCTCATGGCGGTTAAGAATAACTGCCTCGATGTATAACGTTGAATTAAAAATGCAGTAACAGGTATCATTATACCGTTTACTAACATAAATATAGATTGTAACCACTGTACCGTACTTTCAGATACTTGTAGGTCTTTCATAATAGGGGGTAAAGCTGTACCAAGTAATGTTTGGTTTAAAATTGTAATAAAGGCCCCTGATAATAATACGATAAATAAGGGGATTCTTTTTTCTACATGGAATGCTCCTGTTTCAGTCAATAGACTCACTTCTTTCATAAAAATTGCACATCTAAACAGTTTAACACTAAGCTCATTTTCAATATAGTGATTGAGCTTAAAAATAAATAATACATCCGATAATTGATGAACAGGGACCATTTCTCAATCTATTTTAATAATTTTGAAATGGTGCGTATAATTTTCGTAGTGATTTACACATTTATAATGCTACGTATGAAATACTACACTTTTATTATAGCTAATGTCAAAATAAACTCTATTTATATGAAGGGAAATATAAATGAAGTTGAAAAATCAGGAGTTAACATAAATTATTTAGATTAATTTCAGAACTCTATAAAGTGATTGCTAGAGCTTTTTGTGGAATTAATAAGTGTATAAAAAAATGATTTTGCAAAAATATTTTAATTATTCTGAATTTAAAATATATCTATCTATGGGTCACTTTTGCTATAATAAATAAGTAAATAAATCATTTAAGTCATAATCGTATCTATTTACATGTAATAAGTTTAAAATTATCATTAAATTATTGGAAAGTATTTGGATAAGTAATCAGTAATCTATACATTTAAAGTACAATTGTACAGATTATAGATATTCAAATAAAAGGAGAGTAAATAATGAATAAACAAGATTTAATCGCTCCAGAAACTTATAACATAGTGAGCGAAATCGAAAAATTTACAGTAGATCAATCTAAAAAAGCTGTAATATTTGAAAATGAAACAGGAGAAAATAGAGAAATTACATATACCAACCTTATCAAAAATGCGAATAAAGTTGGTAATATGTTTTTAAAATATGGTTTTAAAAAAGGTGACAAAGTGCTCGTCATGATGCCACGTTGTATTGAGACATATGAGGTTTATCTTGCTGCCTTAAAATTAGGTATCATTATTATCCCTAGTTCTGAAATGTTACGTACGAAAGATTTACAATACAGAATTACACATGGTGAAGTAAAAGGAATTGTAGTTATTTCAGATGCGCTTGATGAGTTTAAAGCAGTCAAAGAATACGACACTTTAACTAAATTTATTGTTGGCGGTCAAGAAGATGGATGGATGTCAGTTGAAGATGAAAAAGCAAATTCAACGGATCAATTAGAGATTGTTGAAACTTCTCGTGAAGATATTGCTTTATTATCTTATACGTCTGGTACAACTGGTAATCCTAAAGCTGTTGTCCATTCACACGGTTGGGGCTATGCACATATGCAGATGGCGCCAAAACATTGGTTGAGTATTAAAGAAGACGATATTGTTTGGGCAACTGCTGCACCAGGGTGGCAAAAATGGGTATGGAGCCCATTGTTATCAATTATGGGATCAGGTGCAACTGCCTTTGTATATAATGGAAGATTTGATGCTGAAAAATATTTACAGTTATTACAAGATAATAAAATTAATGCGCTTTGTTGTACACCGACTGAGTATCGCTTGATGGCAAAACTGTCTAATTTAACAGATTATAATTTAGAACATTTGCATAGTGCAGTGTCTGCAGGCGAACCATTAAATAGAGAAGTCGTTGAAAAATTCCAAGAAAACTTTGATCTTACGGTAAGAGATGGATACGGCCAAACAGAAAGTACACTGTTGATTGGATTTTTAAAAGATACAGAGAGCCGTCCCGGTTCAATGGGTAAAGCAATCCCTGGTAGTCATGTAACAGTTATTAATGATGATGGTGAACTTTCTAAAGTAGGCGAAGTAGGTAATATCGCAGTGCCGTTAGACTTACCTGCATTATTCAAAGGTTATTATAAAGACCCAGAACGCACAGCAGAACCACAAAATGGTGACTATTTTATGACGGGTGATTTAGCTAAAATAGACGAAGATGGTTATTTCTGGTTTGAAGGTCGTAAAGATGACATCATTATTAGTTCTGGCTATACAATAGGACCATTCGAGGTTGAAGATTCACTTACGAAACATCCTTACGTAAAAGAATGTGCTGTTGTTGCAAGCCCACATGAAATTAGAGGGAACATCGTTAAAGCATTTATTATTTTACAAGATGATGTAACTGGTAATGAAGACACAATCAAAGAATTACAAAACTACGTCAAACATGACGTTGCGCCATATAAATATCCAAGAGCCATCGAGTTTGTCGAAGACTTACCTAAGACCAACTCAGGTAAAATTAGACGTATCGAATTAAGAGACGCTGAGAAAAAGAAACAATCGTAATTGATTAAACTTAAAAATGCTTAGTACACAAAAACCTGGCAATATCATTGAGTAATTTTAATGATAGTGCCAGGTTTATTTTTTTATTGAAAAGTGTTTGCTCTTTTTATTACGTCATATCATCTGTATTATAATATCGAAAGTAATGGGAATGCTAAATGCGGTTAGATTTTAAAAAGTCTAAAAGGATAATTTAATTTATCTCGATTTTAGTTCGTTACTTGTCATCCATTTATGATTTTTAACCATTTTGTCATTTTCAGTTGATCTATAATCAACTACATAAACAGTTGTCTTATTTACATCATCTATTTTTGCTTCTGCCCCCTTCATACCTGGCATATGGTCAGCTTCTAATTTAACTGTATCACCTTTCTTAAAGCCATTTTCAGGGGCATCGGCAACTTCTTCATTAACAACCCATTTATGATTACTTACCTTTTCATCCCCATTTGTGGGTGTATAGCTTACGACATAAGCATAAGTCTCATAAGCACCTTTTACAGTAGCTTCCGCATTTTTCATACCTGGCATGTGTCCTGCTGTAATAGTAACTTCATCATCTTTTTTAAATTTACTTTCTTCTGTGCTCTCCATATCCTCTGGAACTTTATTTTCACTTTTATGTTCCATATGTTCCTCGTGTTTTTGATCTTTAGAATCTTTTTCCTCTCCACTGCCATTTGAGCAAGCTGATAATACGAGGCCTGATGCTAATATAATAAAGCTTAATTTTTTAATCATAATTTTAACCCCTATCATTTATTTTAATTTTAAAGTAAAAGCGTTAATTGCTACGATAACTGTACTTAAGGACATGAGTATTGCACCTACAGCAGGCGATAATATTAAACCTATAAAAGCTAATATACCGGCTGCAAGAGGAACGGCTACAACGTTATATCCAGCACCCCACCATAAATTTTGAATTGTTTTTCTCATAGTGTTTTTAGAAAGTGTAAAGAAATTGATAATATCGGATGGATTGCTTTTAACAAGTATGACATCGCCTGATTCGACTGCTACATCTGTTCCAGCGCCTATCGCCATTCCAATATCTGCTCTTATAAGACTGGGAGCATCATTGATTCCATCGCCAACCATCATAATTTTACTACCTCTGCTTTGATATGCTTTAATAATACTTTCTTTATCTTCGGGCATTAATTGTGCATGGACATCGTTAATTCCTAATTGTTTAGCAACTGTTTCTGCAACTTCTTTATTATCACCAGTAAGCATCACTGGTGTAATGTTTCTTGATAATAAGTCTGAAATCATTTGTTGTGAGCTTTCTTTGATTTTATCGCCTTGTGCAATCATGCCAATAACTTGTTGGTTATGAATTAAATAACTAATAGAATTACCTTGTTGAGCAAGATGAGTGAATTGTTCTTTATTATACTTAAGATTGTTATTATCGAGATAAGAAGCATTCGTTATTTTGAGTATTTTATTATCAACTGTGCCTTCTAATCCTACGCCTGGTAAATTATTAACTTCTTTAGGATTAGCATACGAGATATTTTTACCTTTAGTAAAATCAACGATTCCAGTAGCAAGTGGATGATTAGAACTACTTTCTAATGAAGCAAATAGACTCAATATTATCTCCTCATGGAATTCATCAGTAAAACTTTCATAGTGATTTACTGTAAAATCACCTTCAGTAAGTGTTCCTGTTTTATCCATCATAACGTAATCAATATGTTGGGCAATTTCTACAGATTCTCTGTTTTTTATGATTAAGCCATTATGTGCACCTATAGAAGTAGAGCGTGCTGTAACTAATGGAATGGCCAGTCCTAATGCGTGTGGACAAGCAATAACTAATACAGTAACAAGTCTTTCAAGTGCGAAGTCGATATCATTTTGAATAAGCATCCATACAATAAATGAAATTAACCCTACGCTCACTGCAAAATAAAATAAATAACCTGCTACTTGATCTGAGAGAAGCTCGGCTTTTGACTTATCATTTTGCGCCTGATTAACTAATCCCATAACTTGAGATAGGTAGCCATTTTCACCAGTGGCTGTAACTTTAACTTGTATTGTGCCTGAACCATTGATAGAGCCGCCAATAACGTCATCATTATACTTTTTGGCAACTTTTTTTGATTCACCAGTAACTAATGATTCATCAATTGATGTCTCGCCCTGAGTGATTGTGCCATCTGTAGGTATGCTTTCCCCAGCTTTAACTTCAACAATATCATCAATATTGATGTTATCAATTTTAACTTCATGACGTTGGTCATCTTCTGTCACTTTAATTGCAATATTCGGTAACAGTTCTGCCATTTTTTTCAATGCATTGCCTGCTTTACCTACAGCATTCATTTCAATCCAATGACCTAACAACATAATTAAAATTAAAGTCGCTAATTCCCAGAAAAAATCCATTGTATGCGTTGAGGAATCGGTGAAATTATTCATGTAAAAAGCATATAAACTATAAAAATAAGCCACTGAAATGCCTAAAGCAACTAGCGTCATCATGCCAGGTTTTTTAGTTGAAATCTCATCCTTAGCACCTGTTAAAAATGGTTTGCCACCGTAAAAGAATAAAATTGTAGCAAGGATTAAAACAATCCAATCAGAACCTGGAAATGAAAATTGGAATGGCAATGTAACACCCATCATTGGTGATAGAATAATAATAGGTATTGCAAAAATTAAAGAAATAAAAAATTTATTTTTAAAATTACCGTGATGATGCGCATGACCATTATGGCTGTCATGATGCTCATGTTCGTGATGACTATGAGCATCATGATTATGGTGTTGATCATTATGTTCCATAATAAAACCCCCTATATTTATAGAATTGGTAATAAGATGATTTTAGTATAACACATACCTTATAGGGGTATAAATATTTCGACTTTTCATAAATAATTTGGTAGAAAACATAATGAGAGTGTTTATTTATATTGACTGTTACTCAGGGTAATAGTGTATTAAATAAAATAGGAGGTGAAAAATATGTCTATATATTCAACAGGAGAGTTAGCTGCCCTTTTTTCTACTCACGCTTTAAATATAGCGAAAATCACTTCTGTAAAATTATTTTCGATAAACAGTAATATGCTTTAATTGATAATTATTATCATTTGGAGTATATTATATAAATAGATTTAATCGTAAATGATGAGGAGAATATATAAATGCAGATATATTGGACTAAAATAAATAAGATTATTAATGAAACGTCTGAAATTAAAACGTATTTACTTGATTGCCCAGAGGGATTTACTTGGGAAGAAGGATCTCATACACACATGGGCTTAAAAGGCTTTAATGAAGGCGAAAAACCAAATAAAAGCTTGGTCCGCCATATGTCGATTTCTACCGTTCCTAATGAGAATATAATTGGAATTACTACAAGAATAAGAAAACAATGTTCTGAGTTTAAAAATATTTTAAATAATTTAGAAGTTGGACAGGAAGTAGCAATTTTTAAAACACATTCAAATATTCCACTAAAAAGAGAAAGTAAAAATGTGTATTTACTATCTTCTGGCGTTGGTTTGGCAACATATAGACCAATAGTACTTAAATATTTAGAGAACGCTGAGGATGTTAATAAAATACATTCTATAAATGTTGATTCGTCTAGAGAATTCTTATTTACAGATATATTTAAGTCTGTACCAGATAAAAAATTCACATCACAATTTGTGGATAGTAGAGCATCATATTATGAAGAATTAGAAAATATTGCAATGGATAAAAACGCCTGATTCTATATAGTAGGAAGCGATGAATTCGTAACTCAAAATATCGAAAAATTATTAGAATTAGATGTTAAAACGTCACAAATTGTAATTGATAAGCGTGAGAAACAACGCTCAGAATTCTTAACAATATAAATGTTTGAATTGTTATAAAATTAAAACATAAGAAGATAGCAGTGAAGAAATCTATAATGATAGAGGACTTCACTGCTATTTTTTATATTAATAGATTCCTTGGGAACTGGAATTTTAAATTTCTTTATACTGTTATATCACCATTACTATCTGCCTTTTTAAAAACAGTTAAAATCGCCTCTACGATACCAATGATTTCAGGAATACCAGACCAACAAAACACAAAATATAATATCCCTATTTTTCTTTTATTTGAGTAAAATTTATGGACGCCCAATCCACCTAGAAAGAAGGCTAATAGCATATAAATTATTTTGTTAACTTTCATTCAAGCATCTCCTAACTCTTTTATACGCACTATACAATATAAAAGGGGGTATACATAATATTTTGTCATTTCCATCAATTTGTTTCTTCTAAAACCAATATATCTGTATGATATAAATTATTATTACAATAACAAAATCTTAAAAAATATTTAATATCAAAATTATTTCCACGTGTTATTATGTAAATAATAATATAATATTTTTAATAACTTTTTATATCATTGTATATTTTTGTAAATCGATATGTATTAAACCTAGTTAGAATGGAGCAAATAGATGAAGTTATATTTAATAAATGTTAGTGACTTAAACTATGATGCTATACAAAAACGTTTTTTAAATCGTATAAAAGGCGACAAGCGGAGCAGAATCCATAAGTTACATGTTGAAAATGATAAAATGCTTGCTTTGGTTAGTGAACTGTTATTGTATTATGCGCTGATACAAGATTATGGATTTTCTCCTGAAGAACTCATTTTTGAGGAAAATGAGTATGGCAAACCTTTTTTAGCAAAAGCACAGAATGTACATTTTAATTTATCTCATTCAAATGAATGGGCGGCTTGTTATATCTCCAATTCGTCAGTAGGGGTCGATATAGAACAAATAGAAGACATAAATAAGAAGCTGTTTAATGATATAACACATGATAGTGAACGCGCTAAGCTGAGCAATAATAAAGAAAATTTCTTTTCGATTTGGTGCTTAAAAGAGAGCTATATTAAATTTGTAGGACAGGGTTTATATTTGAATATTCAAGATTTATCTTTTGATCTTAATAGGAAACAAAACATTAAACTGTCGTTCAATAATCAAGTTATTACAAATCATTTTCTATTGTTAGATATTATCGCAAATTACAAAGTAGCTGTTTGTTGCAAAAATATCACCGAACCTGATATTGAATTGGTTACTTATCAAAATATAAAAAAATCATTTATTAAAGTGTTGTAAACCAGCTGCTCTTATAAGCTGTTTTTACACTACGTTTGTTTTAATTAATATTATTTTTTGATTTCAATAAAATATTTACAAAATATTTACAATCTATAACTTTTTATAACCTTTATTTTAATAATAATAAAAGTTATAAAAGGTTATTTTTTAAAAAATATGTTAATCTTAAGATATAAAAAAGGGGGTTTAATTATGGAAACAATTAATTTATCAGATGCACAAACTGAGATTATTCAACTACAAGAATATTATGAAAATAATAGTATTAATAATATATCAGTTATTATTTATATTAAACCTGGTATTAAAATAGAAGAAATAGAAAAAGCATTAAATAATCTAATAAAAACACATGAAACTTATAGAATTAAATTGAAAAAAGTGAAGAGTGAATATAAACAATATATTAGTGAACATAAAGACAAAAAATTTGATTTTGTTGACTTTAAGAATAATCAAGTAGGGTATACCAAATGGATTAATGAACAAGCACGCAAAAATTTATTTTCAACAGATAGTGACTTATTTGACTTTAAAATAGTGAAATTACCTACTGGAAAAATCGGAATATTTTTGATGGAACATCATGTCATTTCAGATGCATGGAGTATAACAGTAGCTGCAAATACAATAAGTAAATATTTAAATGATGGACCGAATAGCAAGGAAATAGAATCTACATATTTTGATTACATCGAAGAAGAAATAGAATATAAAAATACTAAAAGATTTGAAAAAGATAAATCTTTCTGGTTGAAAAAGACTGAAAATTTAGAAGACAATGAATTATTCGAGAAAAATAGTGATAATAATGGTCATAGTAATAGAAAAAGTTATAGTTTGTCTGATATTGAAACCCATAGAATACACGAATTTTGTGAAAAAAATAATATAAGTATTAATAATTTATTCTCTGCTATGATGATTATTATAAAATATAAAAAAACGGCATCGAAAAAAATTTCAGTTGGGTCGATAATGCATAATAGAAATAAAAAAGCAGAAAAAGGAGTTACAGGAGTATTTTCAAGGGCGTTGCCAATTATAATTGATGTCTCTAGTGATTATTCTATATCTGATTTATTAACTCAAACAAAATATGAAACCTTCAATATATTAAAGCATAGAAAATACCCTTATAGAAATATAGTAGAAGATAGTGGTGGGCAAAAAGGACTATTAGACTGTCTGATCTCTTACCAAAATACTCAATACAGTCATGAAGTTTTAAAAAATGTTTATTCAGATGAATGGATAGAAAATGGCTCAAATAACGCGCCATTAACTGTGAATATTAGTAATAGAAATCGAAAGAACACTTTAACTGTAGATTATGATTATCAAACAGCTATTGTGAATGAGAAAGAAATTATAGATTTACATAATATTATTTTAAAAATCATGGATAAGGCAATAGAAAATCCAAATACAAAAATCAAAAATATAGAGATATTGGATGAAAATGAGAAATATACAATTTTAAATGAATTTAATGATACAGAGGCTAGTTTAAATAATAAGGAAACATTTGTAGAGCGTTTTGAAAAACAAGTAAAAGCAACGCCTTATCAAACAGCCATTACGTATGAAGGTGAAAGTTTAAATTATGATGAGTTAAACGCACGTGCGAATCAGCTTGCCTATCAATTAAGAGCTGAAGGTGTTGGAGCTAACAGTTTAATTGCCTTAATTATGGATCGACAACTTGAAACGATTATTGGTATTTATGGGATTTTAAAAGCAGGTGGTGCTTATGTTCCAATCGATCCTAAGTACCCAATTGACCGCATTAATTATATTTTAGAAGATAGTCAACCGAAGGTTTTATTAACAGATCGAGAATTAGATGAAGCTATAAATTATGGAAATAAAGTCATTGATTTAACTGAAACAACAAGGTTAGAAGCATTCCCAACTTCTAATTTAAAACAAATTTCAGATGAGTCTAACTTAATGTATGTTATTTATACTTCAGGTACAACTGGAAAACCGAAGGGCGTTATGGCGCATAGTGGAGGCGTTATGAACCGTTTAAACTGGGTGATAAATAAATATAATGTCGATGGTGAAGATACAATATTATTTAAAACGCCTTATACCTTCGATGTTTCAGTATGGGAAATCTTTGGCTGGGCAATGCTTGGTAGTCAAATTGTTCTACTACCTTCTGGAGAAGAAGGGAACCCTGAAAAAATAACTGAATTATTAGAAGGTTACTCAGTAGCGATGGTTCACTTCGTGCCGTCGATGTTAAATATGTTTGTTAATTTTATTAAATCTACAAACAACGCACAAGCCATTTCGAAACTAAAATATGTTTTAGCTAGTGGAGAAGCATTAAAACCGGAACAAGTTAATGACTTTAATCATTTTATTGGAAATAAAAACAATACTGCCTTACTCAACCTATATGGCCCTACTGAAACAACCGTTGACGTAACAAGTTTTGACTGTGAAAATCATAAAACATATGATTCGATTCCAATCGGCAAACCAATCTCCAATATTCAAGCTTATATTTTAAATGAAGATAATAATATAATGGGTATCGGAGTGCCTGGTGAACTTTGTATTGCAGGTGTCGGTGTCACAGCAGGTTATTTAAATCGTCCTGAATTAACACAAGAGAAATTTATTGATAATCCATTTGGGAAAGGTAAATTATATCGTACGGGAGATTTAGCGAAATGGAATGGCGACGGCAATATTAGCTATATAGGCCGTATAGATGAACAAGTTAAAATACGCGGTTATCGTATTGAATTGGGTGAAATTGAAAGTATTTTAAGACAACATACTCATATCAATGATGTAGCGAGACCGATGGTTGATAATGAACTATCTATTTGTGCGTATTTAGTATCAGATGACTCACTTGATTTTGGATCTTTAAAAACATCTTTAGGTCAAAAGTTACCAGATTATATGATACCTGCATATATGACGCAACTTGATGAACTGCCAGTAACTTCAAATGGAAAGCTGAATAAAAAAGCTTTACCAGAAATTAAAGTTGAAAGTAAAGTATATGTAGCGCCGACAAATGATATGGAAAGTGCTGTAGCAAAAACGTTTGAAGCAGTATTACATGTGGATCAAATTAGTATTCATGATAATTTCTTCGAAATGGGAGGAGATTCACTTAAGGCTATAAAGTTAACATCTTTAATATCTAAATCATATAATATATCAATTAAAGACATCTTTGAGTTACAGACCATTGCATCTATAAGTAAAGCGTTGGTTGAACGTGAAGAAATGAATGTAATGACAAAATTAGACGCATTAAAAATTCCGAATGTTAAGAATGAACATCATTTTAATAGTGACTTTATATCTGAAATCAATGATTACAAAGTGAAAAGTAATGAAAATTATAAATTTATTGATAAAGATGTAGTTAAATCAGATAAACAAATATTATTGACAGGAGCTACAGGTTATTTAGGTATCCATATATTAAAAGATCTACTAGAACGTAAAGATTTAATTATTTATGTCTTAGTGAGAAATAGTGAAAAAATAAGTGGTGAGAACAAATTAAATAACAATTGGTTCTATTACTTTAATTCTCAATTAAAAACAGAGGATTTGAGTCGTATTCATTTTGTAGAGGGCGATATTGAATCAAAATATTTAGGTTTTTCTAATAGCAATTATGATTATTTAGTAAATAATATAGATATTATTATAAATGCAGCAGCAAATGTAAATCATTTTGCGACAGAAGAGTCTTCTTATAACACAAATGTTAAATCAATCCACAACTTAATATCGTTTGCAAAAGATAAAAATAAAAAAGAAATTCACCATATGTCTACAATTAGTATAGCTTCAGGCAGTATAGAGGATAAAGATAGTAGTACTTTTTCTGAATATGACGTGGATATTTCTCAAAAACCAAATAATATTTATATTGATAGTAAAATAGAAGCTGAAAAATTACTTATTGCTTATCGTGAAGAAGGCATTGAGACGAACATTTATAGACTAGGTAACTTACAATGTGACTCTAGAACAGGAATTTTTCAAAAAAATGAAGAAAACAATGCTTTTTATAGTGTTATAAAATCATTCAAGATGCTTCAAAAGTTTCCAAGGCTCGAAGAAGATGACTTAGAATTTACTCATGTGGACCAAGCTGCAAAAGCATGTAATAAATTAATATTGAATGATCAATTAAGCAATGAAATCCATCACATTTATAACAACAAGCGCTTATCACTCCAGAAATTAATGGCAGTATATAATGAGAACAACCATTATATAGAAGCTGTTTATTGGGATGCTTTTTTGGATCACTTAATGGAATGTATAAATCTTGGTGTAATGAGTGATGAAGTCAATGCATTTCTACTGCATACAGGTATCTTAGACAATACATTATTTAATAAAGCACATTTTGAAATTTTGGATTATAAAACTAATTTCATACTAAAAAAATTGAATTTCCAGTGGGAACCAACAAGTGAAAATACATTAAATATAATGATTAATCATACAAAAAATAATTTCTAACAAAATGAGGTAGCAAATTTTATTTTGCTACCTCGTTTTTATTTTTTAGGATCTATACTAAACAGGACAGACTTAAAAATCAGTCCTGTTTTTTGGTATAAAAAAGCGCAAAAAATATCTATCATTGAAAATAAGATGGATGAATTTAAATGCGTTAAACATGTGGACAAGTGTTAATAGTTTCATCTTTTGCGACGCAACAACATATAAAGTCATGGATATCGTAAAAGATAGAAAATTACACTCATGAAAAATATTTACCGTTTCACTTAACAGAAAGGTACAAAGTTTTGACTCATACACTTGATATGTATGAGCCGTATTTTACTAACTTCAATACTTTATGCTTCTTCAAGCAAAAAAGAGATTAAGCAACATAAGGTTGCCTAATCTCAAAAAATTGTATCAATCCTCTTTAACAAAGAGCCTTAATCTTTCTCCATGACCTGGAAGTTCTAATGGTTTTAAAGCAATATCATTTTTGAAGTTTATATTTTAGGGGTGAAATATAAATTTATTGCCCCTGCATGTGGAATACAAAACAAAGTAATATTTACCATGAATTATCGACCTCATTTAAAAGGAACAACGTCTATGTCGTTTAAGCATGTGTGCGGATTATTATGAAATTGAACTAAAATATCCATTAAACTATAATGCATTTGTTCAATATAAGTCTCGCTTAGATAGAATGTGCTGAAGTCATAATCGATATGCAATGTATTCTCATTATTTCTATTACTAATATTCATATTTAATTTGTTGTAAAGATTTGCTTCATTTAATAACCATTCCTCTTTAAAACCTTCTTTTGTAATTTCATTATCATATTGCATATTATGATATGAAATAGCAAAATCAGCTAAGGCCGTTACATCTTTTTCCTTATTTTGTTCTATTAATAATGTAGTAGGTATTTTTCTATGTTTTAGTAAAGTGAAGTTCTCTTTTTTAACTAAGTTGATAAAACTTTCAACAGTTTGCTCAGGGTTTATTTCAACAATTAATGGTAGCGCTTTTGTAAAAAGACCACAAGTTTCTTTTTCAATGTTACTACTTCTATTATGTACCATTAAACCAATTGAATTTTGCTTCTTATTCGATAATTTACTAACATATAAATGCATTAAAGACATAAACATTGTACTAATACTAATAGAATAATCACTGCACATTTTATGAAGGAACTTAAATTCATCTTCAGTAAGAGAATAAGATTTTCTTACTGATTTATAATTTTCATTTTGTAACTTTGGTAAAAAATCAGTAATTTTAAAATTCAATACTTTATTAAACCAATAATTTTTATCGATTTCATAACGGTTAGAATTTAAGTATTTTTTGTCATCATTAGTGATATCTAAATAAGAATAAGGATTGGGTTCCATATTGTGGCCAATCAGAGTTTTTGCGACATAGTTAACGGAATGCGTTATGCTCCATGCATCAGTAATAATATGATGATGTGTGAAGAAAACGCAATGTTTTCCATCGGGTTTTTTTACAATTGTAAAGTCGTATAAATCGCTATTTAAATCAAATAAGCATTTGCTTTTTTGTTGATCAATCCAAGCGTTATATTGAGCTTCGTCTGTAAATTCAACTAATGGGAAGTATTCGAAATTAAAAGGTTGTAAAGATTGTTTTAGTTCACCTGATTCATTAATTATATGAATTCTATATGCATCAAAATTTTCAACAAGTTTATTTAATGCATTGTTTATTGCATCATAAGAATAAGTGTTTTCGATATATAATAAATTAGAAAGATTAGAAATGCTTGTATTAGGTTGTGATAACTCCAACATTGCATAATGATTTTGAGCCAAAGTTAGATTTGCAGTGGACATTTAAATTCGCTCCTGTCATAAATTATTTAGATACCGGTTTTTTGATAATAAAATTATATAGCTTAACTGGTAGTAATGCATGTAAAAAAATAGAGGTTTTAGCAAGGAAACCGACAATATATTGCGGTTTTACAAAGCGTCTTTCTATTGAATTAGTTATAACTTTAGCTACAGCGGAAGGAGGGTAAAATAAATTAAGTGAATTTAATTTAATCATTGAATTTGCCAGTGTTAAAGCTTTTTCTTCATAGATTCCTCCTTTAGCAGATGATTTAAGATTTTGAGCTGTAATAGAAGACCATTCTGTTTTTATACCACCCGGTCGAATAACGATAACGTCTATACCAAATTCGGAAAGTTCTAAACGTAAGCTTTCGCTGTATCCCTCTAAAGCATGTTTAGAAGCATGATACCAAGTTCCTAGATAATTAGGTATACGTCCACCGATTGACGATATATTTACAATTTTTCCTGCTTTTTGTTCACGCATGGAAGGTATAACGGCTCTTGTTATTTCAGATAGACCAAATAGATTTACTTCGAACTGTCTTTTCGCTTCTTCAATTGATACATCTTCAATAGCACCATATGATCCATAGCCAGCATTATTTATTAAAATATTTATATGGCCTTCTTTATTTAAAATATGGTTAACTACTTCTTTGATTGCATTATAATCTGTTATGTCTAGTTTCATTATTTTGACATTATATGCTAATAAACCTTGCATTTTCTTTGTGTTTCTTGCAAGAGCATAAACACGGTAGTCTTTTTTGGCTAACATTTTAGCTGTATCAAAACCAATTCCACTACTTGCTCCTGTGACTATAGCAACTTTCATTAAAACCATCCCCTTTGTTTTTGAAAATAAATAAAAATATTAAGTAAACTGAATATATATATGATGATTATTTTATAAATATATCACAAATTATACTTTTATTAAAAAATAACTCTTTTTAGTTTTATTAAAATTATTAACGAAATGTTAATTCTATCTACTGAAAGTAAAATTAATGTTTTTAAATTAAATGTACTCAGTGTGAGGGTGTGAATGTACCGATGAAATTATTATTTAGAAGTAATGAATATAAAAGATCCACCATTACTACTTAATTCTAAGCAATGGTGGATCTGAGTATTTGTAATGCTATTAAATATATTAATGTCCGGCCATCCAAGGTCTGACAGCATTTGTAGTTGCACGATTTTGTTGAGGTAATTTATCTTTGGTAACGAGTTTGGGTTGTTGTCCTTGTTCAATACGATTTTTTAACTTTGAGTCCATTCCATAGGTTTGAAAAGCAGTATATACACGTTTAGATAAATGTCCACATTCAGGGCACGAAACGTTATTGTGTATGTCGTTCATGGATTGACGAATTGTAAATTCATCACAATTCGGACATGTGTATGTGTAGTTTGGCATTATTCATCAGGCTCCAATTTGGGCAAAATATCACCTTTGAATATTTCCCGGGGAATTGAAAGTGTAGAATTTTAAAATCAAGGAATAAATGAGAGTATCTAATACTTTCGTTTGTTTTTAATATCAACCTTTTTTACTTTTTCTTTGATTCAATACATGTACTACATCTTTAATGTATGTACCTTTTAAATTATAGCTCCATTTATAAATGAGGTAACTTGCTATTATACAAATAATAGGTAGAATAGTCATGATAAAACGCAATCCATTCTTGGTGAATTCACTTTGTTCTACACCAGGTTGATAACCTAAAAAAGTTAAACTCCAACCAGTAATCAAACCAGAAACTGCCATAGCTGTTTTCATTAAAAATGTTTGAGTAGAAGTAATGACACTTTCGTTTCTTTGACCAAATTTCATTTCACTATAGTCTATTACATCGGCAATAGAAACTGTTATAATTCCCATGATAAATCCAGTGCCAATTTTTATAAAAGTAGTACCTATAACAACTGGTAATATAGCACTTGGTGAAACATAACTAGCTAGTAATAAAATGAGTAGGCCTATAATGATACTACATGTTGCAATCGGAAATATACGTTCTCTTGTAAGTAATTTGGCAATTCTAGGGAAAAGAATTAATGCTATAATTTCTACAAATCCCATACCGTTATATAGGGCAAATAAGAATTTTGATTCTGCCACATAACTAAAATAATAAATGAGTACATTGCCAATGATTTGAGTACATAAGAAAAACGTAATTAGGATACCGATATAGGCTAGTAATTCTTTATTGGTAAATAGTATTCGCCAAATATCTTTAAAGCGTAGTGTAATACCAGTATCAATATTTGTAGGAGCCTCTTTTACATTACATACGGTAATGCCCATTGTAGTTATGAAAAAAAGAATGATAATTCCCGTTAAAATTAAGAAACCAGTAGATTGATCTCCAGTGCCGAAAATTGTATCTAAATATATTACAGCGCTTAAACCTATAGCTCCAAGAATTAAGTTTGCTAAACTCGCAAAAATACGAGGGATGACAGATACTTCTTCACGTTCGGTGGGATTATTGGTTAGATTAGGTAACCATGACCAATAAGGAACATCCATCATTGTATAAGTCATGCCCCAAAGAATATACATAATTGAAATAAATATATATAAACTTGTTCCTGTTAAATCAAAATTTGTAAATAAAATAATTGTTACAATAGAATTTATAAGTGTGCCTATGACTAACCAGGGTCTGAATTTCCCCCATTTAGTTTTAGTTTTATCCACAATCATTCCCATGACTGGATCGTTAATCGCATCCCAAATACGAGCAACAAAATATAAGGAGCCCACAAAACCGGCCGCAACACCTAAGATGTCGGTAAGATAATACATAAGATATATACCTATTAAGTTAACAACCAAATCTTTACCAAATGCACCAATTCCAAATGAATATTTTTCTTTACGGGTTATTTGTCTCTTCAATTATATCACCTCTCTATAGTATCTAATCAATAATGAAAGCGCTTTAAATCATTGCGTTAACAAAATACGCATAGTTAATATGCTTGTGAAATAGAGTGTTAAGCTATATTTCTACATTGTGTAATCATTAATGGAATTTAATAATCTTAGAAAAACCAGACTTTTCTAAGATAAATAGTAAAAGCCTGGTTTTTATTTTAATTATATTCTGGTAACCAATTGCCATGTGCTTCAATTAAATCGTCGCATAAGGAAATAATGTCGTTAATAGATAACTCAGCTGCGGTATGTGGATCTAACATAGCAGCTTGGTAAATTTTACTTTTACTTTTAGTTAAAGCAGCTTCAATTGTTAATAATTGTGTATTTATATTTGTTCTATTGAGGGCTGCAAGTTGTTCTGGTAAATCCCCAACATAAGTAGGTGAAACACCATTTGCATCAACTAAGCAAGGAACTTCAACAACTGCATTTTCAGGTAAATTATTGATTAACCCACCTGTATTTAAAACGTTGCCACCAATTTTAAATGGCTTATTTGTTTCCATAGCTTCAATAATATAAGAACCGTATTCATGAGATCGTTCATGTGAAAGGTTTTGATCATTAACAATATCATCGCGCATTTGTTTCCAATCATCTATTTGTTTAACACAACGTCGTGGATATTCATCTAATGGAATATTGTAATTAGCTATTAATTCCGGATACTGGCTTTTGATAAAGTATGGATGGTATTCGGCATTATGTTCAGACGATTCTGTGACGTAATAGCCAAATTTATCCAGTAATTCAAACCGAATCATGTCGTCGTGAGTTGTTTTTTGTTTTTCTTTAGCTCGCTTTTTAATTTCTGGATAAAGATCTTTTTCGTTACGTTTAATTTCTAATAGCCAAGCCATATGATTGATTCCAGCGATTTTCCACTGTATGTTATCTTTTGGTAATTCCAAAGACTCAAGTAATTCACTAGCACATACTTGCACACTATGACATAGGCCCACTGTCTTAATGCCTTCTTTCAACATAATATTTGTTAAAACAGCCATGGGGTTTGTATAATTTAAAAACCAAGCTTCGGGACAAACTTCTTTTATATCGTTGGCAAAATCTTGCATTACGGGAATAGTTCTCAAATTACGAAAAATGCCACCAATGCCAAGTGTGTCGGCAATTGTTTGTCGTAATCCATAATTTTTTGGTACTTCAAAATCAGTAATTGTAGCCGGATCATAGCCACCAACCTGTATTGCATTTATGACATATTTTGCTCTACTCAATGCTGCTTTACGATTTTGATATGCTTTAATTGTAATGGTAGAATTCATGTTTTGTTTCAAGTTATTCAACATCATTTCTGAATCTTTTAAACGCTCTTTATCTATATCAAATAATGCAAATTCAAAATCTTGCAAAGCATCCACAGTCATACAATCGCCTAGTACATTCTTTGCAAAAACAGTACTTCCTGCACCTAAAAATGTAATCTTTTTCAATATTTACTCCTCCTGACAGTTGGAAAATAAAACTTAAACAACTGAATTTATTTTATGGAAATAAAATACTTGAATCGCTATAGCTTACTTTTAGGTTAGTCATTAACTAGAGGATAAACAAGCGTAAATATTTTTAAAAAGAGTAATATATTGCTCTTTGTCAATCGGTGAAAACTTTATCTACAGGCATTATATTGATGGTTTTTCTGTAATTATTTGGAGTTGTCCCGATAAACTTTTTAAATACTTTACTAAAATAATTACTAGAAGTGTAGCCCACTTCTTGTGCGATATATTCAATGTTCTTATCATCTGAGGTTAATAAAATAAGTGATTTGTTTATTCTAGTTTTTGCTAAAAAATTAATGGGGGTTTCTTTTATAGACTTTTTAAATTGGCGGGTGAAATGATATTTAGATAAATTAGACACTTTAACAATATCATCTAGACTTATGTCTTCTTGATAATGTTTTTCAATGAAGTTAATCGCTTTTGTAATAGATAGAGGGAAATCATCAGAGTGTTGATAGCCGTATTCAAAATACTCTAAGCACTTCATAATAAAGGCGTAGGCGCAAGAAGAAGCGTCGTAACCATGGTTGATTCCGATAGTATCCACTTTTTCTAAAGTTTCTATAATATGTTTAATTGGTTTTGAGTGTAAAGGTAATTTGAATATATTTCCGTATGTATTTACAATTATATTAAATAATCTACTGACTTCATCGCCATAAATTGTGAAATAGAGAAATTCCCATTCATTTGAATTATGAGGTAGATAATAGCAATGGTTACTTGGAACTTTGACAAAAAAAGCTTCTCCTTTTTCTAAATTAAAAGTTTTATCTTCTATTTGAATAATGCCATAGCCATTTGTCGTATACTGAAAGATAAATACATCATTTTCTCCACGATTTAAACCATGCCATTTGTATTCTTGGCTTTGTTGAAGTTCAAAACCCATTGCATTTAATCCAGCAACTTTATCTTGATAATCTCCTTTAAATCTAAAACCATAAGAATTATAATTTAACCTATTTTCCAAATCTACGCCTCCCAACTTTTGTTACTCATTTTAACATGCTTCATTTACATTTCACTCATTTCTCGAACAACTAGTTGTTATATTTTTCACTTTTACAATAGGAGGTACAGATTTGAATGAAGTTTGTGTTTCTTGACAATCACGAATAATAAGTATATGTTTGTAATATTAAATAAAAATAAATATAGTCGTTGAATACTGCTTTTTTCACGATGTTAAAGCTTTAGCAAGTTGTTAATAATATTATTGGCAAATTGAAAAAGTGTACGAATAGTGTTGAAAAGTTAAAATCATCCGTCATATAAGATTAAATGTAATATTTTAGAGTATAAAATTCATAAACATTCATACATATAAGGTAGCAAAGCAAATCACTTCTTTAAAAAGTGCGTTGTAATGAAGCCGACAATTGTAATAAATCATGCGTGGTTTATTGTATATTGTCGGCTTTTTTTAATGGAAAAATAACTGGACATAACAAGTTATAAATGAAAGTAGTTTAATCTTGTAACGCTAAAAGTAATGTAAAAAGAAAGGAGAATCTAATATGCTCACATCGCTTAATGTATCAATACTGTTAATTATATTTTTTATCACTGTCATTGTTTCTGTATTGAGTGGCATAATGTTTTTAAATTCACGCATACCATTGGCGTATGTGCGTATACACATATTCTTAGTGGCATTACCGCCGCTTGTAGCATTTATCGGACTTATAGGCGCACCGAAAAATATAGAAGTAGGGTTTTGGTATTCAGATTTTCTAGCGTGGTTAATGGCCTTTTTCGTTTTAGTCATAGGCTTAATCATTCAACGTTATTGTGTACAGTATCTAATGGGCGATCGAAGTTATAGAAAGTACTTCACTTTATTTACAATTACGACTAGTTTTGCCGCCATGGCTTGGTTAACAGGTGATTTGCGTATTATGGTTGTCAGTTGGGGCATAACGTTACTTGGTTTAACGCTATTAATCAGCTTAACAAGCGCTTGGAAAGTGACGAGAGCTGCTGCAAAAGTAACTGGTAAATTGTTTTTGTTAAGTTGGATAGCATTATTGTTGGCAGTAGTGTGGATGACATTACTAACTGGTGAATGGCGATACACCTCAATTTTCACAGCTTCAAATTTAGCTCAAATTAATGCGTGGGAAAGTTTTGGTATTAATATGCTCATTATATTAGCGGTTATGGTACCAGCTGCACAATTTCCATTTCAAAGATGGTTGATAGAATCAGTTGCAGCGCCAACACCAGTGTCGGCTATTATGCATGCAGGTATCGTTAATGCGGGTGGCGTCATATTAGCAAGATTTTCACCGATATTTAATGGTGACATTGCAACATTTGTGTTGTTATTGTTTGCGAGTATTTCTGTACTGATTGGTGCAGGTATAAGTTTAGTGCATGTAGACTATAAACGACTTTTAGTAGGATCAACAATTGGACAAATGGGCTTTATGTTAATCCAGTGTGCAATGGGTGCATACATTCCTGCGATTATCCATTTGATTTTACATGGTCTATTTAAAGCAACGCTCTTCTTACGTTCTGGTTCAGCAGTGCGTCACTTTAATGTACCAAGTCGTGCAAGTGAGAGAATGTCATACTTATGGATTGTGTCAGGACGTATATTAGCTTTGGCGATTGGTTTAGGTTTTTGGCTTACATCGCCTGGAGAAGGCTACCGCTTAGTGAGTGGACTCATCTTAGCATGGTCATTATCTGTATCATGGACACAACTTGTGGCATTTGGAGAAGGGAAATTCGGACGTATCATGGGCTTATTGATACTCATCGTCGTTGGTGCAGTATACTTTATCGTTCATCATTTCTTCGCTAGTGCCTTACATACGATGACTTTCAATAGTGTTCAACCACCTATGCTTGTCGTTGTAATTGTAGCTTTAGTGCTCTTGCTTGGTAGTTTAATGAGTACGTGGGTCGCGCGTAATCGTTCATCGGTTGCATTTTCAATATTATATATGTGGCTTGTACGTATCGGTGATGCAAAAGCTGAGACTGTAGAACGTCATCCAAACTACCTTAAAACATATTTAACAAAAGGAGGACACTAAAATGGGGGAAACAAACAGAGAGACAGATTATGTTTCACAAAACAATCATAATGATATTCGAAAATTAATTGATGCTGCAAGTAAGGTTATTGTCCCGTTATCACCCATTTCAGTGTTTGCGGCAAGAAGTCCGTGGTCTGGGTTAGAGGATAAAACGTTTGATGAAGTTGCACATTGGCTTAAACAAGTGCGAGAAGTAGATATTTACCCTGCGATAGCAAGTATATTAGAAGCTAAGAAACAGGGCGAAATAGACGACTGTAAGATAGAGGAACGATTCCAACAGTGGTTGGAGCAAGCGTCGTTAGCAATCCCAAGAGAAAGTGCAGTGAAATATGGACGTAATGCTTTAAAATTACATCCTTTAAAATCTAATCAGCATGTACAAGAGCAAGTCGATGCATTAGCTCAACAGTTAGAGGATGTAGATTTATCAAGTGATGTCAAAAGCTCAACGTCGTTATTGTCTACATATGTAATGGATGAAAATAATAAAAAATTAATCGATACAGTGGATTATCACGTTATTAAATGGTGTAAGTTATTTGTTGATGATGCACAATCAGGGTGGACAATGCCTCATCGTGACAAAGGATTATTCTATTCATGGAGACGTTTAGTCCAATATGATCCAGCGTTAACGAAACACCAACGTGCTCGATTGAAGACTTTACCTGATGATGCTGAATCATTAATTAGAACAACATTGTTAAAATTAGGTATTGCTGAGGAAGATACACAAAATTATTTAGAGAATCATTTATTATCATTACCAGGTTGGGCAGGTATGATGCTATGGCAGCACGAAAATAATAGTAAAATGGAGTCATTGTTATTAGATTACCTTGCGATTCGCTTAGGGATAGAGTGGGTAATCATGGAACCATATTTATCAGACATATCGACAAATGACACGTCAGCGAATCAATCTATTTCATTACCGGATTGCATTTTGTCATGGATGCAATGGGGTGGTTTTACGGCAGAACAATGGGACAAATTAACAACACAAGAACAACAACAACATGTATTGTTTGCCGCTCAGTTTAATGATCAATTACGTCGTAAATTATTGTTAGAGGCGTGGGAAGCAACATATAATCAGCAATTAAGAAAGATTATTGCGCCTGAGAAGCAAGCGTTGTTAGAGAATGACACGCCACTCGCACAAATGGCATTTTGTATAGATGTGCGTTCTGAGCCATTTCGTAAACAAATTGAAGCAGCAGGTCCCTTTGAAACGATAGGTATTGCAGGGTTCTTTGGTTTGCCGATTGCTAAAAATGAACTTGGGAATCAACATAGTCATCCATCTTTACCTGTAATGAGTAAGCCACAGCATAAAATTAAAGAGTATACACAGGAAAAAGAACCAACTATTTTCCGACAACGTAAGCATGTACTTGAATCGGTCACATATACTTTTAAAAAAATGAAGCAGAATGTGTTACCAAGTTTACTCTTACCAGAGCTCAGTGGTCCATGGTTAACGCTACAAACATTTACGCGTAGTTTCATACCTAATCGTGTAGGAAATGGGATTCGCAGGTTCTATGCAGGTTGGTTACAAAAACCAGAAGATACAGCATTGACACTTGATCACCATCATCGTAAAGAAGATGGTTTGCCTGTAGGGTTTACAAAAGATGAGCAGTTAAATTATACACGCCAAGCACTACGCTTAATGGATTTAACGACAGATTTTTCACCCTTAGTTGTTATGTGTGGTCATGGCAGTCAAAGTGCGAATAACCCGTATGCTGCCTCGTTAGATTGTGGTGCATGTGGTGGTGCAGCAAGTGGTTTTAATGGCAAAGTATTAGCGAAGTTATGTAACTTGCCAGAAGTGAGACAGGGGCTAGCACGTGAGGGTATTGAAATTCCGGAAACGACCGTATTCGCAGCTGCAGAACATCAGACTTCTGTGGACGTATTAGAATGGGTTTATGTACCAGAATTACCAGAAGAGGCACAAAAAGCTTATGATGCTATCGAAGCAGCAATGCCTAACGTCAGTTATTATGCTAACGAACAACGCTTAGAACAATTACCAAATAATAACGTAACGAAGAAAAACCCTGTTAATGAAGCGCATCGCTTATCAAATGATTGGAGCGAGATAAGACCAGAGTGGGGCTTAGCTAAAAATGCCTCCTTTATTATTGGACAACGTGAGCTAACAAAGCACGGTAACTTACAAGGTAGAGCGTTTTTACATAATTATGATTGGAAAAACGACCTTGATGGTAGTATATTAGCAAATATTATCGGTGGACCTGCAGTTGTAGCACAATGGATTAACTTACAATATTACGCTTCTACAGTTGCGCCCCATTATTATGGTAGTGGTAGTAAAACAACACAAACGGTGACAGCTGGCATTGGAGTTATGCAAGGGAATGCGAGTGATTTGTTAACAGGTTTACCTTGGCAATCCGTGATGTCGTCAGATGATAAAATGTATCATTCACCTATACGTTTACTTGTAGTGATTCAAGCGCCTGAAGACTTTGTGAAAGAACGACTGGAAGCGGACAAAGCATTCCAACAAAAAGTACAAAACGGTTGGGTGAGATTAGCAACGATTGATGAAGATGGCCAGTGGCATGACTGGTCAACGGATTATTAAGCTATATTTGAATATCATGTCATCGAAGATCTATGAGAATATTGATATCTTATCGTACTTAATTTATTAAATATAATATAAATGATTTCCCAGGTGATATTGTAGAACTATGGAGAAAAGTATGAAAAAATGATAATGTTATCTTTATTCAAATAATTATCTAACTTAACCTCATTTTGGTTCTACAGGAGATGCATACTAAATGAAAACAACCAAAGGCACTTATGAGTCTGAAATCAGCAAAGCAATTACTCAATGGGAAAAGGACTTCCTTGGCCGTGGCTCTCTTTCTGTAAAAACAGATATATTGCGCGATATGATTATTGTGAGTTTACAAGGTGTATTAACACAAGCAGAGTATAAAGTTTGTGAAACGAACGAAGGACTAGTAACAATTAAAAGAACACGCTCAAAACTCGTGGAATCAGGTATTGAAGCACTCGATGACATTGTATTATCCATTACTGGCGAAGAAGTCAAAGGTTTTCATACTGATTTAAGTTCTCGTACAGGTGAACGTGTGATGATTTTTAAACTTCATAATGACCTTGAAAAACAAATTGCTGAATAGAACAATTCACCATATTTATTAATGAAAATTAAATGCTAGTATTTAAAAAGCCTAATCAATTTCCAAATAGAAGTTGATTAGGCTTTTTAATATTATAATTAAAGCATTTTTGGCAAAAACAAGCACTTACCGATGTAAGGCTCAGTAAGTGCTTGTTAATTATAGGAATTCAGAAGAACCGTTTACTTAAAAAATGACTATCATCATATATATATTTGGGTGTTAAAGAATCATAATCTTTAATTAGAGTTCTTAAGCGTTAACGTTTTGTTCTTATAATGGTAAAATACTTGATACTAAATCTAAAATTGTTTGTACGATATCTCCTAGCATAATACCCCTCCTTATAAAAGTTATGTAACCTAATAGTTCAAGACGCTATACAAAGTGCAATATTGTCTCAATCTAAATTTACGAGGATTATTTTAAAAGTGATTTGAAGATGAGTTCAACGATGTTTTCGATCATTTCAATTCCCTCCTTCATAAATACTATCTTGTAATTGCTATTCTACTTGGTCTAATACTAAGTTAAGGATTTGTTCTACTAGAGTTGCTAACATTGTATACACCCCCCTTTATATGAATATTATAATAAATACATAAAAAATTGGTAAAAATCCCTAAGTGTTTATATTTAATGCGCAAGTGTTATTATATTAAATTTATTGTAATTTTATATTTATTTAGTTGTATTTTAAATATTGTAAAAAGAGATTGATGAAATTTATATATATTTAAATAGAGTTATAGACATTTGGGAGGTAGCGAATTTTGTTTGTTTGAAAATTTAACAAATAAAATGTAAAACACTTGAATTTTGTGTATGTATTATAGTATAATTCTAAATTGGGTGTTAAAGAATCATAATTTTTAATTATGGTTCTTTTTCTTTTGCCATTTTTTAAGTTCTGTAGGCAATCTTATGACTAGGAATAAGATTAAAGATATACATAAAAGTTATATTATAATGAAATTTCAAATTTTAATCATTGCATCATTAGTCTATTACTAGAAATATCCGATTAATTTAATGATTATTGATATAAAGCTTCATTAAAGAACTCCTTTAAAGCTTAAGTACAATATAAGGTTTAAAACTATCCTTTCAGATACATTTTTAATAAACTATATAAGTCTATAATTATTTTAGTGAGAGAAAATAATTATGTCTCTGTAAAATATATTTCGACTGTTCTTAATTATAAAATTTTCTATGAAGTTAAAGCTGAAGTTGGATTTATTTCATAGAAAAATTGATTATAATAGAATGGTATAGAGTTATGGCTAAGGAGGAAGTGTAGTTGGATCAAATTAAAAGCATCCTTTATTCATTAATTGAACCATTAACCAAGCCAGAGACATATCAAACATTGATATCGAATATCATCATGATTATTGTTTATATCATTGTGGCTTGGATTGTCTTACATTTTATAAATAAAGGAATAGCACAATTCTTTAAAATACAAAATAGAGGTAAAAAGGCGAATAAAAAACGTTCTAAAACTTTAATAGCATTAGTTCAAAACGTAGTAGCATATGTGGTATGGTTTATCGTATTGACTACAATCTTAAGTAAGTTTGGTATAAGCGTTGGAGGCATTATTGCTAGTGCTGGTGTTGTTGGTTTAGCAGTTGGTTTCGGCGCACAAACAATTGTTAAAGATATTATCACTGGTTTCTTCATTATTTTTGAAAATCAATTTGATGTAGGAGATTATGTTAAAATCAATAGTAGTGGTACTACCGTTGCGGAAGGTACAGTACAGTCAATTGGTTTACGTTCGATGCGAATTAATACGATTACGGGCGAGCTAACAACATTACCTAATGGTAGTGTGGGTGAAATTACAAACTACTCAGTAACGAATGGTGAGTCAATGGTAGAAATACCGGTTTCCGTAGAAGAAGATATAGATAAAGTAGAAGAGATATTAGTCGAACATTTTGAAACAATGCGTTCTAAATATTATTTATTTATATCAAATCCAGAAGTGATTGGTATTAATTCCATTACAAGAGATGAAATTACACTGTGGATTTCTGCTGAAACGATACCTGGAGAAGGTTTTTCAGGTGCACGTATTTTAAGAAAAGAGATTTTAAAATTATTTAAAAAGCATGAGATTCAAATACCGAAACCTATGATGGTACAATACGACGCGAATCAACAAAATAATGCATAAGATGTTCGGAGGTGTGACAGAATGACATCAAATTACGGTTTAAATGATATTGTAGAGATGAAAAAACAACATGCGTGTGGCACGAATTGTTTTAAAATCATTCGTGTAGGTGCAGACATCCGGATAAAATGTGAAAACTGTCAAAGAAGTATTATGATCCCAAGACAAACTTTTAATAAAAAACTAAAAAAAATATTAGTATCTCATCAAGATACTGAAAATAAGGAGAATGAATAATGGCTTTAACAGCAGGTATAGTTGGTTTGCCCAACGTAGGTAAGTCTACACTTTTCAATGCAATCACAAAAGCAGGTGCACTGGCAGCGAATTATCCGTTCGCGACAATCGATCCTAACGTAGGTATCGTAGAAGTGCCAGACAGCAGATTAAATAAATTAACAGAAATGGTACAACCAAAGAAAACCATCCCAACAACATTTGAATTCACAGATATCGCTGGAATCGTTAAAGGGGCTTCTAAAGGTGAAGGACTTGGTAATAAATTCTTATCACATATTCGAGAAGTAGATGCAATTTGCCAAGTAGTACGTGCATTTGACGATGATAATGTGACACATGTTTCAGGACGCGTAGACCCAGTTGATGATATCGAAGTAATCAATATGGAATTAGTATTGGCAGATTTAGAATCTGTTGAAAAACGTTTGCCAAAAGCAGAAAAAATGGCGAAACAAAAAGATAAAGATGCAGTGAATGAAGCTCGCATTTTAGCAAGAATTAAAGAAGCATTAGAAGAAGGAAATCCTGTTCGTAGCCTTGAATTTAATGATGAAGATCAAAAATTTGTAAATCAAGCACAGTTATTAACTTCTAAAGAAATGTTATATATTGCTAATGTAGGCGAAGATGAAATTGGCGATGAAGATAACGAAAAAGTTAAATTAATTCGTGAGTATGCAAGCAAAGAAGATTCAGAAGTTATCGTAATTAGCGCTAAGATTGAAGAAGAAATTGCAACGCTTGAAGATGAAGATAGAGAAATGTTCTTAGAAGACTTAGGTATTGAAGAACCTGGTTTAGATCGTTTAATTCGTACAACATACGACTTACTTGGTTTAGCAACGTACTTTACTGCAGGTGTTCAAGAAGTACGTGCATGGACGTTCATCTCAGGTATGACAGCGCCACAGTGTGCGGGTATTATTCATACAGACTTTGAGCGTGGTTTTATCCGTGCCGAAGTAACAAGCTACGATGATTACGTTGAATTCAATGGCGAAAATGGTGCCAAAGATGCTGGGAAACAGCGCTTAGAAGGTAAAGAATATATTATGAAAGATGGCGACGTCGTACACTTTAGATTTAACGTGTAAGATAAGCATGAAGTCTTCTCATTACAAAATAGTGATGAGAAGGCTTTTTTATTTTGTCTAAAACTACAATGTGTATTTTGTGGAATTTTACACAATTATATAAAGTTAAAATAGGGAACAGTAGGATAGAATATTTAGTGAATAAAAGCACAATCAATTGAATTTTACATTAAATAATTAATTTATGTAAAAATAAAGTTAACTTTTAGTAAATATATTGTTTTTGGTCGCAAAATGATTTTATTGGAATTTGTTTTATGTTAGTCTGTATTTAGACACTTCAAGGGGGTGCATCATATGTTAGCAAATCTAAAGGTTATGATTCTTTAACACCCAATCAAAATACATTTTAATTTAACGACTTATAACGTTGAATTTAAATATATAAGAGGCCGGACAACCAATCGTGTTGTTTGGTCTTTTTTCTTACAATAAAATTAGAGTATATTCAATTAACGCTTTAAAAAAAGACAATCTCTATTATAGAGATTGTCTCAGAGTGTCGACATTGGCATTAGTTTGTGCACGTCAGCATGTAATCTTCGACTAATATATTTTTAAAGTATATCAATTTAAGTTGTGAACCATGATGTATCGACACCTGGACCAGTGTAGTTTGCATCGACATTTTGATCTAGCTCAGGTGATGCGTAACTATCAGTATATTGCCATAAGACATGTTCACTAGTAGGTTGGCCAGGATTGTAGTTAGCGATCCAATAACCGTCATATTCACCTACTGATTCTGAAGCATGTTCCTTCATGAAATTTTCATAAGAATAGAATAGTACTTTCTTGTTACCAGCTAAACTTTTCATTTCATCATACCATGCTGATGTACTTTCTTCTGAAGTACCTGAAGTGACTGTATCTTGTTCAAAATCATTGATGTAAAAGCTAGCTTTAGGTGCACGGTTGTATAATGTTTGAGCTTCGTAGCGTGCATCTTCAGGATTTTCATACATACTATAAGAATATACGCCAAAGTCCAAGCCGTGTTTGTCTAATAAAGCTGAATTGTGTTCCAATGAAGCATCCACTTTTTCAGAGCCGTATTGAGCACGAATGATGATGAAGTCGTAATTAGCTTTAAGGTCTATAACTTCTTGTTCAGTTAAGTCGCCTTGCCATTCTGAAATGTCTAGAACACGTTCGCCAGATTGTGTTGTGCTTGCTTCAGATTGTACTTCACTTGAACTTTGTTTGGATGATTTTTCAGGGTGTTTTTCAATGTATTGTTGATAGCCATACCCCATCGTTCCTTTTTGGTTTGATGTATCTCCAGCGGCGTGTGCTGCGTTCATTGCTAACGTTGATGCAAATAATACACTTGCAGTGACTAAACCTTTTTTGATTACTGAAACCATAATATTCTCCTTTATATGTAATTAATATTTTGAAAATGCTAGGTGCTAAATAAGTTTATAATTATAAAAAACGAACTCAAATTGTATGCTATTAGAATTAAAAAGATTTATCAACCATATATTTTATATAATCAATTTTTTTATTAATATTAATTTTATTTAGAATTTAAATATTAAATATCAGCATAAAGCGTTTTGCAAGAAATTTGAAAGGCATTTTATTGTGACTGTACAGCATGTTTCATATGAAACATTTTGATATTTTTTAGATTATAGCAGTACAATAACCATTGTAAAATGTAATGCGCTGTGCTATAATTCTTGATTGTGAGTAATGAAAATTATTCCTTGCTTATCACATATGATGATGAGCCGCATAGACCACAAGGAGGTGCAATTATAAATGAGAACATATGAAGTTATGTACATCGTTCGTCCGAACATTGAAGAAGATGCTAAAAAAGCTGTCGTTGAACGTTTCAACGGTATTTTATCTTCTAACGGATCAGAGGATTTAGAAGTTAAAGATTGGGGTAAACGTCGTTTAGCTTATGAAATTAATGATTTCAGTGAAGGTTATTACAACTTAGTACGTATCCAAGCTGAAGACAATGAAGCTACTGATGAATTCCAACGTTTAGCTAAAATCAACGATGATATCATCCGTTATATCGTAATTCGTGCAGACGAAGATAAGACTAAAAAATAATAATTGGGGGTTCGTTTAAATGATAAATAGAGTTGTTTTAGTCGGTCGTTTAACGAAAGATCCAGAATATAGAACAACACCCTCAGGCGTGAGTGTTGCGACTTTTACTCTAGCAGTAAACCGTACGTTTACAAATGCGCAAGGGGAACGCGAAGCAGATTTCATTAACTGTGTCGTTTTTAGAAAACAAGCAGATAATGTTAATAACTACTTATTCAAAGGTAGTTTAGCTGGCGTTGACGGTCGCATTCAATCACGTAGCTACGAAAACCAAGAAGGACGTCGTATATTTGTAACTGAAGTGGTTTGTGATAGTGTTCAATTCCTTGAACCTAAAAACCAAAACCAACGTCATGCCCAAGAAGGAAATAATAATTTCCAAAACTTTGGCGGACAACAATCAGGTCAAAATACGTCATCTTATCAAAACAATAACCAAAACAACAACAATAATTATAACAACAATTCATCAAACAAAAATAATCAATCGGATAATCCATTTGCAAATGCAAACGGACCAATTGATATTAGTGATGATGACTTACCATTCTAATTATATAGCGTATATAAATAAGAAAATATCATAAAAAGGGAGGCAGTTACCATGGCAGGTGGACCAAGAAGAGGCGGACGTCGTCGTAAAAAAGTTTGTTATTTCACAGCAAACGGAATTACACACATCGACTATAAAGACACAGACTTATTAAAACGTTTTATCTCAGAACGCGGTAAAATTTTACCACGTCGTGTAACAGGTACTTCAGCTAAATATCAACGTATGTTGACATTAGCTATTAAACGTTCTCGTCATATGGCATTATTACCATATGTTAAAGAAGAACAATAATAGATATTGTATTTGAAAACCCCGTAAACTTAGGCTTACGGGGTTATTTTTGTAGTGTTAATTATAGTGGAGAATTTTATTATTACATATGCTAGATGAACGAGTGATATTTGTTTCTAATCGTCGAAAAAGGGGTAATTGAATAAAAAGAATATAAATTAATCTTTGTTTTTTGTAACTGTGAAATATAAATCGTAACATATCGAATCGGGAAGGCTTTGTACATGAAAAGCCTAAATAATATAAGAAGATTTAAAGCAACAAACTTAATTATTTCAAGTTTGGAGTGATGATAATGGAAATATTAGCGTTGGTATTTCATTTATTGTGTCTAGTCATTGTATTAATTACAGGATTTTTCGCATTAAAAGAATTTAGAAAACCTATGAATGAACGTAACCAAAAACGAATTGATTCACTTTTAGTATTGGTACTTGTAGTCGCATTGGTTGCTATTTTATCTAGTGTGATTATGGACATTTGAATATGAGCTGCTGCCTTTTAAGGTAGTAGCTTTTTTGTGCGAAAATCAAAATAATGATTATGACTATATAAAAACATTTAAAATAATAGCATAAAATAAAACTATGTTTTGTAAATAATCTTATAATATTATAAGATGAGACAATAAGGTGTTGTGCAAGGAATGGATATTTATATAGTGTCGTGTTTTTAAATATTTGAAATAGGAGATGGTGTTATGAAGTATAGGGTAAGTTTGTCATTAATGTTAGCTACAAGTTTATTGTTAAGTAGTACAGTTGCAACCGCACAAGAAGATAATTCTAATAAGAGTGCAGAAGAAACTAAAAATGAAAATACAAGTAAGGCAATAGATTTTGAAAAAGCACAAAAAATGAGTCCGCAAGCTTTGAAAGAACAGTTAACGGCAGGGGATTTGAAGTTACATGATAAAGTTGCAGAACATAATTCAGTAGAAATGAGTACATTTGCAAATAGAGCGTACCAAGACGTTAATACATACATAGACAATAACAACATAGAACCTGCAAAAATAGTGCAAGATTCTCGTATGAATAATTTACCAAAATATAATTATAAATCAGGGAAATTCATCGGTGTCGTTATTCATGAAACTGCAAACCCTAATAGTACAATCGATGGTGAAGTAAATTACATGTATAATAACTACAATAATGCCTTTGTTCACGCATATGCAGGTAGCGACAAAATTATACAAACAGCGCCAAGCGACTATTTAGCATGGGGCGCCGGAGCGAATGCTAACCCATATTTTTATCAAATAGAATTAACAAGATCTAACACATTTGATGGTTTTGCTAAGTCTGTGAACAACCAAGCTTATTTGACTGCTAAAATGTTAAAACAAAACGGACTACAACCTTCACTTGCAGATAATAATCAAGGAACTGGAACAATTATTAGTCATAATGCAGTTAGTCAATACTGGGGTGGGACAAACCATACTGACCCTGTAGGTTATTTTAACCAATGGGGCTATAACATGAATCAATTTTATAGTTTAGTTCAGAAACACTATAAAGAATTAGGTGGCGAAGATGATGATGCCATTACAGGTTCTACTTATAAAGTGGTTAAAGGCGATACATTGTATAGTATCTCTAAGAGAAGTGGCGTAACAATTGATAATATTAAAAAATGGAATGACTTAAACGATAATACACTATCCGTCGGTCAAACATTGAAATTGACGGATCCTGATAGTAATGACGATAGTATTTCAGGTGATACACATAAAGTAGTCGAGGGTGACACTTTATACAATATTTCTAAAAGAAGCAAAGTGAGTATTGAAGATCTCAAAAAATGGAATAATCTTGAAACGAATAATATCAGTAAAGGGCAAACACTCTACTTAGTTAAAACATATACCGTTGAAAAAGATGATACCTTGTATAGTATCGCTAAAGAACAAGATACAACAGTAAGTAAAATAAAATCCGATAATAATCTAGATTCAAATAGCATTAAAACAGGACAAATTTTAAAAATAAAATAGCCTTGGAATGTTCAGTTAATTGAAAAATAGCTGTTAGGTATCTTTGCGATATCTAACAGCTATTTCATATTTTTAGACTCACTTGAGTAGGAGCCGTACTTATCCTGTAGTTTTCGACCCATGTTGTTTTCTTAGGTAGTTTTAGGTGCAAATTTATTTTAGGTCTACGTCTTCTTTTATACCATCTTGAAAACCTGCTACTAAATCATCTATGTGCATAAAACCACTAGTTATAATTACAGCTATTAGAATAATGAATAAGCCAAAAAACCAATCTTTTACAGTCAAATACTTCTTTTTCTTATGATAATAAAATCCTATAAGTAAACCAACTATGATGGCAACTATTAACTCCATAGTAAATGACCCCTTAAAAAATCAAAAAACAATTAAGTAATATAATATCACAATTAAATTTTTTATGATATATTAAAATTAAATAGAAGTATAGTAGCTTTTTAATTTAGGACAGTGAATAAAACTAAAGTAAGGAGTGGTTACATGATAGCTAAAAATATTAAATATCCTTATATTAAATTATTGTTTGATGTAGTTGGCATTGTATCTTTTATTGCCTTACTATTTGTATTTGGCGCAAATTTCTATATAGAAAGTGACCCTAACGGAAATTTTAATACGGGTATCACAATAAGTGGGAGCAATGCTATCGTATTTAGTATCCTACTTTGGGTGACAATTATCTGTGCTTTAGCATCCTTTCTTTTGAAAAAAATAAAATAATGAAAAGTTTAAACCCTTAACCGTTTTACTATTTCTGATAGTAAAACGGTTTTTATAATACTTTTACTCTTTAAAGTTATATAAACAAAACACCAAGATAATATAATCTTTCTAGATTATTAAACTCATTTTCCTATAGTAAAGGAAAAATTGTCCATTAATGTGTAAGCGCATACATAGTATAGTTTGATAAACAAACAGAAGGGATGATTTATATGAAAAATATTTTATTATCATGTTCCGCAGGGATGTCTACAAGTTTATTAGTTACCAAGATGAAAGAGGCAGCAGAAAGTGCTGATATTGAAGTTAACATTGAAGCAGTATCAAGTGATAATGCTTTTTCAAAATTAGATAACTATGACGTGTTATTAATTGGTCCGCAAATGAGATTCATGAAGCGAAAATTTGAAAAATACGCTAAAGAAAACAATATCGAAATTCCTATTGATATTATTGATACTGTTGCATATGGGCGTATTGATGGTGATGGTGTATTAAAGCAATCACTAAATTTAATAGGAAAGTAGTGAAACCATATGGAAAATAAATTTATGGAAAAACTAGAAGATATATTATTACCAATTGCAGATAACTTGAATAACAATAAGTATCTTTCGAGTTTAAGAGATGGATTTATGGTTGCTTTACCTTTAATTATTTTTGGTTCAATTTTTATTGTAATAGCCAATTTTCCATTTTTAGAAAAAATATTATCTGAATCACAATTTTCGGCTTGGCAAGCTATGGTTGGACCAGCTTCAGAGTCCACGCTCTCTATAATGGGGCTATATGTAATTATAGGTATTGGTTATAAGCTGACAGAGAAAAATGGATTTGAAGGTATTTATGGCGCTGTAACAGCATTAAGTAGTGTTTTGATTTTAACACCTCAAGTTTTTGAAAAAACGGAAGGCGTCATACCGGTCGAGATTTTAGGGGCAAAAGGTATGTTCTTAGGTATTTTTGTGTCTATTATTTCGTGTGAAATTTACAGTTATCTATGTCAGAAAGAGATAACAATTAAAATGCCTAATGGTGTACCAACTCAAGTGGCCAAATCATTCAGTGCTTTAATTCCTATTTCGGTAACACTTTCGGTGATATTAATCGTTAGAATATTAATTTCTTTTACACCTTTCGATACATTACAAAACTTTATTTATACAATTTTGCAACAACCATTAACAGAATTAGGTAGCGGATTAACGGCTACAATTATTGCAGTACTTTTAATACAAATATTTTGGTTTTTCGGATTACATGGCCAAATCATTGTAAATACAGTATTTGATCCAATTTGGTATTCTTTGAATAACGAAAATTTAGAGGCATTTAAAGCAAATCAAGACTTGCCTAATATTATTACCAAACAATTTATAGATACATTCTTAGTAGGCATGGGCGGTACTGGTGGCACAATGGTAGTCATTATATTGATATTTATTGTTTCCAGAAGTCAACAAAACAAAGAAATTGGGAAGTTAGGCGCCCCAGCTTCTATTTTCAATGTAAACGAACCGATATTATTTGGATTACCAGTAATAATGAATCCAATTATACTTGTACCATGGATTATTGCTCCAGTAGTAGTAACTATAATAACTTATTTTTCTATGGGATTAGGATTGGTACCTAAACCTTCTGGCGTCATTGTTCCTTGGACAACTCCTATTTTCATAAGCGGATATTTAGCTACAGGAAACGCTTGGCAAGGTGCAGTATTACAGCTATTTAATTTAATTGTTACGTTCTTAATTTGGTTACCATTCTTTAAAGTATTGGACAATGGTTATTTTAGAAAAGAACAAGAAAAATCAAAGAGTGAGGAGTAATATATCATGGATAATACAGAAATAGCATTCCAAATTATCTTGCTAGCTGGAAATGGTAGGTCAAGTGCAATGGAAGCAATTCAATATGTGAAAGAAAATGATTTCGAGACTGCTAAGGAAAAAATGAAAGAAGCAGAGCAAGAAATAAATAAGGCGCATAATTTTCAAACAAGTTTATTGCAAGAAGAAGCGCAAGGAAAAGATTATCAATTAAATTTAATACTTATACATTCACAAGATCATTTAATGAATGCACTAACAATAAAAGATATGGCAAACGAAATCATCGATATTTATCAAGAAATAAAAGCAAACAGATAGGAGAGAACTTTTATGAAAATTACTTTTCCGAAAGATTTTTGGTGGGGCAGTGCGGCAAGTGCGACACAAACTGAAGGAACGAAATCTATTACTGAACAATCCATATGGGATTACTGGTATGAAAAAGAACCAAATCGATTTTATGATAATGTTGGACCAGATGTCACATCGAATTTTTATAACACATATAAAGAAGATATTAAACTGATGAAAGAAACAGGCCATAATTCGTTTCGTTTATCCATTTCTTGGACAAGGATGATAAATCAAGATACAGGAAATATAAACGAAAACGCAGTTGAATTTTATAATAATGTCATTAATGAATTAATAGCTAATGACATTGAGCCTTTTGTTAATTTATATCACTTTGATATGCCTATGAAACAACAAAATAAAGGAGGATTTGAATCGAGAGAAGTTGTCGATAATTATGTTGCTTATGCACAAAAATGCTTTGATTTATATGGTGATAGAGTGAAAAAATGGTTTACGTTTAACGAGCCGATTGTGCCAGTTGAAGGAGGCTATTTATATAATTTCCATTATCCTGATATCAATGATGCCAAAAGAGGTTTTCAATATGCTTTTAATACGATATTAGCAAATGCTAAAACAATCAAGTTATTTAAAGAACAGGACTATAACGGAGAAATAGGCATAGTGTTGAACTTAACACCTTCTTATCCAAGAAGTGAAAATGAAGAAGATAAAAAAGCTGCATTAATAGCAGATTTATTTTTTAATAAGAGTTTTCTAGATCCTGCTACAAAAGGTACTTTTCCAGAACAATTAGTAGAAATGATCAAAGCACAGGATTTAATGCCTTTTTATAAGAGTGAAGACTTGGAAATCATAAAACATAATACAGTAGATTTATTAGGCGTAAATTATTATTTACCTAGACGTGTTAAAGCTAAAGAAAATATACCTAACCCTAATTCGCCATTCACCCCAGAATTTTATTTTGATAATTATGAAATGCCAGGCAGAAAAATGAACCCTTATAGAGGTTGGGAAATTTATCCAGAAGGTATCTATGATATCATGAAAAACTTACAAAATAACTATGGCAATATTACTTCATTTATTTCTGAAAATGGAATGGGCGTAGAAAATGAAGCAAGGTTTATAGAAAACAATCAAATACAAGATGATTATAGAATCGAATTTTTGAAAGATCATTTGTATTGGCTTAATAAAGCTATTAAAGAAGGTGCAAATTGTAAAGGTTACCATATGTGGACATTTATGGATAATTGGTCTTGGATGAATGCCTATAAAAATAGATATGGATTTATTTCTGTGGACATTAATACGCAAGCACGTACAATTAAAAAGAGTGGGTATTGGTTTAAAAAATTATCAGAGGAAAACATGTTTGAATTATAATATATAATCAATACTAAAGTGTAAGGTAATTGGAGTGAGGGAATGAACAAAAGAACTTTAAAAATTATACGGCTTATGTATAATTATTCAAGCACCTATATTTCTGGGGAGTTTATAGGTAAAAGTTTGAGTGTTTCTCCTAGAACAGTTAGAAATGATTTGAAAGAATTAAATGAATCAGAAAAAGAATTTGGATTTTATATTTTTTCTAAGAAATCAGTGGGATATAAATTGATAATAAAAAATAAAGAAAAATTCAATTTATTCCTAAATGATCAATATTTAAAAGATGAGCTTCTCAATTTTAATAATCAAGATAGTAGAGTTAGATATATATTTAGTCAATTACTTGTACTGGATAACTATGTAAAGATTGACGATTTAAGTGAGCGAATGTTTGTAAGTGATACGACTATAAAGAAAGACTTGAAAATGATACGAGAACAGTTAGAAAAACATGATTTGAATCTGATAACAAGCCCATATCATGGGTTGAAAATAGATGGACATGAATTTCAGAAAAGATATGCGATTGCAGAGTTTTTATTAGATCCGTTATCTATGGATGAGCTTTTTGATAGCGAAGAAATAAATGTACTTAAAAATAAAATTATCGGAATAATCAATCGATTTAACATTACAATACCTGATGTGAAATTAGAAAATTTGGTTGTTCATATATATATAGCACTGTTTAGGGTTGAACATAAACTCATTATTAAAGATGAAGGTAATATATTTAATGGCTATACGAAAACGAGTGAAGATGTTAATCAATTTTTTAAGCAGTTAGTAGAAATGATAGAATGCAATTTTAATATCCAATTACCTACTAAAGAAAAACAATATATTTGGACACATATATTAACGTCAGGTCTTATTTCAGAAAACGCTAATATTCATGAAAATAAAGAATTAAATATGTTGATAGAGCATATTTTAAGAAGAATAAAACAAGTGTTTCACTTAGATTTAACAGATGAAGAAGAATTGAGAAATAATCTAAGCTTACATTTATCTACTTCTATTACGAGATATAAATATAAAATGAATATCAGAAATCCATTATTAGCAGAAATTAAAAAGAACTATCCATTTTCATTTGATATCGCTTTAGTAGGAAGTAAAGTAATTGAAGAAGTATACAAAATAAGAATTTCTGAAAGTGAAATTGGTTACCTTGCTTTGCATTTTGAATTGGCTTTGAAAAAACCGAACAATCTGGATAACAAAATCAATACAACTATTGTTTGTGCATCTGGTTTGGCTAGTTCACAGCTAATAAAATATAAATTGATTGAAAACTTTAGTAACGAAATCACGACAACCAATTCATTACAATTGTATGAGTTAAGTGAACATAAATTGCAAGGAACAGATTTAATAATATCAACAATTCCTCTGGAAAAAGATTTCTCTGTACCTGTCATTTATGTAAATACAATTTTAACTGATGTAGATATTTTAAACTTGAAAAAATTTATAGATAACTACAATGTAGGACAAAAAGAAAAGTTAATTGAACTTTTTGCGATTAAAAGTAATGTTGAAAGCAAAGATGAATTATTATCAGAAATTGAGTCTGATTTAAAAGCATTGCATTATATAAAATCAGACTTTTTTGAAAAAGTTAATGAACGAGAAGAAGTAGCTACTACGGCTTATGGTAACCTTATCGCTGTTCCTCATCCTGTTACACCGTCTGCTAAACAATCTTTTATTTATATAGTTAAATTAGACAAACCTATTCAATGGCGGGACAAAGATGTTCAACTTGTCTTTTGTTTAGGTTTAAAATCACAAACAACAGTTGATATGGAACCTATTTTCAAAAGGATTAGTCATATTATTAATGATTTTAGTTCAGTAGTAGAATTATTAAATCAGTCAAATGAAAAAGATTTAAAAGAAACGTACTTTGATATTTATTAATAATGAATTTAAAACAATAAAAATCCAGAAAACTACTCTAATTAAGGTAGACTTCCTGGATTTTTTATTGCTAATCTTTTGTTGTTTGCTCTTTTACGCCCTTTGTAACAGCTTCAGCAAAGTCGTAGATGGATTGTCTGTAATCATTTGGATTTTCTCTCGTGGAGCGACCAAGCTCATCGTCCTCAAAAAATAACTTACGATATTCTGTTGAAATCTCAAGTTGAACACCTGAGCCTGTATCATTTTTATTAATGATATTTTGGCTGGAATCGCCATTTACATAATCAGGGCTATTTTCAACATTAAAATCTTCATTTTCTAATTCCTTACGTATAGATTTGGCCATATCTTTATCTTTACCACCAATGTAGACAACTTTTTTATCTTCTCGAATGCCGTGAATAGACACCGTTTCATCAGATTTGCTCGTCATGTCTTTTAATTTGGGATCATCGAAACGAGTCGAAGTAATATGCAATTTAGCATTATTCGATTTTAATAAACCTTCAAAACTATATAGATTAAAGTTACCTTTTTTAGAAATGATTTTTGCCAATTCGGAAGTGCCAGGCTCAATACCGCCACCATGAATAGCAGTAACTAATATATCTTTGTTATTTGTCGTTTTTGAATTGATTTGCCAATCACGATCTTCTTTTGTGTCAGCTTTCAGTTCTTCGAAATTCTTATAATAGTCTTGATTTTGCGGCTGATCGTTTTTCCACACATATAAAAAATATAAAGAAAGTAAAATAGCGGCAACGATAGCTAACATAATTAAATAATATAAATACAAGTGGAAGATTCTTTTCATAATTGTCTCCTGTAATACATATTTAGTGGCTATAAAAGTATAACAAACTTAATGGATTATACAGGTTATGTGTTGATTACAATTACATTACTTACGACTTAACAGTTATTTACAATTATTATGGGAAAAACATGCTAGATTAAGGTAAGTTGTATGTTTTCATAATTGAGGCGGAGGGATATATTTATGTCCTAGATCATGAGCAAAGTTCATTTAAAGTATCGTAGAATTATATTTCTTTAACTGCGAAATAATTGTTTTCGGCATCTGCAAAATTAAAGACTCTACCCATAGGTAAATCCATAATGTCTCCAACTGCATTTTGATTAGATTTCAAACGATCATATAAGTGGTCGAATTGTGTTGTTGCGAAAATCAGTGATGGTGTAGTTGTACTGACACCCATGTCCATTTCGTCAACTTTCGCTTTGTCCTGCAATACAATAGCAGTTTGAGCATCGTCTTCTGGAAGCAGTTTTACTATGCGCATACCCATTTCTTCGTCATCGGCTACTACTACAAAGTTTAAGTTTTTTGTCCAAAATTCAATTGCTTTATCGTGATCATATACGTATATCATAACTTCATCTAATTTTTTAATCATTTCTCCATCTCCTTTATTGTTAATACCACCTTGCACATAAGTATATTAAATGTAGTCAGTAATGCAAAACAATAACATTGTTAGATATATATTACTGTAATTGGGAATATAGTAGTATAAGCAAAAAACTTTCGAGAAATTTCAAGACATGTTTTAATGTAATTATAAAAGTTGCAATTAAAGGTGATGCAAATGAATTTAGAGTTTAATATAGCAGTCCATCTGCTAACATTTCTAGTTAAGCATTCAGATGCACGTTATAGTAGTGGTTCATTATCAGAGTGGATATGTATTAACCCTGTGCAACTACGCAGGGTGACAAGAAAGTTAAATGATCAACATTACCTAGATGCTAGTAGGGGGAAGTATGGTGGTTATCAAGCTAATGAAGTAACCGCTGATGTTAATCTGGCAGACTTATTTGAATTATTTAATGAGGAAAGATCAGATGGACGTATTTTTACAGGTGACGAAGGTAGTGATTGTGAGATTTCCAGGGAAATAGGGACTACGATGTCTAAGTTTCAGCAAAAAGAAAATGATATATTAATAAATTATTATAAAACCATCACAATTACAGATGTATTAAATGATGTAATGAAGGAGGATATTCATGAGACAATTTGATTTAGTGATTATAGGGTTTGGTAAAGGTGGTAAAACATTAGCGAAATTTGCTTCAGCACAAGGTAAAAAAGTAGCAGTCATTGAGAAGTCTAAAAAGATGTATGGTGGCACTTGTATCAATGTTGGTTGTATTCCTTCAAAAACGCTTGTTCACGAAGGTCTAACTCATAATGATTTTAACAATGCATTTTCTAGAAAAAAAGATGTGGTAGATGCGTTGAATAATAAAAATTATCATAATCTTGCAGATGATAATAATATTGAAGTCTTGGATTATACCGCGAAGTTCAAATCTAACAATGAAGTGAACTTATTAAATGACAATGAGGATGTAGTGGAAACATTGCATGCAGAAGATGTCGTTATTAATACGGGCGCAATGTCAGTCATACCACCAATTACAGGCGTCGAAAGTTCTCAGCATTTATACGATTCTGCTGGGATTATGAGTTTGAATTTTCAGCCTAAGCAATTAGTCATCATTGGTGCTGGATATATTGCTTTAGAATTTGCGTCAATGTTTGCTAACTTCGATACACAAGTGACCGTACTTGAACGTGGCAACGATATTATGCCTAAAGAAGATCATGATATAGTTACAGAAGTTAAAAAAGATTTAGCTAACAAAGGTGTAAATATCATATACAATGTGAACACAGAGCGTTTTGAAGATACTGAATCTGGAACTATTGTGCATACGTCTAATGGAGATTATGAAGCGGATGCAGTCCTGTTAGCGACTGGTCGTAAGCCTAATGTGGATTTAGATTTAGACAATACGGATGTAACGCTTGGTGAGCATGGAGAAATTAAAGTGAATGAATATCTCCAAACGGATGCGCGACATGTCTATGCAATCGGTGATGTTAAAGGTGGTATGCAATTCACATATATCTCTTTAGATGACTTTAGAATTGTTAAAGATCAACTCTTTGGAACGGGTGTGCGTTCTACTGAAAATAGAGGCGCTGTGCCTTATACAGTATTTATTGATCCGCCAATGGCACGTGTAGGTTTGACTGGTCAAGAAGCTAAAAATCAAGGCTACAATGTAATAGAAAACGCACTTCCAGTTAACGCTATCCCTAGACATAAAGTGAATAATGATCCAAGAGGCTTGTTTAAAGTAGTAGTGAATAAAGATACGGAAACAATACTTGGAGCAACATTATATGGCTTAGAATCAGAAGAAATCATTAATGTATTAAAATTAGCAATAGATCAAAAGTTAAATTATAAGGTATTGAAAGATAATATTTATACACATCCAACGATGGTTGAATCATTTAATGATTTATTTGATATGTAATAGTGTGGAAATTTAAAAGGTGATAGATTCCCCTTGAGGGGCTCTATCACCTTTTTACATGCAATAAATATTAAGTCAATGCCATAATAATAACACCTATAAGGCCAAAAAGACCAAAAACCAATGACATCACGCCGAAACTAATAAAACTTTGTTTTTTACTTGTATCACCTTTTTTTGAAAGGCGTTTATTTAAAATTAATAGTACAATACCAAGAATAATGAGTAATATTGAACCATAGAACATTTTGCGTCCCCCTCAACTATATTTATCACGTTTGAATATCTTTATTATGTATTTACCCGGTATATGATGTTAACTAACTCAATATACCATGCACAGTTCAATTAAAGGTAGTATTTTTCATGAAGATTAACAAGCAAAAATAAAAGATGAGTAATTACTGTTTCAAAGTGAACAGTAATACTCATCTTTTTGCTATGTGATCAATATTATAAACTATTGTGACTCACATCCGCGTGTGTATAATTTTTTAGTAATGAACAACCTAATGGATGGTGACCATTGTCTACATATTCGTTAATTTCTTCAAGTACATCTAAGATTTCATATTCCGGCGTGTTTACATCAAACGTGTATTTGAATACTTGCTTCTTATCGGATAACACTGTAGCGATGAGTTCATCATTGTGCATTTTGTAATTTAATAATTGCATAGTAATCCCTCACTTTTTTTATATTTCAATCCAATAATCGGATTGTTTTAATTGAGAATTCATTTCATTGATTAAGCATTTAGATTATAATAGTTCTAATCTGATATATAGTATACATGAAAATTTATAAAATGTAGAGGGTAACGACTTAAATAATTAAAACTTTTTAAAATAAAAATGTAAAAAGACAACTAAGTGTTTCTTGTAAGCGTTTTTAAATGATAATAATTTTAAATTGAGTAAAAATGAAATGCTATGCTTGATGTCTATAAGATAAATTGATATGATACAGAGAATTAAATAAAAGCTTTCTAGGGTTCCGCAACACTCAATGTTGGACTGGTCCGAGAGGAAGCCACATGTTGAATGTGACACGGAAGGATAAAAGCCTGGGAGATAGTAGTGATAACTATCTCTCGGGCTTTTTTTATTTTAATAGGAGGAATATGAATGAATTGGATAAAAATTATTATCGCATCAATATTTGAAGTTGGTTGGGTCATTGGATTAACACATGCAACGACAGGTCTCGAATGGATGTTAACAATTATAGCTATATTTTTAAGTTTTTATTTGCTTATAGATGCATCCAAAATGTTACCAGTGGGTACATCTTATGCAGTATTTGTTGGTCTGGGTACAACAGGTGTCACTATATTTGATTTTGCTTTCTTTGGTCAGGAAGTTAATTATGGAAAAATCATTTTAATTTTAACATTACTTTTAGGTGTGATTTGTTTGAAATTAGTCACACCAGATAAAGGGGGAGAAGCATAATGGCTTGGATATTATTAATCATTGCAGGTATTTTTGAAATGTTAGGCATTACCTTTTTAAATGCTTTTACGCATACACGAAAAACATCTGCTGTCATAAGATTGATAGGTTTCTTTAGTTTGAGCTTCTTAGCTTTATCTATGGCAATGACTCAATTACCTATGAGTACAGCGTATGCAGTTTGGACAGGTATTGGTGCAGTGGGCGGAGCGATATTGGGTATGGTTTTTTATAAAGAGTCTACCGATATCAAAAGAATAATTTGTATTGCAGTCATATTAGCTAGTACGGTTGGTTTAAAATTATTGAGTTAACGTGGAAGTAATAAGAAGTAATAAAGGGGCGCTAATCAGCTGATAAAAAGAAATATGGGCTAGGTGTATTGCGGTGACATAGCGGAATTGATACGATGTAGTTAAGATGGAGGTGCATGTGATGGAAGGACTTGCAGCATTTATTACGATTACATTAATGATTATTATTGTTCCTGGTCCAGATTTTTTTGTAGTAATGAAAAATTCAATTACTTCAGGTAAAGGTAATGGCGCAATGGCCGCATTAGGTATTACGTCAGCACACGTTATCTATTCATTATTAGCAGTATTTGGCATTATATTTATCTTGGCAAATATGTATTATGTCTTTCTAATGATTAAAATTTTAGGTGCATGTTATCTGATTTATTTAGGAATTAAAAGTATCATCTGTGCACGTCAAAGCATGAATTTTTCAACATCTCAAATGCAGGCACAACAGATTAGTTATTTAAGTTCTTATCGACAAGGTTTTATCAGCACAATATTAAACCCTAAAGCATTACTTTATTACATAAGTATATTACCGCAATTTATAACTGCTGGCGAAGGTGTGTCATCTCAAATTGCAATATTATCGGCAATAGTAACAACAGTTATTCTCATCTGGTTTATTTTTTGCGTATACATATTCCAATATATCAAATTACTTTTTGGAAATAGAAAAATAAAAGCGGTGTTTGATTATGCAGTAGGTGCCATCCTTATTGGTTTATCTATCAGTTTATTATTTAGTAAAAGCAGCTGATTTAACTTAAAAGTATAACGAAAGAAGGCTGGGACAAATACATGTCTCAGCCTCATTCACTTTCTAAATAGAATTTCTAGAAAATTGCAATGCTTTATGGACGGAAATAAGCATCTTCAGAAATCAATATCTTGATACCACGGTATATATTTTTGATAGTGTACCAAATTGTTACAATTAATAGGAGGATTGCTACTACAATTGCTATTATTGCAATTGTAGTGTTCTGTTGATCGATAATTGCAGTTCCGAACGCTGCGCTTAAAACTAATAGTATTGGTCCAATATACGTTATAATATGATAAAATAACGATTTTGCTGCATGAGTTGAAGCAGGTTTATCAGCAAAAATCCATAGGATAATAGGTAATATAATTGGTGCAAAGAATATACTGAAATAACTGACTGCTGCTAATACACGACCACTTTGTGTGTCATGATGTAACATTTTTTCGCTCATTTGTATCACCTCAATTGGATAATAACAAGAATAAGTATTGAAATATAGGTATATTACTTCATCTAACAGTATTGTAAGATATGAGCTTCGTAAAAAAGAATAATGAAATATTGGATTATAAATAGAAATAGAGAAGAGGTAATCGTTATGAAAATTTATTTAGTTCGTCATGGAGAATCACAGTCTAATTATGATAAACAACAAGGAAAAAAATACTTTTGTGGTCAGTTAGATGTGCCTTTAACAGAAAGTGGTGTACATTCTGCTCAATTACTACAAAGCTACTTTGAAAAAAAGAACATCGAGCACGTATATATATCTGATTTGACTCGCACGAGACAAACATATAATGCCATATTTGATAAGCACATCTCAGCAAGTGTAACGCCTTTATTAAGAGAGCGTTCTTTAGGTATCTTTGAAGGCAAAATGGTAAATGAAATTGAACAAAACCCCGAATATCATGCTTATTTTAATGATGATAATTTACTTGCTTTTCGCCATAGTTTTACGCAAAAAGCCCCTGAAGGAGAAAGCTATTCGGATGTATTACAGCGTGTTGCACAATTTTTTGAACAAGAACTTGATCCGTCTTTAGAGTCTATCGCAATCGTTGCGCATCAGGTCGTAATCAGATGTTTTCTTGTTTATTTACGCTATGAAACAAAAGAAACTGTAATTGATAGAAAAATAGAAAACTGTGTACCCTATGAACTTGAAATATAAGACAAACAAAAAACCTGAACTGCGACAATGTCGGTTCAGGTTTAATAATTTTTAGCTGCTGTCAAGCTATCATGAAATCCTTGGAATAATGTATTGATATTGTCTAAAAAGCTTCCGACAATAACAGCCAGTATGACGTAAGTTACACTTAGCGCGATTGTTCTAAAAGAAAAGACGCCATATTTTTCTTTCTTCTCAAAGAGATTAAAAGCTATGAAAATAGCAGCCATGGCACCTATTAAAATAGTTAATATCATAACAGTGTGGCCTCCTTAAAATTATTAATGAGTGGCTGTGCTTCTAATAACGTATTTCTTAACTTGTATATATCTTAACAAATTAAGCTTTGAGAAAAACAGGATAATCATATTAAAAAACCTTACAATCATGTAAGGTTTTTTACGAGAATAAGTCAGAGTATATAAATAGATGAGTAAAAAATAGTCTTAACGCCTTTGCCACCACGGAAAGGTGACATGTCATCATTTTGTAACCTTAGCTAATATTATGAAACATAAATGAAAAGTATGGCGCTAAAACAACAATCTTTTGACACAAATGCAGCTGGAATAGAAATCTTGTTAGAAACATTAGATTTCGTTGTCTGACTCCCGTTTGTCATCTATTTATCTACTGCGTCACTTTCAATTCCTTTGTCATCAAGGAATTTCTTAATTGATTTTTGCTTTTTATGATTAACATTTCCGGCAACTTTAGCAGGAACGTCAACAACATTGAGGTTGTTGTCAGGTTGGTAATCTATTTCTTCAATTTCTTTATCAACGTTTTTAATTGTACTGTTTAAGGATGTAAAGTAAGCGATAATTTCATCTAGATTATCTTTATAACCGCTCGGCATGTTGTTATCTTCTACGAAGTCTTTAAAGTGAAGGTCATTTTTAATTGCATTATTCGATAAATCTGATAAACGTTTTTCTTGCGCATCAGTGATTTTTGTATCTGTACCTATTTGTTTATCTAACTTATATTGCATGAGGTATTTATTATCAATAATAAGTGAGTTAACATCTAAATATTTTTTAATCGCTTTATTCATTTCATCTTCACTAATATCTTCACCCTTTTTATCTGAATGGAAGATATCTTTCTCAGCTAATTTGCTCACGTTTTTAGGAGCATTGCGTTCATTATGTTCCTCATCTTCTGAATTACCATTTGAACATGCTGCGAGTATGACAGCTAGCACCAAAACTAACGATAAAAGTATACTTTTCTTCATAAATAATATTGCTCCTTTAATAATAAGTCGTTCTATTTTAACAGTCCCATTGTATGTTTACATATGTTCTTAGAAAATTATAACTTAAGCGTATCATGTAGTGCTATCTATTTGTATGATGAATTAAATAATAAACGCACAATCTATTGAACAAATTAATAATAAAAGAGGATAGTTGCCATATAAATTTAAAAATTCATTAGATTTTCATTTTAAAATGTTAGCTAATATGAATAATTAATTACATAGATACAAGAATAAGAACGCAAAGGTAATACTCATATTCAGGGAAAGGGCATAAAAAAATAGAACCACAAAAGGGTTCTATTTAATCTGTATAATTTAATCTAGAGCTTGAGATTAATGTCTGATAATATAATCAAAAGCGTTTAATGCTGCATTTGCACCAGCACCCATAGAAATAATAATTTGTTTGTTACGATCGTCTGTAACATCACCAGCTGCAAAAATACCAGGGATGCTTGTAGCATTCTTACGATCAATTACAATTTCTTTAGCTTGGTTTAATTCAACATAATTATCAAGCCATTCAGTGTTTGGTAATAAACCAATTTGAACAAAAATACCTTCGAGTTCTAAAGTATGGTCTTCGCCAAGTGATTTATCTTGATATTTAATACCAGTTACTGCACTGTCACCTAAAACTTCTGTAGTTTGAGCATTTTTTATTATAGTTACGTTTGGTAAAGAAGCCAAACGTTCTTGTAATACGTTGTCTGCTTTTAGCGTAGCGTTACGTTCAAGTAATGTTACGTGTTTAACGATTCCTGCAAGATCGATTGCAGCTTCGACTCCAGAATTACCGCCGCCTACAACAGCAACATTTTTATTTTCAAATAATGGGCCATCACAATGCGGGCAGAATGCAACGCCTTTATTGATTAATTCTTCTTCGCCAGGCACTTCTAGCTTGCGCCAACGTGCACCTGTTGAAATAATAACAGTTTTACTTGTTAATTGTGCGCCATTATCTAAAGTGACAATGATACCATCGTCTGTTTTTTTAATATCGCTGGCACGAATACCAGTCATTACATCGATATTGTATTGTTTAATATGATCTTCGAGTGCTGAAGTAAATTTAGGTCCATCTGTTTCTTTAACAGTGACAAAGTTTTCGATAGTAGCGGTATCGTTGACCTGACCACCGATGCGATCTGCAACAATACCTGTACGTAAACCTTTACGTGCAGTATAAATTGCTGCACTACCACTTGCTGGTCCACCTCCGACAATTAATACATCATATGGATCTTTGTCGTTAAATTCAGCTGGATCTGCTTGACTGCCTAAGTTTGCTAATATATCTTGAACTGTCATACGTCCATTACCAAATTCTTCTCCATCTAGGAAAATTGCAGGAACGGCCATAATGTCTTCAGACTCTTCTCTAAAGATAGATCCATCTACCATAGAATGTGTGATATTTGGATTTACCAAACTCATTAAGTTTAAAGCTTGAACAACGTCGGGACATTTTTGACAAGTTAGACTAATAAAAGTCTCGAAATGTAACGGACGGTCTAAAGCTTTGATTTGATCTATAACTGCTTGTTCTTCTTTTGGTGCACGACCGCTTACTTGTAACAAAGCGAGAACAAGAGAGTTGAACTCATGACCCATTGGTAAACCAGCGAATGTAATACCTGTTTCTTCACCAGGTCTATTAACAGAAAAGCTTGGTTTACGTTTAAGGTCAACTTCTTCTATAGTAATGCGAGATGACATCTCTGCTACTTCGTCTAACAATTCTTTTAATTCTTTAGACTTTTCATCTGTACCAAAACTTGCACTTAGTACAACGTCACCTTCCATTAATTGAAGTAATTGTTGTAATTGTGATTTTAGCTGATCATTAAGCATTTAAATCAATGCCTCCTTAGATTTTACCTACTAAGTCAAGACCAGGTTGTAATGTTTCTGAACCTTCTTCCCATTTAGCTGGGCAAACTTCGCCTGGATGTTGACGTACATATTGTGCTGCTTTGATTTTGTGTACCAATGTACTTGCGTCACGACCGATACCGTCAGCATTCACTTCAGCTGCTTGTACAATACCGTCAGGGTCTACGATGAAAGTACCACGCTGAGCTAAACCTAAATCTTCGTCTAATACGTCAAAGCTACGAGTGATTGTTTGAGAAGGGTCACCAATCATAGTGTATTGGATTTTGTTAATTGCTTCTGAATGGTCATGCCAAGCTTTGTGTACGAAGTGCGTATCAGTTGATACTGAATACACGTTTACGCCTAATTCTTGTAATTTATCATATTGTCCTTGTAAATCTTCTAATTCAGTTGGACATACGAATGAGAAGTCTGCTGGATAGAAGCAAACAACACTCCATGAACCTTTTAAGTTTTCATCTGAAACTTCGAAAAATTCATCTTGCTTTGGATCATAAGCATTAGCTGTGAATGGTAAAATTTCTTTGTTAATTAAAGACATAAAAAAACATCCTCCTGATTTATTAACTAATTTTGATTAGAATATTAGTTAAGTAGATTATTATAGTTTGTTAATTGTAATAATTCTAATCTTTCACTTACTATTATTGCACGCTCATATATTCTAGTCAACGATGAAAGGTTATATACAAAAGTGTAAAATAACGCTCTATGTGTGCTTTTGAACCATTAGTGGTAAGTGAAAATATGCATAAAAAAGAGAGCGTTTACATAATTGATATAATCTTTCTACATATTAAATAGCCTTTCAATTCTCAACTAAACATATGAAAATGAGAAGAAAGGCTTGTTATTTAGTAAAATGGCTTGAAAACATGAATTACACAGCTTTTTAGAGTGTTTTTTACAATTTTGTGAACGACTAACGTTTACGGAATTTATATTTATAAGTAATGAACAAGGAAACCATAATAAGAATAAACCAAATCACAAGATATAGTAGATTCAAGCTAGCGTTATTGATTTCTAATTCTAAAATTAAGACAAAAGGTAATATTTCTAGTACTTTGTCGAAAAAGCCTAATTTTATAACACCTTCTAAGGTATTAAATATTGGTGTCATACCAAAGAGAATGAAGGGCACCATCATTAATGTTGTGGCAGTACCAACAGTATTAGACAACAAACCAAAGACTAAACCAAGTACAAGGTAAAAGCATAGCATGACTGCAAGGCCTAAATAAGTTTGGAAATCGAAATTCACGTTACTGTTCACAATCATTAAGCTTATAATAGTCGTAATAATAGTGATTATAAACGTGATAATGACTTTAGATAACAATATTTCAATATTAGATGCTGGCGACTCTACTAAGCCTTTCAATGTACCTTTCTCATTTTCTTCAGAGATCATTGTGATAAGAGGTGATGTAGCAACAAAAACAAATGCCATGTTAATTATGATGAACTGCATTACAGTCGGTGCGCTTTGAACTGTATTTGTAGTTGGAATGATACTGTAAAATATACTGATTAATATGATCATTAACGGCATGAAAATAATAGAAGGATTTCGTATAGATTCTTTAAAGTCTTTCTCTAACAGTGCTGATAAGCGTGTGATATTCATATTAAACAAGCTCCTTTCCAGTGATTTTCAAGAAAACATCGCCAAGCGTAGGTAAATTAGATGAAATGTATTTTAAATCATTTGCTTCGAGCATATCTGTAATATACTGTGCGGATTCGGTAGTCATGGGTAAGGTTTTTTCTCGATTATTATTATGAATGACTTTAATTGTATGATTTGCATGATTAAAACGAAAGTTCTCAGGTGTATCAAGTTCTTTGAGTACACCGGACTCTATAAAAGCCACGCGATCGCATAATGCGTTTGCTTCTTCCATATTATGCGTTGTTAAAAATATCGTTGTGCCACGTTCGTTTAGTGCTTTAAGTCCTTTATGCACGTGTTGAATTGTCATAGGGTCTAAAGATGCTGTTGGTTCATCTAAAAATAATAACTCAGGTTGATGTAAAATTGCTTTAGCAAGTAGTACACGTTGCTTCATACCAGCAGACAAGTTTTTAAATAATGATTTTTTAACCTGTGTTAGACCGACAAATTCTAAAGCTTCGTCAACTTTTTGTAATGGTAGTTGATTAAGCTTGGCGAATAACTTTAAGTTATCCCAAATGCTTTGGCGTTCATAAGCAGTGCTGTGATCTGTAAGGATACCAATTTTTGACATAAAGTTGCTTGTACCTATTTCAGAATCATTGTGTCCAAGAACATTTAGACTACCTTTAGACGGATCGTATGTGCCAGTTAACATTTTAATTGTTGTTGTCTTGCCAGAACCACTAGGTCCAAGGAAACCAAAAATTTCTCCTTTTTTTACAGTGAAATTCATATCTTTAATTGCTATTTTGTTTTTAAATGATTTTGTTACATGATTCATTTCAATTATGTGTTCCATTAAATTACCTCCTTTTGAATTAACTTCAGCATAGCGTGTTCACGCGGATCTGACGTTCAAAAGAAGGTGAAATGTAACGTATAAGTGTTGAATTGTTACTCATTAATATTGAAAAATCGTTCTATTTCTTTTGCTTTTTGCCTAGATAAAGGAATTAGTATTTCTTTAGTATTATTGAGTCGTATCGAATAGTTGTTTTTAGACCAAGAAATAATTTCACTAACTTTTTGTAAGTTTACGATATAAGAACGATGACATCGATAAAAACCATAAGGAACAATAATTTTTTCAATAGATTGTAAAGTCGTATCATGGGTATATTGTTCATTACCTACATGTATAACAACTTTGCCATCTTGACCTTCTAAGTAATCAATGTCGATAGGATCTAAAAATAACGTTTTTTCATTGGTTTTAACTGTTAAACGTTTGATTTGTTGACGCTCTAATTGGTTGCTATCGCTTATATCTTGCTGATGATTTGGTTCATATTGTGATATTTGTATAGGTTTAAATGTTTTTTCAGTAAGACGATAACAATTGTTGCTGATAAGTAATGCTTCTTCTGTGTGATTTGTTAACGTAATAATCGAATTGTTTTGCTGAGTTCATTGAGTAAGTTGAGTACGGTATGTTTTGTTTCAATAGAGACATTTTGTAAAGGTTCTTTAATAATAAATTTCGTTTCAGGTACAAGGAATAATTTTGCTAAATGGACGAGTTTAAGTTCAGAAGTTGTGAGCTTTTTAATTTTCTTGTGATTGAAGGAGAATAACTTACATTCATAAAGGACTGTATCTAAGGATAATTTTGAATCGTACCACTTACACCAAAATTTAATGATTTCTTTTACTGATAGTCGCTCTGGTAGTGGTGCTTTAAGCGTGTATGTCTTGAATCCGCTCGTATCTTGATTGAGTTCTATAATTGAATTTTGAAACTCATCTTCTGTGACGATAGTAGCTAAATCGTTTTGAAGTTCAACCAATCTATTATCTTTTACAAATAATTCTATATGTTTAACCATAAATAATACTCCTATAGTGTATTTATAAAACAGTATAACAAGCTATAGTAATAATGTGTGAGATTTTCATGAAAAAAGACCTATTTACAGTTTGAAATAGGTCTCGTATTTTTTAAAAGTATAAAGTTACTAAAGAAGGTGTTAGTACTTAATTACATGAATGATTGTATTATCCACCAAATCATTGCAGCAATAGGGAAGAACAACCACCAGTAACCTGCTAGGAATTCCCAACCATTCATAGGATGTTTCTCTTTATCATCTGAAACAGGTTGCTGATATGTTTCAATAATTGTATGTTTCAGTTGCTTGTCCCCTTTAATGAGTTCGTCTAATGAAATGTCGAACAGATCACTCATTTTAATTAACATATCAATGCTTGGATAGACTTTATTTAATTCCCATTTTGAAATACTTTGGCGTGAAATGTTAAGTATTTCTGCTAAATCATCCTGCGACCAATTTTTTTGCTCTCTTTGCTCTTTAATCTTTTTTCCAATTTCCATAACAACCACATCCTTTGTTTAAAGGTAATATATTAAATGTTCAGCGTCACGAACCTAATGTTATTGTCTGCCGCAACGGCAGGTTGCAATCGCGTGCTTATCATCTTAAGCAGTTTTAAAAAAATTAAATATGTAACATGTTGGACTATGTTGAAATGTATTTGTGAATACCTCTTTAATGTAATAATACCCATTATCTTCCATTATAATAAAAAACTGCCTAAGTTATAACTTAGGCAGCTAGAGTGTTGGTACTTTTTTTGTGCACGCTTTCCGCGGGCACAGCCTCAGCCTGTAGTCTTCGGCTAGTGCTTTTCCCGCAGGAGTCGGCACAAATTACTGCTATTTTTTAAACAAAAATAATATAATATATTTAAATTAAACAGTGTTGGTGTTCAATGATTATTTGTGAATTTTTTATCTGTCCCAGTATCTTGCTCTATCAAAAGCTTGCACAATTGTATTAGGGTCATCCGATACGAAAACACCAGGTGCTGCTAGATTTAATTTGGCATCTGCTAAATTTGTCGCAGCTGTTTGGTTAACGATTAATGGTTTATTGTGTTTATAAGTGAGTTCTGCAAACTCCTCGACAGGTGGGAGTATATCGCTACCATCTGAAAGTACAATTAAGCTATCAAATAAAGTTGGATGAGCAGTATCAAATGTTTCAGTGATACCGTAGTCTTCTGAGATATCTTTAGGATGTTGTCCCACAAATGCGTAGTTCAATTTGTTTTCAGTGAATGTTTTAGCATATGATTTTAGCGTGTCAGCACTAATATCGCCATTTACTGCAATAGCTACAGAATGTCCAGCTAATGGGATATCGAATTTTTCCATTGTTAGTTTACTATCTTTTGCATCTGATTGGACTTCTTCATTTTCTGCGGGTACTTCCACACCTACATTTTTAGCTACACGCTCGGCTAATGTACGGTCAACTTTGTTCAATTGGTTAACAGCATTTTGTTTAACCATAACCGATTTACACATACCGATTTCAAATGAAAAGCCATCTACTGTATGATCAAATTCAGGCTGAGTCAAACTGTTTAAATAAAGTTTGGCTTGGCTATAATAATCTTTGAAACTTTCACTGCGTTTTTGAATCTTGTGGCCTTCAACTTTTTCTTGGTAGTGCTCATAACCACCTTCTTCTTTCGGTGTTGTATGAGGATCATTATTATTCAATGCATTTTTATGATACGCAACTTGTCCCTTGTTTACACTTGTTTGATGCATGCCTTCTCTTTGGTTGTTGTGTACTTCATTTACAGGACGATTAATTGGAATTTGATTGAAGTTTGGACCGCCCAATCTCGTGATTTGTGTATCTGTATAGGAGAATAAACGTCCTTGTAATAATGGATCATTAGAAAAGTCGATACCTGGTACAATATGTCCTGGATGGAATGCGGCTTGCTCTGTTTCATCAAACACATTCGTAACATTTTGATTTAGTGTCATTTTACCAACTCTTTGTACTGGAACATCATCTTCAGGCCAAATCTTCGTAGGGTCTAAAATATCAAAATCAAAGTCAAATTCTTGTTCAGGACGAATAATTTGTAGGCCTAATTCCCATTCAGGATAATCGCCTTTTTCGATAGATTCATAAAGATCTTTACGATGAAAGTCGACGTCTTTACCATGTAGCATTTGTGCTTCATCCCATACGAGAGACTCTAGCCCTTGAAGTGGTTTCCAATGGAATTTAACAAAATAAGACTGTCCCTCGTTATTAACAAGGCGGAATGTATGCACACCGAAACCTTCGACTTGTCTAAAATCTTTAGGTATACCGCGATCACTCATAGCCCATACAGCGGTATGTGTAGATTCTGGATTTTGAGCAAAGAAATCCCAAAATGTATCATGTGCTGTACCACCTTGAGGCATTTCGTTATGTGGTTCAGGTTTAACTGCGTGAATTAAATCTGGGAATTTGATTGCATCTTGTATGAAAAATACTGGTATATCGTTACCTACTAGGTCAAAAATACCTTCATCTGTATAAAATTTTGTCGCAAAGCCACGGACATCTCTAACTGTATCAGGAGAGCCTTTAGAACCTTGAACTGTTGAAAATCTAACAAATACTGGCGTTGTTTTCTCGGGGTGAGTTAAAAAGTCGGCTGAAGTATATTTCGATAAATCTTCATAAACTTGAAATTCGCCATGTGTACCAAAGCCACGGGCATGGACAACACGTTCTGGAATGCGTTCATGATCGAAGTGCATGATTTTTTCTCTGAAATGGAAATCTTCTAATAAGCTAGGACCACGTTCACCAACAGTTAACGTGTTTTCATCTTCACTTACTTTGACACCATTATTAGTCGTCATTGCTTTATCGTCATTGTTTTTTTCTACTTCATTTAATTGATCTTTCTTTTTGTTGCTCATTAAAATACCCCCTATCTATACGTACATTTAATGTTTTCCACGTTACGATAAAGAGAAACATATCTATGAGTTAAATGAATTATTTTAAATGATTTATAAATTATAGTATGTATAGGGGGAAGATTATATATGATTGATTATAGACAAGGTTCCGAGATTGTTGGCAGTTGTGTACACGTTTTCCACGATTACAGGCTTAGACTGTGGTCTTCGGCTACTTACTTTTTCGTAGGAGTCGACCTAAGCACTATCATTTTTAAAGAAAAATACCAAAAAACAAATCAAATGCTGAAAAGCATTTGATTTGTCTATATTCTTTGGCACAGAAATAACCTAGGCTGTGAGCGAAAGAGAGGCTAGTCTACAAATGTGACATCCACTTGTCCTACATCGCTATATTCGGCTTTATAAGATCCTAATTCTACAGGGATAGGCGATATAAACGTACCTGAAGAAATGATATGACCTTTGTGTAATTTTTTATCGTGCGTTGCGAGTTTTTGTGCAAGCCATTTAACAGACTCAACTGGGTTGCCAAGCACTTCTGTAGAATCACCTTCATGTTCTATTATGCCGTTATACGATAGTTTCATATGGATATTTGCAAAATCTTCATATGACAAAGGATCAATTGTTTCACCAACAACAATTAATCCTGTCGCAGTGTTGTCCGCTAGTAAATCACCTAAAGTGAAATTAGGGAACCAATTTTTGTAACGTGCATCGGGTATTTCAATACCTGGTGCAATTTTAACGCTAGATAGGACTTCTTCATTTGTTGGATTAGAAGATAAATCTTTCGTTAGAATAAACATAATTTCTGGTTCAATTAAAGGTGAAAATAGACTTGAAAGTGATACAGAGCCATTGCTTTCTACAATTTTAGAAGAAAGTATTGTGCCATAAGCTGGCTCATCAGTATTAGCGATACTTTGTGTTGCTGCACTCGTCATACTTACTTTATAGCCGGCGATATTGGATTGATCAACGTCTTGAAGTTTATCGATAAGTAAATCCTGTGTTTGGTACGCTTCTCGTTCACTGATATTGTGTGTTTGACTAACAAAATCTATGGGTTCGTGCTGTTTAAAGGCTTCAAACAATGCATCTACGACAGTTGTATTGGCTTGTGTCATGAAATATTAGCACTCCTTTTTCAGAATATTGTTACTATTATACTAACCATAAACTTAATTACTTTCAAATCTTTTAAGAAAGGTGAAAAACGGGTAAACATAATATAAGCAATCAAAATATGCTTTTGGTAAGATATGGATATATTTCATAAAGAGGAGCGATAGCATGTCTGATCACGTGTACAACTTATTGAAAAAACACCATTCAGTAAGAAATTTTAAGAAAGAACCTATTCCAGAAGAGCATATTAAACAACTTGTTGAGGCAGGGCAAAGCGCTTCGACTTCTAGTTATTTACAAACTTATTCCATTATAGGTATAGAAGATCCTGAGATAAAAGAAGATTTAAAAGAAGTATCTGGACAGCCTTATGTCGTAGAAAATGGCTATTTGTTTGTTTTTGTAATGGATTATTATAGACACTCAATAGTGAATGAAGATTCCAAGCATCAAATGGAGACATCATTTGAATCTGCGGAAGGCTTGCTTGTTGGTACAATAGATGCAACGTTAGTAGCACAAAATATCGCTGCTACAGCAGAGGATATGGGCTATGGAATTGTTTATCTAGGCTCATTAAGAAATGATGTTGAACGAGTTAAAGAAGTATTAGACCTACCTGAGCATACTTTTCCTCTATTCGGTATGGCACTTGGTATACCTAAAGATGAGGAAGATGGTAGCCCGAAACCACGTTTACCGTTTGAACATGTTTTTCATCGTGATAGATATAATAGCGATAAGAACGAGCAAAAAGAAGAATTACAAAGATATGATCAAACCGTAAGTGATTATTATAAATCGCGTACAAACGGTGAACGTACTGAAACATGGTCTAATCAAATCGCGAATTTTATGAGCGCAAAACAAAGATTGGATATGTTAGATCAATTAAATAGAGCAGGTTTTATTAGAAAATAATAGGATAGCAAGATAGCTAAAGTGTTTCATTTTCAAAAACTCATTACATTAAGGAAGGGGTTGGTTAAGTTGAGCATGTTTAATAGATTATTTAGAAAAAAAACAGATGAGACTGATGGACGTGACATAAATAATCAATATATTTATTCATCTGAGAACAAACTAACCCCGGAAGAAGCGCAAAAGTATTGGGCGAAAATGGCACAAAAAGTGCTTGTTACTGCAATCAATTCAGTAGATCATACAGCTGAGCGCATATTTATTTTAATAACCTTTGATGAGAAAGATTCAACAATCGATTTGTTTTTTCAAATGGATGGGCAACTCAGAATGTGGAATGACTTGGATAACGAAACACATAAAAAGGTTATTTCAGGTAGTATAGTTTCTCAAGCACCGAATTTAGTGAAACAGGTGAATTGTTTATACGATAGCGTAGATAAAGTTAGGTTAGCATATGCTCAAATTCAATATGAATTTGAAAGTAAAGCGTGGTATTTACATGATGTTACGCAAGAAAGCGTTGAGGCATATTTGGAAAAAGATCCTGCTTTTTTAAAATGGTTTGATGATGTATCGAAAGAAATTGATGCGATTCCGCTAGACGGTAAAGAAAGAATCACTTGGGGACCATTTAAACCAGAATACTAGATAAAATAAAAACCTTCCTAAACGACGTGAAATGACACGGTTTGGGAAGGTTTTTAACATTTTTAAATTTAGTTATAGTTAGAACAATTAATGAGCAGTATTGGTTCGTGTTAAAGGCTGATTAGCCAGTAATTTCACCATATTCTTCTGAATTATATGTGTCTTTGTCTAAGTTGTCTGTCAGTTTAGCTGTACCTGTACCTGCAAGTAAAGAGTCATTGACGTTCAATGCAGTACGACCCATATCAATTAATGGCTCTACAGAAATTAACACACCAGCAAGTGCAACAGGTAAGTTCAGTGTAGACAATACGATGATTGAAGCAAACGTTGCGCCGCCACCAACACCAGCTACACCAAATGAACTAATAATGACAACACCGATAACTGCCAATATAAATTGTAAGTTAACTTCCACACCGGCAGCAGGTGCTACCATGACAGCTAACATAGCTGGATAAATACCCGCACAACCATTCTGTCCGATAGATAAACCAAATGAGGCAGAGAAATTAGCGATGCCGTCTGGTACACCTAAACGATTTTTTTGAGTTTGTACGTTAAGTGGTAATGAGCCTGCACTTGAACGAGACGTAAAGGCAAATAGTAGTACTTCACCTGTTTTCTTAACGAAAGTAACAGGGTTTAAACCTAATCCTGTAACAATAATTAAGTGAATGATATACATTACGATAAGTGCTGCATAAGATGCGAGCACAAATTTACCTAATGTCCATATAGCACCGAAGTCACTTGTTGCAATCGTTGATGTCATAATTGCTAAAATACCATAAGGTGTTAAGCGTAATACGAACGTTACAATGGCCATTACTAGGTTGTACAATGCATCGATACCACGTTTTAAGATATTTCCGCTTTCAGGTTGTTTGCGCATTACACGTAAAAATGCAAAACCAATAAATGCAGCAAATATAACAACTGCAATAGTAGAAGTTGTACGTTGACCTGTGAAATCTAAGAATGGATTACTTGGTAGTAACTCTAAGATTTGCTGTGGCAATGTATTGGCAGTCATGCCTTTAGCCTGACTTGCAAGTTCATTACCTCTTGAGCTTTCAGCACTTCCTAAATCGATAGAAGAAGCATCTAAACCAAAAATTAGGGCAGATACAATACCGACAATAGCTGCAATAGCTACTGTACCGATTAAGAACATGAAAATATAAATGCCGATTTTAGCAAATTTTTCTCCAATTTGAATTTTAGTGAAAGCTGAAACGATTGAAATAAAGATTAAGGGCATTACTATCATTTGTAATAATGCGATATAGCCATCACCGACAATACTAAACCAATCTGTTGTTTGTTTAGTAATCGTAGAATCCACACCATAAATTAGATGAATGAAAATACCATAAATGATACCTACGCCTAAAGCACTAAAAACACGTTTTGGAAATGACACGTGTCGTTTAGCCATTACATATAATCCGATGAGGAAGGCCACAAAAATGACGATGTTAAGAATTGTTAATAACATAAAGCAGGACCTACACTTTCATAATTTAATATTTTTAATTCCGATAAGCATACTAAGGATATTAGAAAAGTTGATAATATTCAAGTCTATTTTGCAAGAAAATTTAAAAATAAAAATGACTTTATATTCTGACAATAGTGAAATGCGTTGAGGCGCTGCTATGAAGGCGTTTTTATCGGTGGAGCAAGGGGTGAGGAGAGAAGATTGATATACTGGATAATTATATAAAAAAACCATCCCTTGATTGTTGGGGATGGTTTAAATAAATTAGCGTTTCTTTATAGGTTGAATAAACGAGCAAAAAAACCTTTGCGTTCATCTTTTGGTTCTTCTTTAGCAAGTGGTGATTCATAAGCGTGTGTTTGCTCTGAAGCTGTTTCTTGCTCACTAGATGATGCTATGTCAGTAGCATGATCATTGTCTGGTGTTTTTTGGATTGAGTCATCTTTAGCTTTATCAACGGAAGTTGTATCTTTTTCTTCTGTTGAAGCTGTAGCACGCGCTGTATCAGTTTCTTTAGCTGTCTCGCTTGTAGAAGAAGTTGAAGCAGCAGTAGCTGAAGCAACTTTGCTATCATCAATTGTTGGTTTAGCTACAGTAGATGGTTGAGCACCAACTTGCGTAATCTCACTATCTTCAACTTGAGCTGGATTTGAAGTGTTTTCAGTACTTACTTTACTGTCTTTAGCTGGATGTGTAGTAGCAGCTGAAGTTTGTTCAGTAGTATTATCAGTCAACTTATCTCCCTTACTAGCAGTTGTACCGGTAGAAGCAGTGATATTGTCTGTCTCAACATTAGATTTCACAAGTTCTGATTGTTCTTTTTGAGAATCTTGAATCACACTTTGAGTTGTCTTAATTTCATCCGTTGATGTTTGGATAGCCTTTAATGATTCAGTGTTAGCATCTAATTTTGATGTGATTTGATTTTGCATTTCATGTAATTCATGCTGCTGTTGGTGTACTTGGTTAATCATTTGCCCGAGCATTTGACGTTCGTCACGCATTTTTTGGATTTCAGAGCGTAAGTCATCCACAAGTTTAGATACATTTTGATCAGTAGGTAGATTACTGTCATTGTCTTTAACAAGCACTTGTAGGAAGTCTTTTTCTTTTTCTAATTCCTCGAAAGCTAAATCATAACTATTGGTTTGTTTAACTTTTTCGGCAATTTCTTGGAAAAGCTCAATATCCTCTTCTTTGAAATCTGTAGCTTCACGGCCACGGTATTCGGTTTTGCTAAGTTGGTACCCGCGTTCTTCTAAATGTTGAACGATTTTACGGACTTGTTTTTCACTTAGCTCTACACGTAGTGCAAATTCTTTAGTTAACATAGTAATAAGTCCTTTCATATAAGTGATTTATGTATACGGACGTTTGTCTTCGGTTAGTGAAACGTCAGTCTTACCTCTATGTTAGTCTAAACTGTTTTAACAGTGATTTCAAGTAGTGCCTGCTATCATTTGCGCAAATCCATTTCTGTAAGTAAAGGATAAATAACACTTCTAGATATTCTGTTAGCAAATACATACTTTAATATATAATTCGATTTAATACTTGGACCATAAATATCTTTAGTTAATTCGATATTAGCTTTAATAAATAAATCCATAGGTCGTCCTTCAGAAAAACCTTTCAGACTGGGTGCTAAATAATCGATATCATATTGTCTTTCGAAACCATTTTCGAATAAAAACTGACGTCTGTTATCCATAATAGTTATCTCATCTTCAGACACTTCTTCAGGTTCTTTTGGCACTTCCAACATGATGAAGTTAACATCATGAGCATGTAGTTGATTAGATAATTTATTAATTTCTTTTTCCATACGCTTCAGTGTTAAATTGATTAATTCATCATGGTTAGGTTGATCAAGGGCTATTAAATATATTAAAAAAGCTGAGTTCGTCGTTGCTTCATAGTGAGCAGTAGCTAAACTCACTGGTTTTTCTGACTCGATGCCTACTAAAAATAAATAATCATCTTTAGTACGCTCATTTTTTAATGATTGTTTAAATATTTGTTCGTCCTCTGTTAATCCGATATCAAACTTTTCGTCATATATCTTTAAAGCTGATTTGAACAATGGATCATCAATTGATGTTACGGCTTTAAATTCCATAGACACACCCCCCAAAATTATTGCGTTCATTATAACATAATAGTTATGTTTGTAATTTATTAACGCATGATTCAAATCTTGTTAATAATTATTATGTAATAGAAAAAGAGCGGGACAGAAATCAAATTTTGATTTCGTATTCCCGCCCCCCCACTAGGATAACTAAATATCTAGTGAACTACTATGCAGTTTCTAAATTAAAAAATACAATTATGTTTCAGACTCAAAATTATTGTAATAAGTGTATCTCTACGATTTTGGTCCATTTGATTCTTCGGCATAATGATGCCCTACAACTGATTCACTTTCATAAGCAGCATTTGTTTTTTCTACTTCTTCATGTGAAGAAGTATCTCTCGCAGCTACGATAATGTATTTATCGTTCAGTATTTCCTTTTTATAATGTTCTTTTTCATCATCTGTAATATCGTAGTGAGATAGGACAACTTCTTCACCGTCTTCACCAGTCATAATCTTAGCGATTTTATCACTAAATGATCCGCTTGTTGCTATTAAACTCACTTCGGAATTATGTAATTCATCAATATGGAGTTTTGTTCTAGATAAAACGGATAGCTCTGATTCATCATATCCTTCAGAAACTTTTTCTTTAACTTTTTGTAATAATTCTTCTTCATTTTGTACAATTGTAAAATCTGTCATGTAAAATTCCTCCAGCCATTGTTTTAATGATTATTAAGTATTTACCCAGTTCACATATAGATAAAACGAATACAACTTTATTATATAACGGAAAGACAACTCTGACAAACATCATTTTCTCGCTATAGAAAACGTTTACATTTTCTAGAAAAAAGTAATAAAAAGGTCGTCATAAAGCGCTTACTTGTAATATGTGTATTGAAAATAAAGCTAAAATTTGCTATCATCAGTTAATAATTTATCTAACTCATATAATCTAAAGGATAAGGCTTTAGAAGTTTCTACCATGTCGCCATTAACGATATGACTATGGGTAACCAATACAATACATAAGTAATTCGAATTCATATGTTTTAAATCGTAGGAAGACATACACGTTTTAGAACACTTATCGCTACTGTTGTCACAAATCTAACCTTTTTACATATAATTTGGGAAATGAATGTGAAACAACCAATTTGGGCAACATTAGTTAAAAGTTGAAGAAGGGCTTCTTCTCGTATTGCAAGTTCACTCATAGATCCTGAAACTAAGTTAGTTTAGGACTTTTTTTGTACACAAAATGAGGAGGTTTTCGAGTGGATTTGTTGAAACAGAAAGTAGAAGCAGATGGTGTCGTTATTGATGAGAAGATTTTGAAAGTGGACGGATTTTTAAATCATCAAATCGATGCAAGGTTAATGTACGATGTAGGACAAACGTTTTATGAGCAGTTTAAGGACGAAGGTATTACTAAGATATTAACAATAGAGGCTTCAGGTATTGCACCAGCTATCATGGCTGCAATGCACTTTGATGTACCGTGTCTATTTGCGAAAAAAGCAGTGCCGAGTACATTAAAGAAAGATGTATATCAAGCAGATATCCATTCATTCACAAAAAACACGACAAGTACGGTCATTGTTTCAAATGAGTTTTTAGGTGAGCATGATCGCGTATTAATTATAGATGACTTTTTAGCGAACGGCGATGCATCACTTGGTTTAAACGAAATTGTAGAAAAAGCGCACGCGACTACGGTCGGTGTTGGCATTGTAGTAGAGAAAAGCTTCCAACCCGGTAGAGAGCGATTAGAACAAGCGGGTCTTACGGTTTCATCACTATGTAAAGTTGCTTCTTTAAGTGGAAACAAAGTAACGTTTCTAGGGGACGAAGCATGAAGACCTTTTTCTTAAGTTTACAACATTTATTAGCAATGTATGCAGGAGCCATCTTAGTTCCTATTATTGTTGGAACAAGTTTAGACTTCTCTCCAGAAGAGATTGCATTCTTAGTTACAGTAGATATTTTTATGTGTGGTGTGGCTACATTTTTACAAGTTTGGAAAGGTACTGGTACAGGATTACCTATTGTATTGGGGTGTACATTCACTGCAGTTGCACCAATGATTTTGATTGGTCAGACAAAAGGTATTGGTGACTTATATGGTTCACTATTTTTATCAGGTATCCTAGTTGTTGTTATTGCACCATTCTTTTCACATTTAGTGAAGTTATTCCCACCTGTTGTAACAGGTAGTGTAGTTACGATAATAGGGATTAACCTTATGCCAGTTGCAATGAATTATTTAGCTGGTGGAGAAGACGCAAAAGATTATGGTGATGCTACGAATATTATGCTTGGTGCAGCGACGTTAATTATTATTTTGATCGTTCAACGATTTACATCAGGTTTTCTAAAATCTATTGCTATTTTAATAGGATTGGTTGCAGGGACGATTTTAGCTTCGATATTTGGTATTGTAGATGTGAAGCAAGTTGGAACAGCGCATTGGTTTGCGTTACCGCAGCCATTTAGGTTTTCAACTTTCAGCTTTGACTTAGGTGCGACGCTTGTATTTTTCATCGTTGCATTAGTCAGCTTGATAGAATCAACAGGTGTGTATCATGCATTAAGTGAGATTACAGGTAAGAAACTAGAACGTAAAGATTTCCGTAAAGGCTATACTGCAGAAGGCATTGCGATTATATTAGGGTCAATTTTTAACGCCTTCCCATATACAGCATATTCGCAAAATGTTGGGTTAGTATCGTTATCAGGTGCTAAAAAGAACAATGTGATATATGGCATGGTGATATTATTGATCATTTGCGGATGTATTCCTAAATTAGGTGCATTGGCGAATATGATCCCACTTCCAGTATTAGGTGGTGCCATGATAGCTATGTTTGGCATGGTTATGGCATATGGTGTTAGTATATTAGGTAATATTAATTTTAAGAATCAAAACAATTTGTTAGTAATTGCTGTATCAGTTGGGCTAGGAACGGGTATAAGTGCAGTACCTCAAGCATTTGAAGCATTGGGTGAGCAGTTTGCATGGTTAACTCAAAATGGTATTGTACTTGGCGCGATTTCAGCAATTATTTTGAATTTCTTTTTTAATGGAATAAAGAGTCAACAAAATACGGAAGTTATGAAATAATAACTATAAAACAAATAATAGGAGGCTATACCAGTATGTGGGAAAATAAGTTTGAAAAAGAATCTTTAACTTTTGACGATGTGTTGTTGTTACCAGCAGAATCAGATGTTTTACCGAAAGAAGTAGATTTAAGTGTTCAATTATCAGAAGGCATTAAATTGAATATTCCTGTGATTTCAGCGGGTATGGACACAGTAACTGAATCGAAAATGGCGATTTCAATGGCGAGACAAGGCGGACTTGGCGTAATTCATAAAAACATGAACATTGAAGATCAAGCAGACGAAGTTCAAAAAGTAAAACGCTCTGAAAATGGTGTTATTTCAAATCCATTTTTCTTAACACCTGAAGAAAGTGTTTTTGAAGCGGAAGCATTGATGGGTAAATATCGTATCTCAGGCGTACCAATTGTTAATAGTAAAGAAGATAGACAATTTGTAGGTATTATTACAAACCGTGATTTACGTTTTATTGAAGATTTTTCAATTAAAATTTCTGATGTGATGACTAAAGATGGACTAGTTACAGCACCTGTTGGCACAACATTAGATGAAGCTGAAAAATTATTACAAAAACATAAAATCGAAAAACTACCTCTAGTAAAAGAAGGACGTTTAGAAGGTTTAATCACAATTAAAGATATTGAAAAAGTACTTGAATTCCCATATTCAGCTAAAGATGCACACGGTAGATTATTAGTTGGTGCGGCAATTGGTATCGCTAAAGACACAGACATCCGTGCTAAAAAATTAGTTGAAGCTGGCGTAGATGCGTTAGTAATCGACACAGCACATGGCCATTCTAAAGGCGTGTTAGACCAAGTTGCGCATATTAAAGAGCAATTCCCACAAGTAACATTAATCGCTGGTAATGTAGCTACTACTGCAGGTACAAAAGCGTTATATGATGCAGGTGCAGATGTAGTTAAAGTAGGTATTGGCCCAGGTTCAATTTGTACAACACGTGTTGTAGCAGGTGTTGGTGTACCTCAAATTACAGCTATCTATGATTGTGCTACAGAAGCACGTAGACAAGGCAAATCAATTATTGCTGATGGCGGTATTAAATTCTCTGGTGACATCATCAAAGCATTAGCTGCTGGTGGACATGCGGTAATGTTAGGAAGCTTACTCGCTGGTACTGAAGAAAGTCCTGGCGCAACAGAAGTATTCCAAGGTAGACAATATAAAGTATACAGAGGTATGGGTTCATTAGGTGCTATGGAAAGTGGTTCCAATGACCGTTATTTCCAAGAGGACAAAACACCTAAGAAATTCGTTCCAGAAGGTATTGAAGGCCGTATTGCTTATAAAGGTTCATTACAAGATACAATTTATCAACTTATGGGCGGCGTAAGATCTGGTATGGGTTATACTGGTTCAAGAAACTTAGAAGCACTAAGAGAAGAAGCACAGTTTACACGTATGGGGCCTGCTGGACTAGCAGAAAGTCACCCACATGATGTTCAAATTACAAAAGAATCACCAAATTATTCATTCTAAGTCAAAGGAGATTTAAAAGTTATGGAAATGGCGAAAGAGCAAGAGCTCATACTTGTTTTAGACTTTGGTAGCCAATACAACCAATTAATTACACGTCGTATTCGTGAAATGGGAGTGTACAGTGAATTACACGACCATGAAATGAGTATGGATGAAATTAAAAGTTTAAACCCTAAAGGTATTATCCTTTCTGGTGGACCAAATTCAGTTTACGAAGAAGATTCATTTACAATTGATCCAGAAATATATAATTTAGGTATTCCTATTTTAGGTATTTGCTATGGTATGCAACTTACAACTAAATTATTAGGTGGAAAAGTTGAGCGCGCTAATGAACGCGAATATGGTAAAGCAGTTATTAATGCTAAAACTGATGAATTATTCTTTGGTTTACCAGAAGAACAAAATGTTTGGATGAGTCATTCGGACAAAGTAATTGAAATTCCTGAAGGTTTTGAAGTTATTGCAGATAGCCCAAGTACAAGCTATGCAGCTATCGAAGATAAAGAGCGCCGTATCTATGGCGTACAATTCCACCCAGAAGTACGTCATACAGAATTTGGTAATGATTTATTACGTAACTTTGTACGTCGCGTCTGTGATTGTACAGGCCAATGGTCAATGGAAAACTTTATCGATATTGAAATTGAAAAAATCCGCAACCTCGTTGGCGATCGTAAAGTCCTTTCTGCAATGAGCGGTGGGGTAGATTCATCAGTAGTTTCAGTATTACTACACAAAGCAATCGGTGACCAATTAACATGTATCTTCGTAGACCATGGTCTTTTACGTAAAGGTGAAGGCGACATGGTAATGGAACAATTTGGTGAAGGTTTCAATATGAACATTATTCGTGTGGACGCACAAGAACGTTTCATGAGTAAACTAAAAGGTGTATCTGACCCAGAACAAAAACGTAAAATCATTGGTAATGAATTTATCTATGTATTTGATGACGAATCGTCTAAGCTAGAAGGCGTAGACTTCCTAGCTCAAGGTACATTGTATACGGATGTTATTGAATCAGGTACGAAAACTGCACAAACAATTAAATCACACCATAACGTTGGTGGATTACCAGAAGATATGGAATTCCAATTAATCGAACCAATCAATACATTGTTTAAAGACGAAGTACGGGAATTAGGTATCGAATTAGGAATTCCAGAACATTTAGTATGGAGACAACCATTCCCAGGTCCTGGACTTGGTATTCGTGTACTTGGAGAAATCACAGAAGATAAACTAGAAATTGTACGTGAATCTGATGCGATTTTAAGACAAGTTGTACGTGAAGAAGGTCTTGAACGTGAGATTTGGCAATACTTCACGGTGTTACCAGGCATCCAATCTGTAGGTGTTATGGGAGACTACCGCACGTATGATCACACAGTAGGTATTCGTGCTGTAACTTCTATTGATGGCATGACAAGTGACTTCGCACGCATTGACTGGGAAGTCTTACAAAAGATTTCAAGTCGTATTGTAAATGAAGTAGACCACGTCAACCGCGTCGTCTATGACATTACATCTAAGCCACCAAGTACAATCGAGTGGGAATAATAGTATAGAATGATTAACCCCCTTAGGCATAAGCTTAAGGGGGTGTTTTTGTGTATTTGGAATTAAAAATAGGGCGGAAAAAGGGCAAGTGTGTTAAAAGTTGACTATTAAATCCCCAATAATTTGTACGAAATGACTATTAGTACTAATGTAATTGGAAATATTATAAATGCCCTGATAAATAGATTCCGTGTAATGTTTTTTATGTCTTGTTTATCGTCAAAAAATAAAAGAGGGTCTTTTTTTAATGCATTATAAAAAGCACTTCTGCTATTAAATACCCAAACGTATGCGGCCCAAAATAATATGAACAGTGTTATTATACATTTTTGTTTAAATCCTTGAGTTTCCCAAAGATTTATTTGATTTAAATAAGTTATTAGGCAAATAACCATTGCATAAAATCCAGACATTACTTTGATTTCACTAGATTCTAAATTGATAAAATCACTTGATGCTTTATTATCAGGGTTCTTAGAATTATATGAATAGATAGAGTATTGGTAAATTCCATCTAAAAGGAAGATGAATAATATTTGAAAAGCTATGAGTGAAGTATTTAATAAATTATCATTACCCTTATCGATTAAATAGATTATTTGTGTACCTAAGAAAAAATACCCTATTGTCGCTATTAGCAAAGTAGAAATAAATGAATAGCTTTTCCTGCTTAAAAAATCTATCATAAAGCATCAACTCTTTCTAATTTGTTCATCATATCTTTATCCATTTGCTCAGTCACATGTGAGTATATTTGCAGTGTTGTCTTATGGTCTGTATGCCCTACACGCTCCATTATAGTTTTGAGCGATACGCCTAATTGACTTAATAGTGATATGTGGCTATGACGCATGGTGTGGCTTGTAATGTGCTTATTGATACCTACATTTTTTGCTGATGATTGTATACTATGATTAATGGTACTTAATGATAGCGGATTGCCTTTTTGGTTAGTGAATATAAACCCTCTATCTTGATACTCAGTTTCCCATTGGCTCATTTTCTTATTATCCAACATGACCTTACGCAAGATATCGCAGCTTCTTGCAGTAAGCGAAATAGTTCTATATGATGATTCAGTTTTAGTAGTATCTTTAAAGCCTACAGCCTTATCTTCTTTGCGCCAATGTATTGTACCATCAATATTTAAAGTCTTGTTATCAAAGTCTATATTATCTGGCTGTATTGCTAATAATTCACCAATGCGCATACCATTAAGTGCCTGAAATTCCATGATAAACGCGGTAATGATGTATGAGCGTTTCATATAGCTTGCGCGTTTAGTTGTGGCTATATGGTTTAAGTCATGAACAATAGCATTAATTTCATTCATTTCTAAATAGTTTTCCCTCTTAGCCTTAACTTCTTCACGGCTCACAGCCTTTTTAGGTATTACCACATTATCCAAATAACTAATATCGCTTAAATTATAATACTGTTGTACATATTTCATTATATTTCTGATTATGCTAATTGCATCTTTCACAACTTTTTGGCTTAAATTATCCTTTAACGCATTGTTCACTAGAGTTTGTACAATATCAGTATTCATATTCTTAACTAATATATCTGAGTCGATGTTGCGTTTGATGTGTTGGATTTTGTATTCCTTCGTTTTTATTGTTGACTGTTTAGATCCTGACACCTGCTTATAGCGTTCTAGCCATTCATCACATGCAGCGTGAAAAGTTAACGCTTTTAATGTATTAGGTGTCTTATCTTCTATTTTAGCTTTAATCTTCTTGTTTAATCGCTTCTGTGCTTCCTTTTGTGATTGTTTGCCATTACGATGCATCGTCACGCTTACACGTTTCCATTTATCGCTGTACGGGTCTTTATACTTCTCATAGAAGCGGTAGACCGTAGCGCCTTTCTTGTTTTTCTCTTCTACATTCCACATTATTAATCATCTTTCCCCCAATGTGCCTTGACGTTTAAAGTATCATCAATTAATTTATCCCATATTTGCGAGTAATGATTTCTTATTTCTTTTATATCCTTTGCAGAATCATTTTCATCTATACCATCTAACCGTTTAATAAATTCATCGATTAATACAAGTTGCACCCGATGCTTTTCATTCAGGTAATCTTCAATAAAGCTGTGAATTAATGTTCTATCTTGCATCTCTAGTACATTAAAACCGAATAGCTTTGAGTTGCTTATATCTTTTAAATGGAAATCTAAATCATTGATAGGTTTATAGAAATATTCCTTGTGTTCAACACCCTGTCCATCTTTCCAACTTAGGTTGTGCGCCAATCCTGATAAATTTTCATCACTATAATCATCTATTTCTATTGTACCTAGGTTTATAGCACCATCAGTTATTTCATTCAATTGTTTTACATACGTATTGTATTCCGTATTGCTTTCTGAAATGCCGGTTAAATAATCTTCTATAAATTTAAAAGTTGGCATGGTCTTTCTAGCGTTTTCAACACCACTGATATGACTTTGCGAATATTGTATCTTATCGCCTAATTGATTAGCAGTTATACCTTTGTTTTTCCTAACGCCTTTCAGGTAGCCGCCTATTTGGCTTTTAAGTACATCATTTTTCATAGTATCACCTCTTGAAATCACCTTAACATAAAAAGAATAAAAAAACTATATAATTATTCTTGACAGTTCATAACTAGGGGTGTAAGGTGTATATAGAATCAAAGGAATAAAAAAATATTCTTTTCATTCTAATATAATTTATATTAGGAGGAATTTTATTATGGCTAGACCCGTATTAACTGCACCGAACATAGCAAACACAGTGAACGAGCGTGAGAATGTGACATTTAAACCCTTGTATGCAAGACCGACAGCACTATCAGAAGTGATGGGTATAAGTTTCAGCACAGTCAGACGTGTATTGCTTGAATATGAAGCGGATTCGGACACTAATGTTGAAGATTTATATATATATGTGACTGAGACATTGAAAGTAGTGGATATTCAGAAATTCGTAGATTACCTGAAAGAGCGTGAGCAAAATAGCTTATAGGAGGTTTGGCAGATCATGTTATTTGGATTACTAGTTATATGTAATATTAGTCTTTCAACGCTGATAGGCTGGAAGCTCCAAGATGTGTTTGCAGCGTTCGCTGTGTATTTATGTGTATCGGCAATAGCAGTATTAATTGATATTAAATTTAAATTGGAGGCGAGGTAAAATGGGCAAAATAAAAAAGCCTGCAAATTTAGCTTTGGCGAGCATTGCAGACTTGAGCAAAACTATTCGGACGACAGGCAGTATTTTATAACTGCTTGAACTCCTATTTTATCACAAATGAACAGGAGCGTATACGATATGGACGATAGAAAATTCCATTTATTAATATATAGAAGTTTAGACGCAAAAAGTTTTAAAAAAGAAGCTAACGCTGACTGGGAGCAGTTGAAAAGATTGCTGAATAGACCGACAGTTAGCACTGAAAAATACAGAAAAGGCCTAGCAGTCTATGGTGATATGGCAGACATGAACGGTGTTAGGAAGCACAGAAATGATGCAAATGTTTTATACAAGTCAGCCATTACGATTGATTATGATGATTTAAGCGGTGATTTTGACTTCATAGATAACCTTGAAGCGAAAGCGGGCGAGTTTGCGTGGATATTATATTCCACTTATAACCATACAGCTGATAAGCCTAGATTTAGATTAGTTATACCATTATCTGAGGATTTAAAGAACCCTAAGCTGTACCCTAAAGCAGTCATGTTGATTGCTGAACAAATTGGCGTTAAGTACGATACCAACTCAGGCAGTCCGTCGCAGTTGATGAATCTACCAATCAGGAAAACGGAAGATAGTGAGTTCATATTTAAAGCCAATGAGGCGCCATTCTTAAGCGTAGATGACATTTTAGAACGTATTATCGATGGTAAAGACAAGGAGCCTGAAAAGTTGCTATATGAACGCCGTAGTGATGACTATTGGGTTGATTTAGGCGCAGGTGTCGGTGAGGGCGAGCGCAATTCAGCAGCAGCTTCACTTACAGGTAAATTGTTACGTTGTCGGGTGCCTGATGAGCTAGCTTATCAGCTTGTATTACATTGGAATGAAGCTAATAACCCGCCACTTGATGGAGAGGATCTAAACAAAACATTTTTAAGCATTTTTAACAAGCACCATAATATACAACGATAGGAGCATTTCAAACAATGACAAAGACAGAAAACAAAGATGTATTGGCGTACCTGAGTGAAGCTAAGTCGTGGCAAAAGCAACTTGAGCGAAATGAGAACGGCAATATACTAAAGAACTACACGAACGCACGCATCATATTCGCTAATGACCCTGACATTAAAGAAATGGTGGCACGTAACTCATTCACACAAAGGATAGAGGTGTTCCGACTGCCTAATTGGCGTTTTGAAGATGAAACGTCTCAGCAGTGGACTGATGATGATGACAGCGAGCTGAGAGCTTACTTCTCTATGGAATACGGCCTCAAATTTAATAAGGAAGATTTGGCCGAGATTGTAACCCGTGAATCTAGGAAAAACGCATATCACCCAGTCAAGACATTCATTGAAAGTAAAGACTGGGACGGTGTAGAACGTGTTGAATCTGTATTTATAGATTATCTAGGTGCTGAGGACAGTCACTATATAAGACAAGTGACAAGAAAATGGCTTATTGCAGGCGTTACGCGTATATATGAAGCGGGAATAAAATTCGATGAAATGCCCGTACTATACGGCAAGCAAGGTGCAGGCAAGTCATACATTGCGGATAGGTTGGCCATTGGTAAGTGGTTTAAAGATGATATTGATTCTTTTGAGGGAAAAGATGCTAAGGTTGGCCTCCAAAAAGCATGGATTGTAGAAATCGCTGAATTATCTGCAATGAATAAAACTGTAATAGAGCAAACTAAAAAGTTTTTAGCAACTAGGGTTGATGATTTCAGACCTCCATACGCAAGACAAAATATAGAATCGCCTAGACATTGTGTGTTTATAGGCACTACCAACAAGTATGATTTCTTGAAAGACACTACAGGCAATAGACGCTTTCTACCAGTTGCAGTCGATGCATCTAAGAGAATTAAAAGTCTATTTAGTGATGAATTGAACGATGAAGTCGTTCAGCAGATATGGGCAGAAGCCTATCACTATTATAAGCAGGACGAGGGCATGAAACTAGATGCGGAAGCGGAAAAAGTAGCTGCACAGACGCAGGAAAGCCACACGGAAGATGACCCGCTAGTAGGTGAGATTGAAGATTTTCTAAATAGACCTATTACAGAGAAATATTGGGATTTAGACGTATACAATAAAAGAGAAATGTTGTACACAGAACTATTCAGCGAGACGCTCAAGAAAAATAAACCGTATAAGCGTGATAGAACTTGCGCGCTTGAGATATATAGAGTCATGATGGCCAATCTCAACTCAACGCCTAAACAATACGAAACCCGCAAAATCAATCAAGCGTTAGACCAATTAGACATTTGCAGTAAAGACTCAAACGCTGTACAGTTTGGCCGAGGTATTGGGAGGCAAAGAGGTTACACCATTAAATTGGATTAGGTCAAAAGGTCACAAGTGTATGGAACAGATGCACAGATAGAAATCAAAGTGTGTCATAAAGTGTGTTACGTTAATACCTTGTGGCTGTAGCCTTTAAGCCTTATTGACACAGTTGACACAGATTATTAGAAGATTATTTGTTATATAACGTAGTAGTAATAGCGGCAAGGGCGTATAGGGGGTGAATGTATTCTACAAACTTTTGCAGACCAATCTGTGTCAGTGTGTTAATGAGATGTAACCCCTTGTGGCCGTACTGGCGAGAGGCTAACACACTGACACACACAACTTTGTGTCTGTGAGGCAATCTACCTTATAGGCATTAAGCCTGTAAGGTGGTGAGCCATTAACCTAAATACAACTAAAATAAATCGGAGGCGTTACGATATGGAAAGATTGATTATAGCATTAGAGGAAAAAATGGAGCAGGAACAACTGAGTTACAGACGTTTATCTAAAAAGATAGGAGTATCAACTGACACATTAAATATGTTCATTAAAGGTAAGAAAAAGCGTTTGTATTCTGATACATTAATCCGTATTGCGATATACGCGAATTTCAATTTAAACGAGCTTAAAGACGACTACAGAGAAGCAGGAAAAACAAGACGCCGCTCACACCTAGCAGCGTACACTCAGCAGGAACTAGACGCTGAAATTTGGGAAGATATTAAAGGTTATGATAATTTGTATCGAGTTTCAAATTTAGGCCGTGTGATGCGTTTAGATGGCGTAAATGAGCCGAGGCTATTAGGTCGAGGCGGTGGAGGAAATAATATTGTAACTTTTATTAAGAATGGCAAGCCTGTAAAGCATTATACATCTGATTTAGTCGTTGCTGCTTTCATAGGACGCAACCCAGATAAGCCGTTAGTTAATTTTATTGATGGTGATTTATCAAACGTTAAGGCTGATAATTTAGAGCTTTGTGATGAAAAGGGTTATAAGGTTAATGGTGAAAGGGTGCAATCAGGATTAACGAAAAGTAAAAATAAGCCTCTAATTGCAAAACATATCATAACAGGTGAAGAACTTTATTTTGAATCAAAGCGTGTTGCTGTTAATCAAGGGTATGACAAAGACGCTATAGCCTCAAATATAGCAGGTGGGCGAAGTCATCATAAAAATTGCGAATGGTGGTATCTCGAGGATTATGAAAAGATATAATGTAGTATAATTATCAATTCAGGCCAGTCAACTAAGTGATTGGTCTGTTTTTGTATAAAATTTAGGTTATTTATGCAAATTTAAGCCGTTTAGCCCGCACAAACGGTTAAAATATGGTATAATTATGTATAAAGATACAGAATAGAGGTAAGCTATTATGTGGACGCAAACACCTTATAAGCAATATTACTCAGATTATGAATTACTAACACAATATAACCCTTACTATGTGTCAGAGAAGATTGAAGATATGCAAATGTACATAGAAAGCTCATACACTCGAGGCTTACCACGACTTACGAACGATGGCACAAACACTATGTATGAGAGTGTATCAGTTGAAAATCTTGCGTTTGATGTTATTCAACTTAAAGAAGATATGACTACCTTTAAAATTAAAGCATTGCATAAATTGAGAGCTTGCAGATATGCATTAAGCCGTTTTGATAAACAATCACAAAAAGAGATTATGCAATACTTCAAGACGTTTGGCGAGTATCGTCCTGACAGGCTTATAGATGAATTTAGTACTTTAGTGTTCGGTATACGGAATAAGTAGGGGCATGAATAGAGCGCCGATTTGTGCAGATTTCATGCCTCAAATGTTGAGCAGTGAAAACCTAACAGCAAAACGCACTATATAGGAGCTGAGGCAATAGTGGAATACCTGAATAAACTTATAAAAGATTTAGAGCAAGCAGAGGCACAAAAGCAGAAAGATATTAACCGCAGGAGGCTGAAACGATGAAAACAGGACATTTATTTGATGAATATTATGAATTTCTTGATAATCAACAGACACAATTAAAAGTCTTAAAGGCTGAGGCCAATGAGTTGAGTAATTCAATCAAAGCCAATGAGCAGCAATACAAAGAGCATATAAGCGCAAGCGAGGACAAGAAAGCCGATAAGCTATATCACAGTATAGAGGACAGCAAAAAGAGCCTGAGTGCCTTGAACAAGCGTATTGCTACAAAGGTTGACGTATACGAAGAGCTTAAGTTAAAGAAAACTGTTGAGCTATTGAAGAATCAAAAAGAGCTACCTAATCTTTACCAAAGTGACCTTACAGCATTGTTGGAGGAATTACAGCCAGTCATTGAGCAGTACAACGCTATCGAAAACAGGATTAAAGAGCTTAACGGGGAATACAGAGACGAGTTTCAAGATTTCGTGGACTTGTACGAGAGTGAGCGCATCAGTGAAAATAAAGAGGCAAAAGCTGAGCTGGGAGGCCATTTCAGACATCAAACAAGTAGTTTAAGAAGAAACACATAGTTACCTTTTATCAACCAAGTAGATAATAAAATCAGAAAGGGCGTTAAATAATGGAATTTAATTACTCGATAGAAAGCACAGAGAAAGCAGCTAAGGTATTAAAGCTAAGTGCAGAAGATAAACAGGCACTAATTGAGGCAGTAAATGAAGATTTCAAACAGAATATGACTGAGGTCGCTAAACTTAAAAACAAAGAGGCTAGAGAGAACAAGCAAGAAACTAAGCAAGAGCAGCAACAATCAATCATAAAAATGGCTAGAAATGCACGAGTTATAAAATCATAGAATATGGAAATAAAAGTCCATTACAGTAAGGAGGTGCAGCAATGAACAAACGACAACAAAAGTTTGCAGATGAATACATCAAAACAGGCAATGCTCGACAATCAGCCTTAACGGCAGGATATGCAAAACAATCAGCTATTAAATACAGTAGTGGTTTGCTTAAAAATCCTGACGTGCAAGCGTACATTCAAGAGCGTATGGCAGAGATTAAAACAAATGCTATCGCAGACCAGCAAGAGATACTTGAGGGACTCACACGCATTGCTAGACGTGAGGAGCCTGATTATAACGTTGTGATAGTTGAACACAGCGAGCAAGGCATGACAGAGAAGAAACCTCAGACAGTAGAGACACCGACACAAGTGAAAGACTCAGTTAGAGCCTATGAGCTGTTAGGTAAACGCCACGTTATGTGGACGGATAAAGTGCAATCCGATGAACGCAAAACAATAGAGATTAACATAGGCGAGTGGGAAGATGAGGACGAGCCTAGACCCGTCAACTTAACAATAGGAGATTAAAAGGTTAAACCTTGCCGAAATTTTAAGGATAGGATCACTGCAAGAGATTACAATATACACAATAAAAGGCGGTTACACAGATGAAAATAGATTTAACAGATTTTGAAACAAGGGCAAGTATAAGAGGCATTAATAGAGATGTGCTTATAGTTGCATTACAACCCGAGACAACTCGTTTCATAGCAAAAAGTATTAAACACTTAAAGCATGTATATTATGATTTATTCACTGATCAAGATAGACGTGTGTTTGATGAACAGGCACCAGTGAAAACAGTTGCCTTACTAAAATAGAATATTGAGGTTTATATTTAATGACTGGAATAGGAAGCAACACCTTGTCATTAACCTCAAAAAGCAGGGCGCAGAATAAGTGTCTGGTTTTAATATAGTTTTGGTTCCGAGGTAACACCCCATTGCAATACCCTTATAGGATTATGAGCTTATAAGGGTGTTTTTGTATGCTGAGAGAGCGTCTGTGTTTCAATGAAAAAAGTTAGTGCACGAGTGATTAGTGTTTTTTTAAAATTTATATTATCATTATATTAATTAAAGTATAAAAGGGGGAGTATAATGTTTGATAACTTAAGGACAAAAATAGGGAATTTCATCAACTTAATAGGAGATATAGGAATGTGGGTTGCAATTGGTATATTCGCTTTACTACTAGTATATGTACTTCTGTATAGTAAATTTGATATCTTTACCCATTCACATTATAAATTTGTACAAAATTTCAAAAAGTGGATAAAAATTATAATTGTTTGTACAATTGTTGCCTTTATTCTTCATCTTTTAAGTACATGGATAACGCCATCCCCTGTGCAGAGTTGGGAAGATTTTTAGAAATTATTCTAAATGAATATAACCAATACATATAGGAGTTGTTGAAGTGGTTAACGGTATAATACATATACTATTTTTCTTTTGGTCTTGGCTTTATGAACATGGCATTGAATTAGTGTCTGCAATAGTTACAGCAATAGCTTTTTTGTTTACATTTGCTAATGTTATATGGACAAATTACAAGTTTAAATTGGAAGAACAGAATAAGAATATCAAAACTTTAAATATGATTGATTTACTTACAAAGGAAGAACGGAAAAATATGGAAAGTTACGCTAATTCATTGACGCATACAGTTCAACAAGCTGGCGATATGGATGAATATTTAATTGTGTTGCCTTTTACTTATAAAGTACTAAAATCTAAGAATAAAAAGGCAAAGGTAATCGAAAAAAGGATTGAATGCATTATTGATAAGGATGTAAAAAAAGAATTGGAAAATTATGTGAATGTTTTGAAAGAAAATATAAATAACAATCACGTGAATTTGAATTTACAATCGTTGGAAAAAGTAACAGATAAAATAAGTTGGTTAAATGAAGCAATTGATCTTAGTGAAAATCTTTCAAATACAGAGCGTATTTATCAGGATATTTCTGCAGAAAATGAATTTTCACCCGACTTACAAACTATTACGAATAGGTTATATTATAGCTATGATAGATTAATTGAAGTATTAAAAAAATCTAGTAGAAGTTTAGTTGAATAATACATAAATCTCAAATTATTTGAGGGGGGTTTGATTTGAAACAAATAATTAATGAAATATTAGAAATAAAGAAAAAAATATGGAATGAAAAGTTGAAAATGAAAGGTGATGTTGACTTAAAAGAAAGATATTTAAATCTGGTGAATAAAGAACTGCCTGACCATATTAAAAACACTTTCTCTGTTTCACAATTTAAAGTCTGGGGTAGCATTGGAATGGGTCAGTATGCAGAAGTGCCTTGGGTTGCTATTATCGATCCTGAAATTTCAACAACTACCCAAGAAGGATTTGACATTGTATTTCTTTTTCATCCTGAAGGAGAAGGGGTTTATCTTACATTAAATCAAGGTTGGAAAGCTATTGTAAACAGTGCAAAAGGATATAGTGACTATAGCCCAAGTGAATTAGCAATTTCATTATCTAAACGTTTATCGGAGAAACTTGATACAAACTTAGATCAAGGTGTGTTTAAATATTATGAAGATGATAAACGAAATAATAGTTTGACGAAGAATGCGTTAGGATATGCTCTTGGTTCAATCTATTATAAATATTATTCTTTTGAAGAAATAGCCAATAGCGTTATAGAAGATGATTTAAAAGAATTTATAAGATTGTATAAAGTATTAACATCTAAAGTTTCTAGAGATTATTATTTAGAAATGTTGAGAACAATAGAAGATTATACATTCGAAACCGATGTAAAAGAGATTAATACAAAGAAAACTGTTGATATAGTAAACGCACCAAGTTTTTCTCATAATAGAAAAACTAGTACAACTTCTCGACGTATTAAGGATAAAGATTTAAAATTGGCTTTAAAAGAAAAAGTATTAACAGGAGATAAAGGTGAAAAGATAGCTATACAATATTTTCAAGATCTTATTGATAACTCTGTCTTAAGCTCAACTGAGAAAAAACGATTTGAATCTGTCTTATGCCAAGTAAGTAAAAAAGGACATGGTTATGGTTATGATATAGTAGCGTTTGATCCTAACGATTTAATAAAAATCGATGAAAAATTTATTGAAGTAAAAGCAACAACCTCTACAAATATAAAAGAACCATTCTTTTTATCTTTAAATGAATTATGGGCTATTAAAGACAATCCAGGTAAGATCTTAATTATGAGATTATATGATATAAAAACTACACCTAAAGCTTATTTTATTGACCCGTATAAAGACACTAACTCTTTCGATTCAATTGATGAAATATTAGAAACATTGTTTGAGGTAGAACCAATTAGTTATAAAATTTTAGGAGTTAAATAGTTTGTATTTATACATGGCTCATTTATATTCTTTTAAGAATTTGTTTTAAGGGCAGAAATAGGGCGAGATAATAAAGGATAGGGCAGACCCACCAAACTGCATAATTAAATTAACAGTCTACAAGTACTATTATAGAGCTGTTTTAAGCGTGACACATTTTTCATGAAATGACATTTAGGACTGGGGGAGATATTATGGATTTCGTAGCTATTGATTTAGAAACAGCAAATGCTGATAGGAGTTCTATATGTGCATTAGGGATGGTTAAGGTAAAGGGGAATGAAATTATAGAGACATATTATACTTTAGTGAATCCAGAAACTTATTTTGATGGGTTTAATGTTATGATCCATGGAATTGATGAAGAAGATGTAGTGGATAGCCCAACTTACGAAAATATTTATGATGATATTACAACTTTTACTAATGGATATAATCTTGTTGCACACTCAACACGTTTTGATATGTATGCTATAGCTGATTGTATGACTAAATATAATTTGCCAATTTGGACAAATAATTATTTCTGTTCACAGCGTATTAGCGAGGAATTAAGAACGGGTTTAGCAAGTTATCGTTTAAATGATTTAGTATATCAATTTGGTTTAACCCCATTTGACCATCACAATGCTTTAGAAGATGCTAAAGCGAGTGCAGATATTATTACCTATTTTATTCAAAATAACGAGTTAGAATCCATCGAATTATTTTGTGATACTCATAATTTTAAAATAGGAAAACTAAATAAAAATGGCTTTGTTAAACAACAAAACTCAAAAGCAACTAAAATAGAATTAGACTATAATAATATTATACCTCAAGAAGATAATATCTTTTTTGATAAAAAGATTTGTTTTACTGGAAAGCTTCAAAAATACACTAGAAAAGAGGTTGCCCAAGTTGTTACGAATATTGGAGCGAATTGGGTGGACAGAGTTACGAAAGATGTAAATTACTTAGTTATAGGTAATTTAGAAAATTTAGAAAAAGCTACGGGATATAAAGAATCTAGCAAGATTAAAAAAGCAAAGGCAAATGCTAAGAAGAGATTACCTATTCAAATACTAAGTGAACTGGAATTTTATCAAGAAATGGAGAGTGGGGAGTAATATGAAAAAGGTTATAACAAAAAAACATGTTTTTTTAGTTGATGAAAAAGAATCAAAAGGTAATGATGATTGTATTTATGGTCAAAGTTTACTGCTATCTATATATGTACATATTAATAAAAAGACTAAAGGGAAAACTGGCAATTTTATGTATTCTGAAATCGTTGGACGTATTGTAAGACATAAAGATGTAGTAGCTATAGAGGATCCAACAGATAAGGAACTAGAATTTTTTGAATATGTAAAAGCACGTAAAGAGGTTCCATATTCTAAAAACATAGTTGAAAAATATAATGTTGAAAAATACATAATATATATTGACGTACAAGCTAAAGATAATGAAATGAATAACTAATAAAATTAAAAATGAAAGGTCGATTGTTATGGTAACACTGGACTAAGTAATCAAAAGAACTCAATGGAAAATGTATTGACAAATTTGAAATAAAAAACTGAAAATTAAAAATAAAAACTACTTTGGTTGACTTAATATGTAAGATGATAAATAAAGAAAGGAGGTGGGGATAAATGATTAAATTATCATTAAAAAAAACGAAAGAAAAACTAATAAAACGACATTTAATTGATTGTTTAGGTAATATAAACGGTAGTGAAAACGAAACCCGAAATATTGATTTTAATAATTTAGATAATGATACAATTAGTGAAATTGAGATTGAAAAAATTGAAGAAGATTTTAACAATGCAACATATGTAAGATATAAAATTAGTTTTAAGGACGATAATAGATATATATTGTCTAGTAAAGACGAATATGAGCAATTTTTAAAGGATAGCGGTTTAGAATGTAAAAAAGAATTTATATTTTAAAATATCAGGGCAAAAATAGGGCGAGATAATAAAGAATAGGGCATAACCACCAATCAGCATAATACAATTAACAGTCTATAAGTACTATTATAGAGCTGTTTTGAGCATGACACATTGTTCGTAAAATGACATTTAGGATTGAGTGGGAATAATATATAGAATGATGCACCCCCTTAGGCATAGGCTTAAGGGGGGGGGTTGTAATTTTCCGAGATAGATAATTTTAATAAACAGGGATGAAACAAAAATACTAGAAATGTTTATGTATATATATTTTAAATTGACGCCTATATTTATAAGTCTAGTATTTAAAAGTAAAATAGCTAACAGAATATATTTAGGTGGGGTTATTGGTTTAATAAGTGTGGTGGTAATTCTATTCCCAGACTTAAACCAACTTACAAGTGAGTTTATAATAGGCATAGTAATGGCTTTAATAGGTACTATAATCACATCTATTGGAGATGTATTATCTTTATATAATAATAATACTAATCCTGTTTTAGCAAATACTATAGGTATGTTATCGGCAGTTCTATTTTAGTTATTTATACTGGGTTTAAAAGCTATTCATATACGTTGCCACAAGAGCCGAATTTTTGGTTCGGATTACTATACTTAGCTATATTATCTTCATTTTTAGCGTGGCTATTCTATTTAAAATTGATCAGTAATATTGGGGCCTCTGAAAGTGGGGATATGGTTGCGATGTTTCCAGCAATAGGAGGAGGCAGAAGTATCCTTATGGGAGAGACTCAAATCAGTTTAAACCTAATTGTGGGCATAGTTCTCGCTTGTTTTGGTGCATATTTAGCATTAGAGAAAAAAGAGATTGCTTGATTTAGATAATTCCAAAAGCAACAAAAGGGCGACTGTTATTAGTGTCGCCCTTTTAAAGGAAGAGTGTTTTAATTTATTTTTGATTTTTAAAATACAGTAGCGTTATGACTATAGAGTATACAAATAGGAATATCATGATAAACATCGCCATACTAAAACCTCATTTCGTTCATCTATAAATATAGTTTGTCGCACCTATACAACCTAAAGAAGTAATTAAGCCACATATTGTTGCCATGACGGAGCTACCAGTTCCACAAAGTACTCCTACTGTCCATCCACACAAAACTCGTTCTTTGTGTGGAAATTTTTATAAGAGTCAGCTTCAATTTCCTTATAAATTAACGAACTGGTTCCCATTATGTTTTATAAACAGTTTTCTTGTATTAATCATAGTACCCGATTTGTCTTCATCAACGAAAATACCATCATTAATCATTCTTATTCTTTTTCTCAAATCCACAAAATATACATATGAAAAAGGCAACAAATACTGATGGTACAAATAGTGATACTACTAAAAGTGGTGTAGACATGAGTAAATAGTTATAATCATATTTATATTTACCCAAATTCATACATATTTTCCATTCCGTTTATTCTGCTTGTTTCGTCTTTTATAATTCATGTAAGCATTAATATCTAACGTTAACAATGATGTGAAAAATATTAATGCGATTATAGATGTAACTATATAAGCTATATTATCTTTAGTTATTATGGTGTATATTGCCAATACAATAAACATTAAAGGTACCGGAAAAGGTTTTAAAAAAATCGTTCTAAAATCTTTAGTATTTGATTGAGAATCGTTATATTTCATGAAATCCCTCCTATGTAATCGGTACTATTATTTCTCATAATTATCCATAGTAGTGCCATCTTTCTTAACCTGTTTACTGTTTGCTCTTAGTAATAATATCGTATTACAAACAAATACAATTGCTAATACGATTAAAGCTATTGATCCACCTATATTGGTGAAATTCAATATAAATAGGATGATCATAAGCGCAATGTTAATTGTGCTGTGTATAAACAGAGACTTGCTCATTTTAATTTCCCCTTAAGTTGATTGGTTCCTAAAAATTTTAAAAGACTATTAGATGCTCACTTACTATTTTAATTTTTGGTGATTTTTATAAATTAGAAACTTTCGTGTCACTATAAAGTATGCCCACGCCACAGCCGCTATAACCTATTTGATAATCGAATTTAATAATCTCGATATATGGATTTTCTGTTAAAAATTCATTCACTTTTTTATTTAATCCTTTTTCTGTCATTGAAGTAAAATTTATGAATTTCATAATTGTATCAATCCTTTTTTATATTATGTATTCCTGTTTTATTACTCGCCAGTAGAATATTTTTTCTTAACAACTAAATAATTTACGACAATTAATATAAAAGTTGCAGCTAAAAATATAATTTCAGGATAGTTCATGAAAAGGCTGCCTTTGGTATCCCAAAAACCAAAAAGTCGAAATATAAGTATGAGTACTAAAATATAAACTAGCCAAACGCAAGTTCTAGCTAAGATTTCAATGAATATTTTCTTTTGTCTTTTGTTATATCTGCTATTGTTCTTGTTATTATCCACAGCTTCACTTGGTAAATACTTGCTTGTTATCACTGTCCAAATTGATGAAAATATCAAAATAGCAATGAAGAATAAAAGTAATTTCAAAATGGTATCTCCTTATTAATTAATCAACAATATAAGTATAATCCATTTTGTATTGCTTTTAAATATATTATCAATGAAATATTTATGGCAAAAAAATTATGTTAGTGTAGTGTTTGAAGAATTAAAAACTAAGGAGATGTATTGATGAAGAAAGAAGAGGATTTAGACACGGGTTTTATGATTTCTAGTTTTATAAATATTTTTCTTGTATTAATCATAGCTTTCGGTTCATCTTCATTAAGTATGCCATTATTAATTATATTAGTAATAATTACCATGCTAAATGCAAGTTACCTCGTTTATAAAGCTATGAACATAAGAAAAAAACACAATAATTAAGCTTACATATCATTATAAAAAAGGAGATATATTTATGATCATCACAATCTTCATTATAGTCTTGCTCGTTAATTTTCTAGAAGCATTGTATTTATTAACAAAGTGCTGGCATTTAAAGAAAAATAATGCGCCAGATAAAGAGTATAAAAAATGATTGATAAAGTGGCACCCATATTGAGTTGGACAATGATTATTTCGGTAATATTGTTAGTGGGCACATTTCTAGTTGGTTAGCTGAATTATAAATTTTATTTATAAGGTTTTATATGATGTAATTTATGATATAAATGTTAAAATGGATGTCCTCATACAAGTGTTTGTACGAGGACATTCTCAAGCTAAGGAGATTTATTAATATTGAACAAAGTGATAGATTATTTCACTAAAGCACTTTATTTTTGTTTAAACCTCTGTATTGCAATATTAGGAGTTATTTTAGTCGTATTTTTATTTCAAGAATGTTGGGGGATGATTTATACCTTTATAGAAAATAAAAATGTGAAGTATAATTATGTCGTAGAGAAAATGTTGATTGCTTTCATGCATATCGAATTCATACTTTTAATCATACAATATTTCAGAAAGAATTATCATTTCTCATTACAATTTTTTATTTACGTAGGAATTACGGCAGTGATTCGATTTATTATTGTAGAGCATTATAATGCAATTGAAACATTGCTTCTTGCAGTGACAATTGGTGTATTAATATTTTGCTTACATTTATTGAAACGCTATTCATTAGATTAAAAATTAAGACACAGATTTTGTGACTGAAATACTAATAAGCATTTAGAATGTAAAAAAAGGAGATTTATAATTGATAAATAAGGTAAAAAGCACATTAAGTAAATATGTAAAAAACGGTAAATTAGAGAAAGGCTTGTATAAAATAAGCGATACACTTAAAAAGAAAACTGGCAAAGATTATTCAAAATATGTTAGTAAAATAATGAATCAATTACGTAAAAGAGTATAATATAGCCTGGAACTAGAGTCATTTGAAACAATGGAGCACACCTAATAGACCGTCTTCATTGTTTTTTTGTAGTGAATTTATGTTCTAAACGGCGATGTAATTAATGATTATATTAATGAAAGACGTAGTGCACACAGGTTTAACTGTAAATAAAATGAGTAGAGCAACACAATATATTCGTATCAAAGATTAAAAATTAAAATTAAATTAGAAATAGGGGTGTACAAAATGAGTATAACTCGTTATAATAGGTATTAAGTAATTTAGTTCGTGAAATTGATTTGTAGTTTTATTCTTTTGAATTTACTCCTTTTGATTTTTTAAGACAGATTACAAATATTAGTGCAAAAGCACATGGAGGAATTTAATATGAATAACGGTACAGTTAAATGGTTTAATGCAGAAAAAGGTTTTGGTTTCATCGAGGTTGAAGGTGGAAACGACGTATTCGTACACTTCTCAGCAATCACTCAAGAAGGCTACAAATCATTAGAAGAAGGCCAAGCTGTTGAATTCGAAATCGTTGAAGGCGACCGCGGTCCTCAAGCAGCTAACGTTGTTAAATTATAATAACGGCTAAAAGACGAGTATAACTCGTCTTTTTTTATGCCTAAATTTAAATTTCAAAATGATTAATGAAAGTATCAACGCGAAATCCCTTAATCTATCTAGATTAAGGGATTTTATTATGCAATATTATCTTGTTTTTTAAAACTTTTATTTCTAATTAAGATGAACAAGATATTAATGACACAGGCTAAGATACCAACCATAATGACATAATTTGATCCTAGTGTAGTGATAAATATACCACCAATAAATGTACCAATCGTTGTTCCTGAATTTACAGCTGATAAAAATATACCATTGGAAAGATCTGGTGCATCAGGAGCAGATGAAGTAATTACGTATTGTGTGATATTTGCGGAAATTCCGGCTAGTGTACCCCAAAAGATTGAAATGATAGCCATTTGGATAAGGAAAGATCCTAATCCAAACATTGATACATATATAATAATTAACGCAAACGGTAATAGAAAAATTGCTGTTTGTGGAATAGAAGTTAATAGTTTTCCCGCAATAATATTTCCTAAAATGTTGGATATACCATATAGGAATAAAATTATGGATACATAGTGACTAGGCGCTTCTGTCACAATATTTAAGTAATCGGTTAAGTAACTGTAAACACCAAATATAGCAGCATTAAATAGTATAGAAACGAGGATAGATATCCATGTTAAAGGACGTTTTAATACACTAAGTTGTGTGCCGTAAGTCACAGATTTTTTTGTTGGCATTTTAGGTATAAAGATTAATGTTAAAATCAAAACGATTATATTAACCAGTGCAAAAAATGATAAAGCAATAGACAAGTTGAATTGAGTTGCTAAGAAATTAACGATAGGTACACCTACAACCATGCCTGCAGAAACACCAATAAATACACGAGCTACACCCTTAGGTGCATCTTTAGAATTGACCGAATCAGACGCGACTGAAAAAGCTAAGGCGATATATACTGGGCGGAAAATGGCTGGAATTACTCTAGCGATTAATAAAACAGTAAAATTTGTAGTGAATACTGAAATGATATTACTAATAATAAAAATTAAAAGCACAATAATCATCACTTTTTTTCTTTCCAATTTAGATAATAATAAAGGCATAATTGGACCTGATATTGCTATGCCAATAGCAAAAATGGAAACGAGCCAACCTGCAGTTGAAGTGCTAACACCAAAACGTTCAGCGATTTGAGGTATTAATCCGATGAAACCCATCTCAGTATTTAAGATACCAAAAACACCAATAGTTAAAATGAGTATAATTAAGTTATTGTTTTTCACTATGTACCCCCTACAGAACTTTTATAATAAAAGTGTAAAGGGTATAAATAGTTATAACAAATACTTAATTGTAATTATTAGATATGCTTAAAACGCATAATGAGGAGAAATGTAATGGAATTAAAAACCCTATATTATTTTGTAACGATTGCAAAAGAAGAGAGTATAACACGTGCTGCTAACACATTGCACATTACGCAACCAACTTTATCTAGACAAATTAAAGATTTGGAAAGTGAACTAGGTGTAAAACTTTTTAAAAGAAGCAACCACAGTATCTATATTACAGATGAAGGGCTATTACTAAAAAAGAGAGCTGAAGAATTATTAGAAATGTCTCACCAAATACAGGATGAATTTAAATTTATTGATAAAAACATTGAAGGTAATGTCTATATAGGTTGTGGTGAAACTAAAGGGATGCAAGTAATAGCTAATGTTTTTAAAAATATTCAATCAGTGTATCCTAGTATTCATTTTCATATATATAGTGGTAATGCAGAAGATATTGAGAGTCGGTTAGATAAAGGATTGTTGGATTTTGGGATATTTATTCAACCAGCAAACTTAAATAAGTATAAAGCATTAAATTTACCGTCATTAGATCATTGGGGGGTAGTAGCTAAAAGTGATAGTACCTTAGCACAGCAAACTTTTGTAACTAAGGAGGATTTATTAACGAAACCGTTAATTTGTTCCAGACAAGTTTTAGATACAACGATTTCTAAAAATGAATTTGCAGATTGGTTTGGTAGTAGTTTTGAAGCACTGAATATTGTAGGTACTTTCAATTTAGCATATAACGCTGGATTAATGGTCAAAGCTGGCATAGGGTATGTCATCACTTTGGATAGTATTATCAATACTTCTATTGAAAACAAACTTAGCTTTGTACCGCTAAAACCGAAATTAATAGCAAAACATAATATCGTATGACGCAAAGACCATACTTTTTCTAAAGCAGCACAACTTTTTTTAGAAAAAGCGACGGAAATTTGCCAGTAATTTATAAGAATTAGAACCAAATTATTTTTCGTTTAATTGGTGCATATATGTAAAGTGAATACGATTTTAAAGGAAATTATATGAAGAAAATTGAAATTCATATACAGAAAAAACGGGGATAAGGATGGTTTTGAAAAACAATTAAAACAAGATGCACTTGTTTGATATTAGAAGATGTAAGTCATTTCAAAAACAGAAAAGCACTTACTATCACGAATAACTTAAGATGCGTTATATGTAAACATTCCTTTTAAAAATTTATATTACAAGGAATGTTTTTTTGAAGTTTAATATGGACTTGTAGTTGGAAATTAACCTAGTTTCTTACAACATCAATGCTTGTATTGATGATGAATAGAACAAGCAATGTAAGCGTAAATGCGCCTATAAATGCTGTGATTAAGAAATACATACCTGATGGTATTAATAAAGATGTGCCTATAAATGCACCTAAAACACCTGAAATCAGACTGACAATGACAGTGGGAATTGAGTTGCTCGTTAACCAAAGCGATAAACTGATGCCTACAATAGCACCTACGATTAGTGTAAGAATGATACTCATCAAAATCCCTCCAGTAGGTTATGATTTACGTCCAGTGTAACACTTATTTATAGACAATCTAGTATGAAGACTTGTAATATTACTGCATTTGTTAGTTAGATAAAACAATTGTACAACCGCTTTTGTAATGAAATGCTTGAGCCATTAGTGGTAATGTGATTAATAGGTTAAAGCTAAAAAGGGGAAAAGGAAATAGCTTTAATTATTTAGCGATATTATAAAAATTTTCTTGAAAGTTAAACTTTTAACATATAACTTTCGTATGTTTATTGTATACATATGTAAATATACATATAGGATAAGTATTTCTAGATACTGAATTTAAACTAAGGAGGGGACGGCATGATAGATGAAAATGATCTTTATAGATCAATAATCGATAAAAAGGACAGTGAGAGCTTAGAAATCCTATATGATCGATATGAGTCATTGTTATTTAATTTGGCTTACAAAATCACAAAAGATGTTCAATCTAGTGAAGAAGTTTTGCAAGATGTTTTCATGAAAATTTGGAATCAAAAAGCAATTTTCAAACCAAACAAAGGAAAAATGTCGACTTGGCTTATTACGTTATGCCGTAATAAATCTATAGATATGTTAAGAAAAAATAAGCATATTGAAAATGAGTTTGATGAGGATTTCCAAGGAATACAAAACAATAGTCTACCAGAATATGACTTATTGGATAAGGAAGTCTCTGAAGAAATTAAAAAAATGATTTCACTTTTAAATAAAGATCAACAAAAGATCATTTATTTGTTTTATTATAAAGGTTTGAGTCAGCAAGAAATTGCTGATAAATTACAAACTCCATTGGGAACTGTTAAGAGTAGAATGAGACTGTCAATTAAGCATTTGAACGATTATTCCAAAAAACATTTAAGAAGGGAGCGTGGAGAAGATGAAAGATAATAGAGTTGATAAGCTATATGATTATTTTAATGGCAATCTGAGCGAAAGTGAAAAAGAGCAAGTTGAAAAAGAATTAGATTTGTCATCTGAAAGCCATGAGACTTTAGACGACTTAAACGTTCTTCACGATTCACTTCCTTATAGTAATCAAGAAATTGAACCGCCAACAGGTATGAAGAAAAGAATTTTAACGTCGGTGCTAGATGAAGACAACAATTCAAACGAAGAAGCAGAAAAAGAACAGCAAGAAGATGAAATTGATACAACAAGTGCAAATAACAATCATGAAAATCAACAAATAGCGCATATTTCGAAACATAAGAAGAAAAAATCTAAAAGTGTTATTACCAAACGTGTATCGATAGGCGTTATAGTAGCGCTATTGTTCTTATCTATTATAGGTAATGGCGTGCAATACTTTGGATATAAGGAATCTCAAAATCAATCATCTTCCATGATTAATACGAATGATGCGAAACCAATAAATTTAAATTCTATGGCCAGAGATGAAGTGCAAGGGCAAGCCTATCTGTCTAAATCTAATGGTACGAAAGATAGAAAATTAATGGTTGAAGCCAATGATATTGAGCCAACAGAAGGTAATGAAGTTTATCAAGTATGGATATTAAAAGGCGAGCAAGCACACCCTGCAGGAACATTTGCGAGTGCGAATGATAAAGGCATGGTTGTTTTTGACTTAAGTAATGTAGATGTTGATAAAGAAGATAAAATAGCAATTACACTAGAACCATCACCTAATAATAAACAACCTAAAGGACAAATGATTATGTCTAGTAATGAAATTTAACTTGGTTTTGATTTAAAAAATTATTTTGAAAGGATCACAGATTAATGTGATCCTTTTCTTTGATTTATACGTATACTTTATAATTACTTTTTTAATATGCATATTTAAGTATTATAAAATAAACGATAAATGTTGGGTGAATATAATGAAAATAACTGTTGAAGATATATTATTAACAATTGGAGAAAACATAGTTAAGAGTTCATTAAGCGTAAAAGTGAAGACAGATAAGATTTGTGAAAAAATTACGTCAATGTATCAAGATATTCAGCAAGACACAATATTTATGTTGAAGTGTTCGGATAATACGGTTTATTATGCGGAACGTGCAAATGAAATGAAACCATTGATTATGATTACAGATGCGAGTCCGTCTACTTTTAAAGATTTCGAATTTAATATGCCCATAATTTATATCAATGATTTTCCTAATGTGGCTAATCAATTAGTGAAGTTATACTATGGAGATGCCATTGACGCTTTAAATTTTATTGCAGTGACGGGTACAAACGGAAAAACAACAACCTGTCATATGATTGGAAATTTATTAACACAGTTAGGTGAAAAAGTAGCTATCATCGGTACGATGGGCGTGTTTGATAGTCATTATAACAAAATGAAATTTAACCATACGACGCAAACGACGCCGATGTATTTTGAAATGGGAGAAATCATAGATTATTTTTATCGTGAAAATTATGATTATGTAATTTATGAAGCAACTTCTATTGCTTTAGAACAAAGACGCATTGACTTCATTCAAAATGAGTTAGCAGTATTTACTAACTTTAGTCCGGAACATCTTGAATATCATGGCACAATGGAAAATTATTTAAATGCTAAGTTAAAGTTGGATAATCTAAGTAAATCGAATTTAGTGAATTGGGACATGACTGAATATAGATCTATAGCAAAAGATGATTTATATTTTTCAAATCAAGAAGAAACATATTACCAATATCATGCGGAAAATAGTCATATTGATATCATTATCGATGGAGCGAAGTATTGTGTTCATCCTACTTTTGAGGGTGGGCATAATTACATTAACCTAGCGACGAGTATGTTTGCATTGCATAAAATGGATTTCGATATCGAAGCTATTATTCAAGCAGCTCATGTGATTGAGTCACCTTTACATCGTTTTCAAATTATTGACATAGGTGCATATACGATTATTTTAGATTTTGCACATACAGCTTTAGCAGTTAGAGAATCAGTAAACAATGCTTTAAACTATACGGACAGTATTGGAAAAAAATTAAATACGATGATTACTGGTATAGGCTTAAGAGGTTTTGATAAAATCGCTTTGACTGTCGATGATCTTCCTGATGGTGTTCATAAGTTGATGCTGGCTGCAGAGCAAGTAGGGTATGTAGATCCTAAACTTATTATCAAATTTATGAATCAGCATTTACCTGATAGTTATAAAAAGAGTGTGGTTTTAAATGGATGCTCGAGAAAGGAAGGTATACGAGAGCTATTATATGCTACAGATAGCAATAATGAGGTCATCTTGCTTACTGGTATTAATGAACCGCAAAACTTTAAAGGTAGTAAGTATGACCATGATGATCAATCATATATAGAAGAAATACTACAAATGGATATAATTTAACTTAATTGGCAGTGGCTGAATGAATTGAAAATGCGCTTATACCAAGTCTTTAAAAAAACTACTATTGCATTTATGAAGACAAGTAATTATTATACAAAATCTTCAACGCTTGAGTTCCATTTTATAGTCGGCTTTGCCGAGGTGGGCTCATACGTCGAAATATTATTAGAAAAATTAGATTTCTATCTTGCTCCCTAACAATCATTTATCATATAAAACATAAAAATGTGCCAACAAAGTCGCTGACTTTGTTGGCATAGTAAAAGGACCTATAATCAGGTCCTTTTTTTTGTTACTATTTATTAACTTATCATTACTTTCATTAAATATCCTTGTTCGTCGAAGTGTGCTGTATACATGCCATTATTTGTTTCATAAGTCATATATGAGCCGTTTTCTGTTTGTCCTTCGTCAGACATATGGTTAGACATATGTGCTTCTTTGAACATTGCTTTGCTTACCGTATCGGCTTTAGTATCAAAAGTGATATTAACGACTTGGCCATCTTTATTCATATCAACCATTGTGTCATTCACTTTTTTACTTGTAGACACGTCTTTATCATTTGTTGCAGTGTTAACTTTGTACCCATCAATCATTACGTTATCGTATTTTAACGCTCTTACAAAATCATAATCTTGAGTGAAATGACCATCATATGTTGTGTAGCCAGTGTAATTATAATATGGCATCATAGTTTCTTCCATATTGCTGTTCATCATATTGCCTTGCATATCATTCATGCCTTGTTCCATTGGTATGGCTTGTTGTTGCATATTGTTGTTCATGTTATTTTCTTGAGAATTCATTGTGTCCGCATGTGCAGTGTTATTTCCAATTACGCCATTTCCTGCTCCTACTAAAAAACCTGTAGCTGCGACTGTTGATGATAATACTAATAATTTTTTATTCATAAAGCTTCACCCCTATTTTTAGTTTTTAAAGTAATTCATGTTGTCTAACCTTAATTCTCATTAGATTTTAACTACCAAATTAAATCCAAAATAAGCTTACACAACTAGCCCCCTTTTTAATTTGACTCAATAAATATACGTTTTCTTTTTAGATAGAGTTCACATTTTAGAAATTTTCTTTGAATTATTTTTAAAACGCTATATTCATTCAATCTACTTACTGCTCTCAAATATTGTCATGGACTTTATAAAAAAACGGTTAATCATAACAAAAAGTTATAATTAACCGTTAAAGATATAAAATTCATTTAACTAAAGTAGTTCATTTACAAGATATATTATTCATAATAATTATAAAATGACTGCTACTTTTTTCCTAGTGAAGAATGCGATGGTAAATGTGCCGCTTCATTATAATTTAAAATTGTAGCTTGTTTATTCGTTAGTTTAAGGGTACTTAGACTGCCATTAGACAACCTTGGTGAATCAGTACTGATTTCTCCATTAGAATAGTAAGAAAATACTGCTTTAATAAATGCGCCATGAGAGACAATTAGAATTTTTTGATCTTTGTACTGTTCTATAACTGAGTTTATCCCATTAAGAAAGCGATCTGTTACGACGTGTGCTTGTTCTTTGTTTGGGTAAAGTCGATCGGGATATAACGCTGTACGTTCTTCTGTTGATAATCCCTCAGCATCGCCGAATGAAATTTCAATAAAGTCCTCTATTTCTATCAAAGGTATAGTGAGTTGTTGCTGAATAATTTCTGCTGTCTTTTTCGCTCTCGCTAATGGGCTCGTGATGATAAGATCCCATTCTGAATGATTTAGAAATTTGCTGCATGCTTCGGCTTGTTTAACGCCTGTGTTATTTAATGGTACGTCTGTGCGACCTTGTAATTTCCCTGCTGTATTCCAGTCTGTTTCCCCGTGTCTAATAAAACAAATTTCCGTCATTGATACCAACCTTTATCATAGTTTTTTTTAATTCAAAATTATATTATTACCATTTACTCATATATAGATATGTATAAATGTGTCATGTATCTTATAGCTTAGTTTCTCATGTATCTATTCATTTTACAAAAGTAGTTCTATAATTAAAAATTTATCATCTTTAAATATATTTAGTATTGTAGTAACGTAATTAGCAATAGTATAAATAGGTCGCTATAATACTTTTTACTGGTTGGTAAATTGACTGCGATTATTTTAATAAAAGAAGCTATTTTAAAATGAATATAGTAACATTGAATGATATAGAGTATATAAGATTTTAAAATATGGTGAGTTAAAATTAAGTTATTGTAGAAAGGTGGGGTAAGATGTCGGAACTTTATCGTACACACAGAATTAATGAGCGTTGGGGCGTTATTATAGCTATTGTTTTTATAGCTTCGACATTAAGAGCGCCACTTACTTCTGTAGGTCCTGTAATCGAAGAGATTAAACAAGTGATGGAAATTGATAATAGTGTAGCAGGTATTTTAACTACTATACCACTGATTATTTTTGCGATTGTATCACCACTTGTCTCTAAAGTTACGTCACGCTTAACGATGTCGCGCACGATATTTTACTCTACGATATTATTGATTGTTGCGTTGTTTTTACGTATCGCTGGTGACTTTAATTTGTTTATTATTGGGACATTATTGCTGGGTATTGCCATTGCATTTGGGAATGTCGTCTTACCAAGTTATGTTAAATGGTATTTTCCAATGCAAATTGGATTAGCGACAGGTATTTATAGTGGGACGATGAATTTTACAGCTGGCTTAGGTGGGGGATTAAGTTTTCCATTATCCGAAATATCACCTATAGGATTTAGATTGTCATTATCTTTTTGGATTATCTTTGGTGTAATTGCGTTATTGTTGTGGATACCTAAAGCACGTACAGGTGCCAAATTGGAACAAGCGACAGTGGATCAGTCGAAACTAAAGACTTCAAAAAAAGTAAATATTGTAAAGTCTAAATTAGCGTGGATGGTCGCATTGACGATGGGATTTCAATCGATGGTGTTCTATACGATGGTTGCATGGGTGCCTTCAATTCTCATAGATAGAGGGTTAGAACCCACCACAGCAGGCTATTTATTGATGTTAAATCAATTCTCTCAAGTTCCTATGACTTTTATATTTCCAATTGTTGCTTTTAAGTTGAAAGATCAACGCATTTTAGTCGTGATTATTACAATATTATTCTTAATCGGATTTAGTCTGTTCTTTACACAATCACTCGTGCTATTGATTATTGGTATTGTGATTGCAGGTTTAGCTATGGGGGCATGTTTCAGTTTATGTATGACATTCTTCTCGATTCGTGCGAATACAAGTGAAGGCAGTATATCACTTTCAGGGTTTGGACAATTTGTCGGTTATTTAATTGCTGCAATTGGACCATTCCTAATTGGTTATCTGTATGATGCAACTGGAAGTTGGAATTCAGGTGTTGTCGCATTAATCATTATGTCCATTTTAATCTTTATTTTTGGCTATCCTGCTGCTAAAAATAAAGTGGTTGAAGATGAAACGTAATAAAATTCGGAAAATAAATGATAAAAAACGCGGTCGTTTGAGTTAAAAAAGCGACTGCGTTTTTATGTTAGCTTAAAAGAGAATTTTCAATGAAATTATTCATGTTCATGTATTGCTGTTTGTATTGCTTGAGCAAAGTCATACATTGCAAAGCTCCAATTACTTTGATCTTGCCTAGAATTCATAGTTAGGTCTTGGTTGTTAAAAAAGGATTGTCGTAATCCAGTCGTTAATTCTAACTGTACACCTGCATTTTGATTGTTTTTATTGACAATATTTTCGTCAGCTTCAACTTCTAAATGACTAGGGGATGTTTGTACATCGAAATCTTTAAGCTCTAATTGTTCTTCGATAGACGCTTTTAAAGCATCATCTTTACCACCAATATAAACGATAGGTGCATCGCCGTTTGCACCATGAATCATGACGGAATTTGATACTTGTTGTTGCATATCTTCTATAATAGGTTCATCAAAGTTAACTGAAGTTACATGTAAACTTGCGTTGTTCGTGGAACGAATGCCTTGGAAGCTATAGTAATTATATGCCCCCTTGGTAGCAGTTAGTTTTGCTACTTCACTAGTTCCAGGTTCGATATTACCTCCGTGTATTGCTGCAATAAGCGCGTTGCTCTGGTTGTTGTTATAAGTGATTTCCCAGTCGCTACCTTCTTCGGTGTCTTCCATAAGTTCAGTCATTGACGTGTATAAATCATTGGCATAAATCGCTTTAGGAGATAAAGTAAGGAAAAAACAAAATGTTAAAAAGCATATAGTGGAAAATGAAGTGATCTTTAAAAATGAGGTGACTCTTTGATTAGAACTATACATACGACAACTCCTATTGATATTAAATCATATTTTATAAATATAATAATAGCATACAATTGTAAATGCTATAAAACATTTATAAAATCAAAAATATATGTTAGGTTGTGAAAAGTAAAAGTTCATTGTACAATAATTGTTCATGCCCTCGGGCATGATAACTAGAGGCAGGTCTGTAACATGCCCTTGGGCATGTTAACAGACTTCCTCTTAGTTACGGGCTGCCTTTTGGCGGCTCGTTATTTTTTTTGAGTGTAAAATATGTTACGATTCAAATCCTGCCTCTTAAATAAAACAATGGAGGTTTACAATTATGATAAATATTATTTCGGCGATTGGCTCACTTGGTACATTTATAATGGCACTGTTTTACTTTATATCAGTCAGTGTGCAACTGTACCAAATGAAAATCAGTTTTTTACCGGCGCTCGGTTTTAATCAAATACTGATTACTAGAGACCATGATGAATTAAACTTAAGAAATACTGCTATTGATAGTGATGAAGACCAAGATTTTTTGAAATTATATAACTTGGGTGGCGGTGCTGCTAAAAATATAAAAATAGAAATCTATCTTGGTAATCAAGACATCTTGCAAACAAAATATGTTAATATTTTACCTAGTAAAGAAGGTTATTTGTTACCGATTAATAAAGACGTTTATTCGGAAATTGAAAGTACAATTAAGAATAACGGTTATGAATCTGATTTAAATGTGAGAATAGCTTACCAGCATAATGTAAGTAGAAAAACACAAGAAATACATTTAAATGGTAAAATTGACACTTTTAATGCGTATGATGAAAAATCAATATATGAATTACAATTCTTTAACATGAACCAATAACTAAAAACTAAGAGAAGTCATAAATGTTAATAATTCATTAAAATACCCCCTTCAAAAGTAACACGAAAATGTGTTGGATTTTGAAAGGGGTATTTATTTTAAAAAAGTAATAGTTTATATGCTTTGTACGCATTATGAATTTGAATTACAATAAATGATGAAACTAAATTTTGGAGTGACAAAGATGATAAATGTTAAGGCGCCAAACCCAATATTTTTGGAAAATAATGAAGCGGAACGGGCTATATTATTATTACATTCATTCACGGGTACGGTGAGAGATGTAAAATTACTAGCCACTAAATTACATAAAGCGGGTTTTACATGTTATGTTCCTGCATACAAAGGTCATGGTTTAATGTTAGACACGTTGATGACCTATGATATTGAAGATTGGTGGCAAGATGTATTAGAGGGTTATCAATTTTTACAGGATAAAGGTTATTCAAGTATTGGTGTCTGTGGTATATCATTAGGTGGTATATTATCACTCAAATTGGCAGAGCATCAACCTATAGATGCGATAGCTATTATGTCTACACCATATCGAAAAAGTGATGCTGGTCTCTCTGGTAGATTGACTTATTATGGTCAACGTATGGGCGACTTGGTTGGTTTACAACAATCAGAGGTAGCGCAACAAATTGCGAATATTGAGCGCTATGCACCAGGACTTAATCAATTTCAAATCGTAGTTGAAGATGTGATGTCAAAATTAGATCAAATCACTGCACCCATTACTATCAAATTCGGTGAACAAGACGATGACGCTTATGCAACGAGTGCACGTTATATCTATGATCGTATTACACATGAACAAAAAGAAGTGAAAGGTTATGGGCCATCCAAACATTTAATGACTTATGGTGAAGGTCATATAGAAGTAGAACAAGATGTTATTGCATTTTTCGAAGATTATTAACCTTTTAGCACGAAAAAGCTTTTAGGACACTAATGCTCCAGATAAAAAATGATGATTTCTACTGAAATATAGTAGAGATCATCATTTTTTTACCTATTTACAACAATGGGACAAAAAGCGAATTTAAATTTAGGCTTATATTCGCTTTCTTTTACCGTAATCTTATCTTGGAATAAATTTTAAGTTCTCCAAAATGTTGAACAATAGGCTTTATCATCAATGTTGAATTGAATTATATCTTTTAATAATCTGTAATCGACCTCTTGAGTCCATTTTATTCGAAATAGATTGTTCGTTTGTGAGTAACCAGCGGCATCAATACGTTCACTAAATTCAGTCATGCCTTTCGCTTCAGGTGCAATTGAAAAGTGTTGTTTTGCTTTACTAAAAGCGAGAATAAAAGTACCGTGATCTGTGAGCATAGGCTGGTTCCATTTTATGGTTGTCTCAAGATTAGGAAAGGTTTCTGAAATCCAATTGAAAATCTCAGTCATTGTTTTTTTGTGTTTATCATTATCTATAGTTTGTAAAAATTCATTGAAATTATCCATGTAATATCCCATCCCCTTTTAAAAATATAACTAAAATAAATTTATTTGCATAATATCCATTTTAGCAAAGCTAATTATGACAAACCATCGTAAAGCAAAATAAGAAAAGGCTATGACAGCGAAACCAATATTATCTCCAGCTCGCTTGTATAGAAACACAATGAATTTATAACGATTTTGCTGGTTTATTTTTTAAGAGAAAATCTATTATTAATCCAACGATAAGTAAGACTATAAATGGTATGAGCCAACTTAATTGAATATCAGAGAGTGGTAACACTTGATATAACGCATTCAGTGGTTGGAATAATTTGAAATCATTGAGTATCTGTAACACTGAAATAATTAAAGTCACTATAGTAGGAATGATAAACGCAAATTTCATTTCAAATGGAATAAAAATACTTACTAATGAAATGAGTACCAATACAATCGACGTTGGATATATAAATGTTAACAAGGGCACTGCAATTTCTAATATCAGTTCTAAACCTAATGTTGAAACTAAAAAGCCTAATAATGAAAAGATAAGCACGAAAATTTTATATGATACTTTCGGTAATTTTTTCATCGCAAAGGCCGCACATGCATTTACTAATCCAACACAAGTAGTTAAGCAAGCCAATATAACGATGATGCCAAATAATAGGTTGCCAAATGAGCCAAATACACGTAACGAATTAAAAGTTAAAATTCCTGTGCCATCTTTAAAGCCAGCTTGAGTTGTTGTAGCACCTACATAAGCCAGTGCAAAATAGATGACTAATAGTAAAATAGCAGAGATCAAACCAGCTTTAATTACGTTTTTAACGAGTGTTTTTTGATCGGTAATGCCGTTCATTTTGAAGCTTTGCACAATCACAACAGAAAAGGCTAGCGCAGCCACAAGGTCCATCGTGAAATACCCCTCTAAAATACCTGATACGAGTGGAGTTTGTGCATAATCACCACTTGGTTGGCCAATTGAACCTTCTGGATTTATGATTACTAGAATACATAAAATAGCTATAATAAATATTAAAATAGGTGTAAGGTATTTACCTAAATTATCTATAATACGATTTGGATATAATGCGATAAAATAAACAATTAGGAAAAATATTATTGAAAATACGATTAATGTAACATGATTATGTACTGGTAAAACATGATTTGTTCCAATTTCGTACGCAACATTTGCAGCACGTGGGATACCATATAATGCACCGATAGATAAATAAATAAAGATAGCAAAGATTGTCCCATAAATAGGGTGGACTTTGTTACCAATACTTTCAACGCCGCCATTCATATAAGCTACGACGATTACTGTAAGATAAGGCAATAAGATGCCTGTTATAGCGAATCCAGTCATAGAAACCCACATATTTTCTTGAGCTGTATACCCTAACATAGGTGGAAATATTAAATTTCCGGCTCCAAAGAAAAATGAGAATAACATTAGACCAGAAATTAAGATGAGTCTGTTCATTTCTAATACCTCGATTTAAAGGAAATTTACTTGCACAAAACATAAGCAACTTTAACATATATTTCTTGTTAATTCAATAAGATGTCAGATAATTTTCAATATTAAAAATATTGTGTTTTATAAACGTCATAAAATGTTCAATGTAACAGAAGGCTCTCATGTTTTGTCTTAAGATACATAGTGCGCACCAACAAAGGAAATTTATATTGAGACAATCACTGAAAAATGTTATAGTAATTGCTATGTTACTAAAACGCTTTAACGCAATGAAGTTTTGTAAAACACAAAGGATGTAAAATTATGAGTAAACAATCACAATGGAAGTCATCGACGGGCTTCATTTTAGCAAGTGCAGGATCTGCTATAGGGCTAGGAGCAATGTGGAAATTTCCATATATGGCTGGTATGTATGGCGGAGGCGCATTTTTATTAATGTTTTTAATATTTACGATAGTTGTCGGACTACCTCTATTAATGATGGAATTTACTGTTGGTAAGTTGGGGAAGACTTATACAACTGTAATTTATGAAAAGTTAACAAAGAAAAAATGGTTGAACGTTATTGGATGGAACGGTAATTTAGCTGTATTCATACTATTTGGTTTTTATAGTGTGATAGGTGGTTGGATTATCATTTATATATTTAACGTTGCACTTCAAATATTAACCCTTAATGGTAATCAATTAGGAAGTATACAGTTTGAATCTATTATTAGTAATCCTTTCTTAACGATTACTGGGCAAGGCATCTTTATATTGTTAACGATGTTTATTGTGATGATGGGTGTTGAAAAAGGTTTAGAAAAAGCCTCTAAATTTATGATGCCACTATTGTTTATCTTTTTAATTGTTATTGTTATTAAATCTTTAACGCTTGAAGGATCATTTGAAGGACTAAAATACATTTTGCAACCACGCCTAGAAGAAGTTTCTATGGAGGGTGTCTTATTTGCACTTGGGCAATCCTTCTTCACATTATCATTAGGGACAACAGGCATGATTACATACGCGAGCTATGCGTCAAAAGAGATGACTATTAAGACTTCAGCAATTTCTATTGTAGCGATGAATATACTGGTTTCAATTTTGGCAGGCTTAGCTATATTTCCTGCGATTTCAGCATTTGGCTACAGCCCAACAGAAGGGCCTGGGTTACTATTTAAAGTATTACCAAAAGTATTTGATCAAATGGCATTTGGCCAAGGATTTTACCTAATCTTTTTAATCTTATTCTTATTTGCAGCACTTACTTCTTCTATTTCACTATTAGAATTGAACGTTTCGAACTTCACAAAAAATGATAATTCAAAACGTAAGCCAGTTGCATTTTATGTAAGTATATTAGTGTTCGTAATCAGTATCCCCGCAACACTATCTTTTGGGAGCTTAGGTCATATACAATTTGCAGCAGGTACTATCTTTGATAATATGGACTTTTTAGTTTCGAATATATTAATGCCATTGGGAGCATTAGGAACAACACTAGTTGTTGGTCAATTATTAGATAAAAATGATTTGAAAGCACATTTTGGCAAAGATAAGCTTAGATTATTTATACCTTGGTATTACTTAATTAAATTTATTTTACCTATAGTAATTATTTTGATCTTTGTAGTGCAATTCATATAAAGGTTTTAAAGACCTACTACTGCATTTATGAAGACAAGTAGTTCTTATGCAAGAGCTTTAGCTCTTGTATTCTATTTTCAAGTCCTCTTTGACGGGCTACGTTCGTACGATGAAATCTTATTAGAATATTAGATTTCTCACCCGATCCCATACTATTTCGATAGACGTCAGTGCTTTACAAAAATGGACAATTATATAAATTCATATAAAAAATAAGACACCTCGTTTTAAAGATGCACCAACATAACTTTAAAATGAGGTGTTTTATGTATAAAAATTTAATATGATTCAGTTAACACTACCAATAAGGTACTGATATTTAATTAAATATCAGTACCTTAAAGCAATTTCAGAAATTATTTTCCAGTGAATAAACCGATGATTTCTTTGATGATATCAATGATAAAGCTCATATAATTCACCTCGCTTCGTTTTATTATCTTCACTTTAATATAATTGTGCTTAATTTTGTTTAAAATTTCTTATATAGTAACAAATCATTCGTAAGTGCGAATAATTCGAAAAATAAAACGACAACGCATGCAAAAGTGTTTTTCACGATTCTTTTTTAAAAATATTCAAAAATAAAAAAGCATTACCATAAAGAACAGAATAAATGTTCATTATGATAATACTTTAGTTAAAGTGGGTAGAAATGTTTTAATATATTAGTCTGTGATAGCACCTTTAGAAGCAGAAGACACGAGTTTAGCATATTTTGCGAGTGTACCTCGAGTAGCTTTTGATGGTGGCACTTGCCATTGTTGACTACGACGTTCAAGTTCTTCATCTGATACATCAAAGCTTATTTCAAGATTTTCAGCATCGATTGTAACAGTGTCGTTTTCTTCTAGTAAGGCCATTGGTCCACCTACCATTGATTCGGGTGCAGCGTGTCCGATTACGAGACCATGTGAACCACCTGAGAAGCGGCCATCTGTGACTAAAGCAACAGATTCGCCTAATCCTTTACCTACTAAAATAGATGATGCGGATAACATTTCAGGCATGCCAGGTGCGCCTTTAGGACCAGCATAACGGATAACTACGACGTCACCAGGTTTAATATCGTCATTAAGAATCGCTTTTGTTGCTTTAGATTCAGAATCGAATACACGTGCTGGTCCTTTAATATAAGTTACACTTAATCCTGAAATTTTAGCAACTGCGCCTTCTGGTGCAAGGTTACCTTTTAAGATAACAAGTGGACCAGTCGCATGTTTAGGTTTATCAAAATTAATAATTTCTTTATTATCAGTTAAGCCAGGTTCATTTTCTAAGTTTTCAGCAACAGTTTTACCAGTTACTGTTAGGCAATCGCCATGGATTAAGCCGTTGTCATAAAGTAATTTCATTACTCCAGGAATACCACCTGCTTCATCAAGATGTGCCATAACGTATTTACCACTTGGTCTTAAGTCAGCAATGTGTGGCACACGTTTACGAATTTTTTCAAAATCATCAAGTGTCAGATCTACTTCAATCGTATGTGCAATAGCTAATAGATGTAAAATAGCATTTGTAGAACCACCTAATGCCATAACGACTGTGATTGCATTTTCAAAGGCTTCTTTCGTCATGATGTCTTTAGGATAAATATCTTGTTCTAATAAGTTATAAACTGCTTTTCCGGCAGCTCTACTATCTTTCATTTTGTTTGTCGATACAGCTGGATGAGAGGCACTTCCAGGTAAACTCATGCCCATTGCTTCTATAGCTGAAGACATAGTGTTTGCAGTAAACATACCACCACAAGCACCTGCGCCAGGACATGCTGCACATTCTACTTTATGTAATGCTTCTTTTTCGATTTCTCCGTTATTGTACTGACCTACGCCTTCAAATGCTGAAACGGCATCTAAATCTTTGCCGTCTAATTTACCAGGCATAATCGTGCCACCAAATACGAAAACAGCAGGCAAGTTAAGACGTGCAATACCAATCATACAACCAGGCATATTCTTATCACAGCCGCCAATTGCCACAACGCCATCTAAATTCTCTGCACTTACTACAGTTTCGATTGAATCAGCAATAACTTCACGACTCGGTAGTGAGAAACGCATGCCATCTGTACCCATGGAAATACCGTCAGAGACAGTAATGGTGTTGAAAATAAGAGGTGAGGCCCCAGCTTCACTAATACCTTGTTTAGATGCACGCGCTAAACCATCAATGTGCATGTTACATGGTGTTACTTCACTCCATGTACTTGCTACACCAATCATCGGTTTTTTGAAATCTTCATCTTCAAAGCCAAGTGCACGTAGATAGGAACGGTTAGGTGTACGACTTACACCTTCACTAATGACTTTGCTGCGTATACGCAAATCTTTTTTATCTTCTGTATGTTCTGTTTCTTTAGTCAAAAAATTACCCCCATTAATAAGTCTATATTGTATGAATACTCTGAAAATTTAAAATAATCAAATGTTTTGTTCGCTAAAAAATATTTAATACATTTTCTAATGTAACCTGCATAGGAATATAAAACGGTTATAAATTTAAAATAACAGTGCGAGATAGGGCTGTTGAGCCATTCGTAAAGCACATTTTTTAAAAATCACACCATATATGCTAAGCAAATTAAAAAATGATATTGAATATACACAGTATCGGTATATTTCCTTCGTGTCAATATTAAAATGATTTATACAAATCATCATAACATCTATTATATGAAAGCAGAATATGAATGTTAGGTATTTATGAGACAACAATATTTTAAGGACTGGACATAAATAACATGCCATGCTCGTCAAAACAGTCTGTTTGTCTGAAGCGGATTAAATCAGCTAAAATAGTATGGTACAAGTAATAGAATATCGTGTTAAAAGGAGTATCAGTAAATGACAAACTTTAAACGATTGGAAGCGTACTTAAATATTAATTCTGATTATTACAATAAAGTAGATTTAGAAATGTTGAACCATTATATTCACCAATATGTACTACATGTGCCGTTTGAAAATATTAATGTTCAAAATAAGCAACTCATCGCACTAGATGATGAAACTATGCTTCATAAAATCATTCAAGAACATAGAGGTGGTTTTTGTTATGAACAAAATAGATTATTTCACAACTTTTTAAAGGAAAAAGGTTTTGACGTTTATATGGTTTCTGCAACAATTAATACAGGTAAAGAGTGGGCAATGGAAGGCTCTCATATGGCTTTGATTGTAAGTTTGAATCATCATAAATATCTTGTCGATGTTGGTTATGCGGATGTTCCTAAGAAAGCGATGCCACTTATTAGAAATCAAAATGAAGTAATAGATGTAAATGGTAAGTTTCGAGTTAAACATATTGATACATATACAATTGAAATGCAAAAGTATAAAAAAGATGATTGGGAAACACAATATAGAGCAATTGATATCTCTAAAACACTCAAGGATTTTGCAGCGGGAATTGAATTTAATCAACATCATTCAGACTCTATTTTTGTTCAAAAATTATTGGTTAGTAAAGCCAAAACATACGGAAGAGTTACATTATCTAATGCACATTTAACGATAGCAAAGAATGGGGAAGTTCAAAAAATTCCAGTAACACAAAACAATTATCAAACATTACTAAGTGATTACTTTGGCATAGATGATATTCGGATTCAAACATTTGAACAGTATTAAATGAATGGGGAATCATGAAGGCGTTTATATTACGAGTAGTGCTTGTTTGTAATATGAATGTCATACAAATAATATACTCACGCGCAATTTTAAGTTGTATAATAATATAGTGAGCAATGAATGATAAAATGTAAAAAGAAATATTGGGAGGTTTACATAATTGCGTAAAAAAATAATTGCAACTGTAATAGGGACAAGCGCGATAGCGGCTGTAACTTCAGCAAATGCTGATGCTGCAACAACTTATAAAGTTAAGAGTGGGGATTCCCTGTGGTCAATAGCGAATAAATACGATATTTCAATTTCAAAGTTGAAATCGTTGAATAATTTGACGTCTAACGTTATTTTTCCTAATCAAACATTGAAAGTTTCTGGTTCAACAAGTACATCAACGAATACATCATCAGGGTCAACATATACTGTGAAATCAGGAGATACGTTATCAGGTATAGCTGCTAAACACGGTACGACTTACCAAAAAATCATGAGTTTAAATAACCTATCAAACACTAATATTTACCCGGGGCAGAAGTTGAAAGTATCGGGAACAGCTTCAACTGGTGGTTCAAGTTCATCAGGTGGGACGAGCAGTGGTAGTACAACGACATATACAGTAAAATCAGGCGATTCTTTATCAGCAATCGCTGCAAGATATGGCACGACTTATCAAAAAATCATTAGTTTAAATGGTTTATCAAATACTAATATTTATCCGGGACAGAAGTTGAAGGTATCGGGAACAGCTTCAACTGGTGGATCAGGCTCATCAGGTTCTACTGGCTATAACACGCCGATATTCAATCATTCTAATTTATATGACTGGGGCCAATGTACATATCATGTATTTAACAAACGTGCACAAATTGGTAAAGGTATTAGTACATATTGGTGGAATGCTAATAGTTGGGATACTGGTGCTGCAGCTGATAGTTACACAGTTGACCATAAGGCAACAGTAGGATCTATTTTACAATCTGATCAAGGTTATTATGGTCATGTTGCATTTGTAGAATCTGTTAATTCTAACGGTAGTATTACTATTTCAGAAATGAATTACGGTGCGTCACCAGGAATTATAACTTATAGAACGATTCCTGCATCACAAGTAAGTTCATATAAATATATTCACTAATTTAAAAAGTGCCTCTAACGTATTCAGTATATAATACATTAGAGGCACTTTTATGTTGTTATGAATAGAAAAATACCCACAGAGTATGTTTTACTGTGGGCAGTTGAATTGTGTTACTATTTTAATACAGAAAATGACAAATTATGCTTCTTTACGTATAGATTGTACACGTTTAACAGTCGTGAATAATGTACTAGCTGCTGTAAAAGTTGAAAAAACTTTAACGAATTTACGCGGTGATTTTAATGCTGTATATAAATCGAGTATGGCGCCTGTGCCTGTAATTGCCATGCTAGCGTAAAGTAACTTTTTGTTTTTTGATTGATAGGCATACCAGTTGAAACCTTCAACTGCAATGCCTACAAAATTGATTGTGTTAGAAATGCGATTAATTCTTGGTTTTTTAGCCATTCTTATTGGATCCTCCATTTTGAAAACTCATATATTGTTTAATATTATAACATTTTATAAGTTGATTATTATGTTCAATACTATGATGTAGCTCTAAATGAGATGTTCTTGAATAATAAAATATGATAACATAAGCGCAGTTAGTATGAAAATGGTACGATTATTTCCGTATAAAAATAAAAGAAGTACGTTTGGAGTGCGTAGTTATGATTAAATGTGTTTGCTTAGTTGTTGAAGAAGATGACGAACTACTACTAGTACAAGCTAGAAATAGAGAAAAATATTATTTTCCGGGCGGCAAGATAGATGATGGGGAAACTTATAAACAAGCATTACAGAGGGAGTTGAAAGAGGAACTTCAAGTTGATGTACCGGAAATTTCGCTTGTTTATATGGATACGGTAATTGGAGATGCTTATCCACAAAAAAATGAGCAAACTGAACTGAATTGTTTTTACACAACAGCGCAGATAGATTGGTCCAAAGTTGAAACTGACCAAGAAATTACGGATATAAGATGGATACATAAGTTAGAGTATAATAAAATTGCACCTGCTGTCGTGACTTGGAGCAATGAACAATTAACAGGTATAAGTATGATTCCATATAGTGCAGAACTAATTTCAGATATTGAACAAATTACTATTACGCCAGAAGACCGTCAATTTACTAAAACGCCGAAAGTGAACATTGAACTTGCACAAAATGATTCGGAGCGACATCCTGTACTCGTATATAATGATGAGCAACAATGTATAGGTTTTTTTACACTGCATGAAGGTGCTGGTGTAGCGCCTTATTCGTTAAATGAGAATGCGGTGTTTTTCAGATCTTTTAGTGTAGATGCTCACTATAGAGGGCACGGATATGGAAAACAAATTATTCAATCCTTGCCAGAATATATACACCATCACTTTCCAGATATCGACGAAATTTGTCTAGCGGTCAATGATAATAATGAAGTGGCTCAAAACTTATATCAACAGTGTCATTATAATATGGTAGGTGAAACCTTATTAGAGGGTAGACCTGTCTATATATTACAACAACAAATATAATAAATTTAAAAATGCGTCATGTAACTTAACATATAGTGTTAATTTACATGACGCATTTTTGCTATTCAATTTGACCAGGAGTATGATTTTGACCAAAGGAGTGATTTGGATGAATATGAATGATGTTTTGTTTTTATTTTTGTGTACCTTATTAGTTTGGTTAATGACACCGGGGTTGAGTTTATTTTATGGTGGTCTTGTACAATCTAAAAATGTGTTGAATACAATAATGCAAAGTATGTCTGCAATTGTTGTTGTGACATTTGCATGGGTTATTTTAGGTTTTAGCCTGAGTTTTGGTTCTGGAGAGATATTTTTAGGCGGCTTTACGTATTTTGGTTTAAAGGAAGTTGGATTCAATACACAAGCGGATATCGCTACACATATCCCTCTAGCACTTTTCATGTTATTCCAATTAATGTTTTGTACAATTGCTGTATCGATTTTGTCAGGATCAATTGCAGAAAAAATGAAGTTTATACCTTATTTAATTTTTGTATTTTTATGGGTCATTATAGTCTATAGTCCAGTTGCACATTGGGTGTGGGGTGGTGGTTGGATAGATCAATTAGGTGCAATAGATTATGCAGGCGGTACAGTAGTTCACATTACATCAGGTATATCAGGACTTGTACTAGCGATTATGATAGGAGCAGGAAAAAACTTTGAAAAACGACCACCACATAATCTTATAATTACACTAATAGGTGGCATATTGGTATGGGTTGGTTGGTATGGGTTTAACGTAGGCAGTGCCTTAACTTTTAATGATATTGCGATGACCTCCTTCGTGAATACTGTACTCGCAGCAAGTGCAGGTTCACTTGGTTGGTCTGTTATGGAATATTTTATGAAAAAAACAACAAGTTTGATAGGAATGTTATCGGGAATGTTAGCTGGTTTAGTAGCCATTACGCCGTCTGCTGGTTTTGTAAACTATATGAGTGCAATAGTAATTGCATTTATTGGCGGTGTTAGTTGCTATTTTGCAATTAATTATATCAAAGTAAAATTACAATATAATGATGCTTTAGATGCATTTGGTATACATGGTATTGGTGGCATTGTCGGTGCAATTTTAACTGGTGTATTTCAATCTCATAAAGTGAATAACGAGATTGTTGATGGAATGCTATATAGTGGGACGCTTCAAACAGTTTGGGTACAATTTGTCGCGGTATTCGTAACAGTTATTTTTAGTGGTGCAATGACATTTTTAATTGCAAAAACAATAAAATTGTTTAGTGCTTTAGGTACGGATAAAGTTGAAGATGAAAAAGGCTTAGATTATGTTGTTCATGGAGAAAGTGCTTATTTTAGTGGAGAGATAAACAAATTTAATAAGCGTTTATAATGAATTAAGAATATAAAAAGTAAAATAAAAATCACTCACCTTTTGATAAGTGCAGGTGAGTGATTTTTATTTTAATCAACTGTTTTTGTTGTAGGTGGATTTGTTTTGTGTTCCTTTTTAATTAATATTGAGGATAGCCAAGCCGTAATAGGGATACTTATAGCAATTGCAATACCTCCTAATAAAATAGAGATGAATTCTTGCGCAAATATTTTGGAGTTGATAATGTGACCAAACGAATAATTTAATTTGAAAAACCAGAAAAATAATGTGAGTTGGCCTCCAAAATAAGCAAGATAAATTGTATTAGCTGATGTGGCTAAGATTTCTCTTCCTACACGCATCCCTGAATGAAATAGTTCTTTTTGAGTTAAATCAGGGTTGGTCTCACTTAATTCGTACATGGGGGAACTAATTGTAATAGCTAAATCAATAACTGCAGCAATGACAGCAAGTATTATGGTGAAGACCATGAATTTAACCATGTCTATACCGATATTCATAGAGAAAATGTACGTTTCATCTTGTTGCTCAGTTGTGAATCCTTGTAGGTTACCAATAGATACAGACAAGTAGATGGCAGCAATCAAGATTACCGTTGTTAGAATTGTTGCGTAAAAAGCTGCTTGTGTCTTGGTATTATAACTATTAAGTACAAATAGATTACACGCTGCGATAACGATACAAAATACTAAGGTTACAAGGTAAATTGGCGCACCAAACATAATGATAACCAAGCTTATTAATAGAATGACAAAGTTTAAGAATAATGTCAGATAAGAGATGAGTCCTTTTTTACCACCAAAAATAAGCATAAGTATGAACAGTATGATACCTAAAATTGTTATTGCACTCATTGTTTAGCACCTCGCATTTTGAACCATACTTGCATCATTAATATTGTAATAGGAATTGTTAAGACAATACCAATACCACCTGTAATTGCCCGGGAAATTTCTAATGACCAATTCATAGAAATTGTGTAGGTAATGGTATTTGCATTTTTTAAATAAATAAGTAACATCGGTAAGCTTCCAGATAAATAAGAGAAAAGTAAAATGTTGGTCATCGTTCCCATAATATCTTGGCCGATATTGCGTCCGGCAAGTGCCCAACGCGTCATACTAATATTGGGTGTGCGACGTAGGATTTCAGTCATCCCACTTGCAATTGTAATGGCGACATCCATCACTGCACCGAGTGATCCAATCATTACCGATGCGAGAAAGACTTCTTTAGGTGGTAATGTTAAGAAACTCATCGTTTCAAATTTTAAGCCTTCGCCACCAGTTATTTGAATTACTAATTGTGTTAACCCAACGCATATAAATGTACCAAGCAAGGTACTGACAATAGTAATGAGTGTCCGCCATTGCCAACCAGTAACTAGCAGTAAGGTTAATATAGTAGATATGATAACTCCAATACTCATTAGACTGAATAAAGTCATAATATGAAATTGGTTATAAATATAAATCGCTAGAATGACGACGGCTGTGTTAATTGCCAAAGATAAAATGGATTGAAGTCCGATTTTCCTACCTACAAGTAGTACAGTTAATAAAAATAAACCTGTCATGGCTACTACGAGGCTATCACGCTTTTTCTCTAATATATATGCATCATTTGGATATTTATCGATATGTAGCAAAACTTTATTGTTTTCAGAAAATTTTTCACTATCTGCTTGAGATTCATAATATTCGTGTGGAATCGCTGCAGTTTGACCTTCGAATTTTCCATTTAAAATTGTAAGTTTCAATGTTTCTGTATGTTTTATATCTTTATTATGATGGTCATCCATGGTTTTAGATGTAGATTTATTTTCAATATTTGTAATTTGACCAATAGGTGTATCGTAAAACTTAGCATTTACAAATGTGAAAATAAACAACCCAATAAATATGATGCAAAACAACAATAATACCCAATTGAAAGGGCGTTTAAGTAGTGTTTTGATTGGCATCGCTCTATTTCAATCCTCTCTTTATAGACAATGCGATTATACGCGTCTCATATGTTGAATTCAACGATTTATAGGTTTGCGGATAAATTTTGGATTAGTGATATGTTGTACTGCGACTCAACAATTGGTCGATCATTGAAAGCATTAAGCGAATGTCATTTTTACGATTATCTTGGCGCATCACACTACAAATTGTGCGTTTTAGCTCTGTGTGCCCAAGGGAGATGTCCACCCATTTATCAGGATTCTTATCTAGTAGGTGATAGGAAGCTGCAATAATATATCCGCGCTCTTTATTTAAAATGTATTGTGCGAGTTGTGGATGGGTGATGGTACGTATAGGTTTTATTACAATATTGGCTAGTGTTTGCTTGATATGCGAGGGTAATGGATAAAGCTCATAAATTGTTTTGTTCGAAAACTGGACTAGAGGCGGATGGGTTGCCATAGTAATTGGTGCATCTTTAGGGGCATAGATGTGGTAGTTTTCCTCGAACAAAGCATTTACTTTTAGTTCGCGATTTTGTTTGATGTCATTTGATAGGTCGGTAAATGCAATATCGATTTGATCAGTAGTTAAAGCATTTAAAATTTCACTCTCTTCCATTAGAATAGGTTCGACAATTGAATCGCTTTGGTTTTCGAAAGATTGTATTAATAGCGTGAGTACTTGTGAGATATAACTTTCAACATAACCAATACGAATTATAAAATGATTAGACTCTGATTGTTTGTGAAATAAACGGACAGTTTCGTCGAATTGATCTATAATTTTAGTTGCTTCTGAAAATAATTGCTTTCCTTCATCAGTTAGATAAATATTACGTCCTTCTCTATTAAATAATTTAACTTGTAATTCTTTTTCGAGTTGTGTTATTTGACGACTTATTGCAGATTGTGCAATTTCCAATTCAAGTGCAGCTTCTGATAAATGCTCTCTTTTTGCGACTTCTATAAAGTATTTTAGTTGTTTGATTTCCATTGTATCCCCCCAAATTCAAAAATGTTCTAATAAATAGAATAATATCATCTATTTTATATATTGAACAGATTGATCAACTACTATATAGTTTACTTACTAATTTAATATTCAGAATTTTCGAAAAAGAGGTGAAGGTCATGCTCGAATACAATCAGAAAATTGGCTTATATGATAGTCGCGAGGAACATGATGCATGTGGTATTGGCTTTTATGCCAATATGGATAATAAAAGGAACCATGCTATAGTCGAAAAATCATTGGAGATGCTACGTAGGTTAGATCACCGTGGCGGTCTTGGTGCGGACAGTGTGACAGGTGATGGTGCAGGGATTATGACCGAAGTGCCATACGATTATTTTTCAAAACAAACTGACTTTGATTTGCCTGGAGAAGGTCAATATGCCGTTGGAATGTTTTTTACAAATGAACAAATTGCAGGTTCTCAGCACGAGGCGCAGTTTAATGCACACTTTGAAGCGGAAGGTTTAAGTGTAATTGGTTATAGAGATGTACCTGTAGACATCAATGCAATTGCTTCACATGTTGCCGATACAATGCCTTTTATTCAACAAGTATTCGTGTCATTAAATGATGTTTCACATGTAGAACGTAAATTGTTTTTAGCTCGAAAACAAATTGAAAATTATGCGAATCAGCAACAGTTAGATTTATATTTTACAAGTCTGTCAAACAGAACAATCGTATATAAAGGATGGTTACGGTCAGATCAAATCAAGGCTTTATATCAAGATTTGAATCATGAATCTTATATTTCGAAATTAGGACTTGTTCATTCGCGTTTCAGTACAAATACTTTTCCGAGTTGGAAACGTGCACATCCTAATAGATTACTCATGCATAACGGTGAGATCAATACAATTAAAGGTAATGTAAACTGGATGCGCGCTAGACAAGATGAGCTGATCACGACTATTTTTGGTGACGAAAAGGACAAGGTGAAAGAAATTATTGATGAAGATGGCAGTGACTCGGCTATAGTCGATAATGCTTTAGAATTTTTATCGTTAGCTATGGAGCCTGAAAGAGCAGCAATGCTCATGATTCCAGAGCCTTGGTTATATAACAAAGCCAATGATGCGAATGTACGTGCTTTCTATGAGTTTTATAGTTATTTAATGGAACCATGGGATGGACCGACGATGATTTCGTTTTGTAATGGAGACAAGATTGGTGCTTTAACTGATAGAAATGGCTTAAGACCAGGACGTTACACAATAACAAAAGATAATTACATTGTTTTTTCATCTGAAGTTGGTGTAGTTGATGTACCCGAAAAGAATGTTGCTTTTAAAGGTCAGTTGAATCCTGGAAAGCTATTACTTGTTGATTTTAATCAACATAAAGTGATTGAAAATAATGAGTTAAAAACAAACATCGCAGACGAACTACCTTATGAAAGTTGGTTAAACGATTTTAAAGTAGATTTGGATTTAGAAAATGTGACGTATAAACCATCCGAGTGGGATAGTGCAACATTGAATCGATTGCAAAAACAATTTGTCTATACAAAGGAAGAAATGGATAAATACATGACAGAACTGGTTGAAAATAAAAAAGATCCAATCGGAGCAATGGGTTATGATGTACCTATCGCGGTATTAAATGAAAAAAATGAAACACTTTTTAATTATTTCAAGCAATTATTTGCTCAAGTAACGAATCCACCTATTGACGCTTATCGGGAAAAAATTGTCACAAGTGAGTTAGCTTATTTAGGCAGTGAAGGGAATTTGTTAAACCCTGATGCGGACGTATTGAATAGAATTCAATTGAAACGTCCTGTGATGACAGAAGCGCAACTTGAGGAAATTGAGCAGAGTAGATTTAATGTAAGACATCTATCAACTGTTTATAAAGATGATTTAGAAGCAGCATTAGACGCTTTAGGGGGTAAAGCAATACTTGCTGTTAAAGAAGGTAGTGAAATTTTAGTATTAGATGATCGTACACTTGTAACGGAAAATGGTTATGCCATGCCAATATTGCTTGCGGTGAGTCATATTCATCAATTGCTTATCCGAGAAGGTCTACGTATGCGTACGAGTATTGTTGCTTTGTCGGGTGAAACGAGAGAGGTACATCACGTTGCATGCTTATTAGGTTATGGTGCGAATGCGGTAGTACCCTATTTAGCACAACGTACGATTGAACAATTGGTCTTGAGCCAACGTTTAGAAGGGGATATTTCTGAAAATGTTCAAACCTACACACATACCTTGTCTGAAGGTGTCATCAAAGTAATGGCTAAGATGGGTATTTCTACAGTTCAAAGTTATCAAGGGGCACAGATATTTGAAGCTGTAGGACTTTCAAATGAAATTGTAGACAAATATTTTACTGGCACCCAGTCGAAATTATCTGGGATAACGATGGAGTTAATTGATAAAGAAAATAAAGCGAGACAAACACCTGAGAGTGAGTACATTGAATCAGGTAGTACGTTCCAATGGCGCAAACAAGGGCAACATCACGCGTTTAATCCAACTTCGATACACTTATTACAACATGCATGTCGCTTAAATGATTATGAAAAATTCAAAGCATTTTCAAATGAAGTTAATCACAAGCGCACAGATCATATTCGCCATTTGATGGAATTTAAAAAGCAGAAATCCATAGATATCGATAAAGTTGAACCTGCGAGTAATATTGTGCAACGTTTCAATACTGGAGCGATGAGTTATGGTTCGATTTCAGAAGAGGCACATCAAACGCTTGCAGAAGCAATGAATCAAATGGGCGGTAAAAGTAATAGTGGTGAAGGCGGCGAAAATCCCGAACGTTTTGTGATAGATGAAGCAGGTAGAAATCGTTCAAGTGCTATTAAACAAGTTGCTTCAGGTCGCTTTGGAGTAACGAGTGATTACTTACAACATGCAAAAGAAATACAAATTAAAGTTGCGCAAGGCGCTAAACCAGGGGAAGGCGGACAATTACCAGGTACGAAAGTATATCCGTGGATTGCGGAAGTAAGGGGTTCTACACCAGGTATTGGCTTAATATCACCACCGCCACATCACGATATTTATTCAATAGAAGATTTAGCACAATTAATCCACGATTTAAAAAATGCCAATAAAGATGCAAATATTACAGTGAAACTTGTCTCTAAAACAGGTGTCGGTACGATTGCGGCAGGTGTCGCGAAAGCATACGCTGATAAAATCGTAATCAGTGGCTACGATGGTGGTACAGGTGCATCACCTAAAACAAGCATTCAACATGCAGGCGTGCCATGGGAAATTGGACTATCAGAGACGCATCAAACTTTAATGATGAACGGCTTAAGATCAAGAGTGAAAGTGGAAACAGATGGCAAACTACTTACAGGTAAAGATGTCGCTTACGCATGTGCGTTAGGTGCTGAAGAATTTGGTTTTGCCACTGCACCATTAGTAGTTATGGGATGTATTATGATGCGTGTATGTCATAAAGACACATGTCCAGTAGGTATCGCTACACAGAACCAAGATCTACGCGCGTTATTCAATGGCAGAGCAGACCATGTAGTTAACTTCATGCATTTTGTAGCGGAAGAAGTAAGAGAAATATTAGCTGAACTCGGTTTGAAATCAGTCGATGAATTAGTAGGGAGAACGGATTTATTACAACGAAGTAGCCAGTTATCAACACGTCGCTCTAAAGCAGCTACTATGAATGTTGAAGCGTTGTTGTATCAACATGAAGGTGACAGATTTAATAAAATAAAACAAAATCATCATCTTGATGAAGGATTTGATTTAACAAGATTGTATCCTGACGCACGAACGGCTATTGAAAAAGGTGAAGCATTTACAGGTAAATATAAATTGAAAAATGAACAAAGAGATGTAGGTGTGATCACTGGTAGTGCAATTACTAAGATTCATGGACCTGAAGGTTTACCTGAAGATACGATTTATGCACAAACACAGGGTCATGGTGGACAAAGCTTAGCGGCATATACGCCTAGTGGATTAACGATACATCATACAGGTGATTCAAATGATTACGTTGGTAAAGGGTTATCTGGCGGTAAGATTATTGTGAAAGCGCCGAATAAACACCGTGAGAATGAAATTATTATTGGTAATGTTTGTTTTTACGGTGCATCACATGGTAAAGCGTACATTAATGGTAAGGCAGGAGAACGTTTCTGTATCCGTAATAGTGGTGTGCAAGCAGTTGTCGAAGGTATTGGCGACCACGGGCTTGAATATATGACTGGCGGACGTGTCGTTATACTTGGAGATGTAGGTAAAAACTTTGGCCAAGGTATGAGTGGTGGTGTGAGTTACATTTTCCCATCAGACGTTGAAGCTTTTAAAAAAGAACATAAATTAGATAGTCTGGATTTCGATACAATTAGTGTAAAAGCAGAGCGTGAAATTTTGAACGATATGCTACAAGCTCATGTTAAATATACACAGAGCACAAAAGCACAAGCTATTTTAAATGATTTTGAAAATGTGGCACACAAAGTAGTCAAAGTAGTTCCGAAAGATTATAAATTGATGATGCAAAAAATAGAATTACAAAAACGTGATTCGAGTGAGTTAGATGAAGCTTTGTTGAATGCATTTAATGATAAACGTACAAGCTTAGCATCAGAACAACAGCAGACTGCGGTATATTAACCATAAAGGGGGATTTGTCATGGGCGAATTCAAAGGATTTATGAATTATGACAAACAGCAATTAGATGAATTGTCATTGGTTGAACGTATAAGTAATCACGATGCCTTTCAACAGAGGTTTACGAAAGATGAAGCAGCAGAACAAGGTGCACGTTGTATGGATTGTGGGACCCCGTTTTGCCAAACGGGAGAACCTCATGGAAAAGAAACAATTGGTTGCCCCATTGGGAATTATATTCCGGAATGGAATGATCTCGTTTATAGAAAAGATTTTAAAACAGCATATGAACGCTTGAGCGAGACAAATAACTTTCCAGAATTTACGGGGCGCGTTTGTCCTGCGCCTTGCGAACATTCATGTGTGATGAAAATTAATCGTGAATCTGTGGCTATCAAAGGTATTGAGCGCACTATTATTGATGAAGCTTATGAAAATGGCTGGGTTAAACCAACAAAGCCTAAGCAACGTCAATCTGAAACAGTAGCAATCGTCGGCAGTGGTCCAGCTGGGTTAACAGCGGCAGATGAATTGAATAAACTAGGATACAAAGTAACAGTATATGAACGTGCACATGAAGCGGGTGGGCTTCTAATGTATGGTATTCCTAATATGAAATTAGATAAAGATGTCGTACGTCGTAGAATTGAAGTGATGAAACAATCAGGTATTGAGTTTATGACAGATACAGAAATTGGTGTAGACGTGAGTCGTGATGAATTAAATGAACGACACGATGCAATTATACTTTGTACAGGTTCACAAAATGCGAGAGATTTACCATTGGAAGGGCGCATGGGATTTGGAATTCACTTTGCAATGGATTATTTAACTGAACAAGGGCAATTTTTAAATGGAGAAATTAACGAACCTGAAATTTCGGCTAAAGGGAAAAATGTTATTGTGATTGGTGCTGGTGATACAGGTGCTGACTGTGTAGCGACAGCACTGCGTGAAAATTGTAAGTCTATCGTTCAATTTAATAAATACACAAAGCAGCCAGAAGAGATTACATTTGATGAGAACACATACTGGCCATTAGCAATGCCTGTATTCAAGATGGACTACGCGCATAAAGAATATGAGTCGCGTTTTGGTTTTGAACCACGTGCATATGGCGTACAGACGATGCGTTACGATGTTGATCGTATCGGCAATGTAAAAGGTGTTTATACTCAAATACTTGAAGAAACAGAAGATGGCATGGTCGTGGTGGATGGTACAGAACGTCACTGGCCAGCAGACCTAGTCTTATTGTCTATCGGTTTTGTCGGTACAGAAACGACCGTGCCTCATGCTTTCGATATTCAAACCAAACGTAATAAAATTGTGGCTGATAATAAAGATTTCAGAACGAATCAACCACATATATTTGCAGCGGGCGATGCGAGAAGGGGGCAGAGCCTTGTGGTTTGGGCTATTCAAGAAGGAAGAGCTGTAGCAGATTCAGTAGATGCTTACTTAAAAGAAAAAGCGTTGGTATAGTGCTGAAATTTTAATTGACTTTTGAAACGGGCTATAATATTATAAATAATGTATTTATTTGGAGGAATACCCAAGCCCGGCTGAAGGGATCGGTCTTGAAAACCGACAGGGGCTTAACGGCCCGCGGGGGTTCGAATCCCTCTTCCTCCGCCATAATATTATAAAACTAAGACTAATAAATAGAGTAGACAAGTAATCAATCGTGTATTGAGTACTTGTCTTTTTTATTTGTCGTTTTAGGGTATTGTATAATAATTAAATGGATTCATTGAAATTATTATACAAAAACATGAAAATAACATTATTTTTTTTAATTAACATGAAAGCCTTTACAAAACTTGTCTATACAAGTTATACTTTCAGTGATGTTAAAAGAAAAAGGGAGTGAATCATCATGGCAGTTAAAAAGAAAGATGTGCAAGATATAGTCGAAGCTATTGGGGGCAAAGACAACTTGGACACAGCAACACACTGTGTAACGCGTTTGCGACTTGTCTTGAAAGATGATGATAAAGTAGATAAGGATCGATTGGGTGATAACGATTTAGTAAAAGGACAATTCAAAGCTGATAACCAGTATCAAATTGTCATTGGTCCAGGCACAGTCGATGAAGTTTACAAACAATTCATTGAAGAAACAGGTGTAGGTGAAGCGTCAAAAGATGACGCGAAAGCTGCAGCGGCTAAAAAGGGTAATCCGGTCCAAAGATTGATTAAATTGTTGGGGGACATATTTATTCCAATCTTACCGGCAATTGTTACTGCTGGTTTACTTATGGGGATTAATAATTTACTTACGATGGAAGGGCTATTTGGTCCTAAACCGTTAGTAGAGCAATTTCCTCAACTTGGAGATATCTCTAATATTATCAATGTAATTGCAAGTACAGCATTCATATTCTTACCAGCATTAATTGGTTGGAGTAGTATGCGCGTGTTTGGTGGGAGTCAAATACTTGGTCTAGTACTAGGCTTAATTTTAATGAATCCACAACTAGCTTCACAATATGATATTGCTAGTGGTAATATTCCTACTTGGGATATTTTCGGTTTAGAAATTAAGCAATTGAACTATGAAGGACAAGTGTTGCCGATTTTACTTGCAGCTTATGTATTAGCTCAAATTGAGAAGTTCTTAAATAAATATATTCATGATTCAATTAAAATGTTAGTTGTAGGTCCGGTAGCGCTACTGATTACAGGTTTCTTAGCATTTATAGTTATTGGGCCAGTTGCATTATGGCTTGGTACAGGAATTACAGAAGGCGTGACATTTGTCTTTGAACATGCTGGTTGGTTAGGTGGCGCACTTTATGGTCTGTTCTATGCACCACTCGTTATCACAGGTTTACATCATATGTTCTTAGCGGTAGATTTCCAATTAATGGGAAGTAGTCTTGGCGGCACATACCTATGGCCAATTCTTGCAATATCTAACATTTGCCAAGGGTCAGCAGCATTTGGCGCATGGTTTGTCTATAGAAGACGTAAAATGGGCAAAGAACAAGGTCTTGCTATGACTTCAGGTATTTCAGGTTTCTTAGGTGTAACAGAGCCAGCATTATTCGGGGTAAACTTACCACTAAAATATCCATTTCTAGCAGCGATTTCAACATCTTGTGTGATAGGTGGTATTATAGGTGCAAGTCGTGTGCTAGGTAGCGTAGGCGTAGGCGGCGTGCCAGCTATTATTTCTATCCAAAAGGATTTCTGGTTAATATATGCTATTTGTACTCTTTTAGCAATTGTCGTACCAGCAATTTTAACTGTTGTTCTATCAAGATTTAGTAAAGAAGAAACAAAAGAAATGGTTGAAAAATAATTTAAGTTATATAGATAAGTACAATTAAACTCGCTAAAATTCATTAGCGAGTTTCTTTTTGAAAACAGTAAAAGAAAAGGTGGTAATTGTTATGGCACATAATGATTGGAGAAAATCAGTTGTTTATCAAATTTATCCAAAATCATTTAATGATACAACAGGTAATGGAGAAGGTGATTTACAAGGTATTATTGAAAAACTAGATTATTTACAATATCTAGGTGTAGATTACATTTGGCTAACACCAGTATATGAATCGCCAATGAACGATAATGGTTATGATATTAGTAACTATTACAAAATTAATGAAAAATTTGGAACAATAGAAGATCTTGAAACATTAGTAAGTGAAGCGCATAAGCGTGATTTAAAAGTTATGATGGATATTGTAATTAATCATACCTCTACAAAACATGAATGGTTTAAACAAGCATATGCAGATAAAGAAAGTCCTTATAGAGATTATTACTTCTTTAGACGATCAGCAGATAATCAACCACCAACAAACTGGGAGTCAAAATTTGGTGGTAATGCATGGAAATATGATAAAAAAACAAATGAATATTATTTGCACCTATTCGACGTTACTCAAGCTGATTTAAATTGGGATAATCCTGAGGTGCGAGATGCTTTATATGACATTGTTAACCATTGGATTAGTTTTGGTGTAGATGGATTTAGATTTGATGTGCTTAATTTGATTTCTAAAGGTGAGTTTAAAGACTCTGAAAAAATCGGCAAAGAGTTTTATACAGATGGACCACGCGTACATGAATATGTACATGAGATGAATCGTCGTACGTTTGGAGACAAAGACATAATGACGGTTGGTGAAATGTCCTCAACTACAATAGATCACTGTATTAAATATACGAATACTAAGCGCCAAGAATTAAGTAGTGTCTTTAATTTCCATCATTTAAAAGTAGATTATGCCGATGGTGAAAAATGGACGAATGCTAAATTAGATTTCCATAAATTAAAAGATATACTTATGGAATGGCAACTTGGTATATATGAAGGGGGCGGTTGGAACGCAATATTCTGGTGTAACCATGACCAGCCTCGTGTTGTTTCTCGTTTTGGTGATGACTCGTCTGAACAAATGCGTAAACAAAGTGCTAAGATGTTAGCTACTGTACTGCATATGTTGCAAGGCACGCCTTATATTTTTCAAGGTGAAGAAATCGGTATGACAAATCCAGATTTTGAAAACATTGACCAGTATCGTGATGTTGAATCTTTAAATGCTTATCAAAATATGAAAGATGCAGGTTATAAAGAAGAAGAAATTATTACTATATTAGGGCAAAAATCTCGCGATACTTCAAGAACACCAGTTCAATGGACTGATACAGAGAACGCGGGCTTTACTACTGGTACTCCATGGATTGATGTTCCAAATAATTTTGATAAAATCAATGTTGAAGCGGCTATTAAAGATGAATCATCTATATTGCACACTTATAGACATTTGATTCAATTACGTCATGAACACGATATTATTACGTATGGGAGCATAGAACCTTTATATATGGAGCATAATGAGTTGTTTGTTTATAAACGCCATTACAATGATGAAACGTGGCTTGTTATTGCAAACTTTTCAAATGAACAAGTAACGATTCCAGAAGATTTAGCTATTGAGGGAGAAATTATTATCCAACATGGTGAAGTAACAAATGAATTAATTGATGGATTTGGCGCAATTGTAATTGCACAATAATTTAGAAAAGGGCAGTGAGTGAGCGCGCATGACACAGAAAAAATTTATTACGATATATGAAACAATACGTACAGACATCATAGAGTCACGCATATCGTATGGCACTCAATTGCCATCTGAGCATGAGTTAGTAGAAACCTATAGTGCCTCTCGTGAAACAGTACGTAAAGCACTGAACTTATTAGTGAGAGACGGTATGATTCAGAAGATTCGCGGCAAAGGTTCGGTTGTTATCTATCAAGGCTTAACAGAATTTCCTTTTGCAGATTTAACCAGTTTTAGAGAAGTTCAACAAGGATTAGGCTTGCGACATGAAACTGACGTCAAGGTGTTTAAAAAGATAACTGCAGGTGAAGTTCCTAAAGTACAAAAGGCCTTGAATGTTCGACAAGGAACAGTATTGTGGCATATCGTTCGAATTAGAAAAATAGAAGACAGAGTAAAGATTATAGATGAAGATTACTTAATAGAAGCAATTGTCCCGAACCTTACTACGGAGATTGCTAAAGCATCACTATATGAGTATATAGAAGATATATTAGGTTTAGAAATTAGCTACTCTAATAAGTCGATTACGTTTGAGGGCTTCGGAGAAAGAGAACAAGAAATATTTGGCGATGTGGTACCACCATATACGGCAACAGTTCGAGGCATTGTACATTTGAAAGATACTACAATATTCCAATATAATGTTTCGAAACACTTAGCTACAGAGTTTAAATTCAATGATTTTTCTAGACGTCACAAAAGGTAATATATTTTATCGTAAAAATGACTATAATGTGAATTATATAATGAAGATATAGTATCTAGGATAGGTTATACTTGCAATCAGTTGTTAAATTATAGTATGATATATTTTGCCGTGCTAAGTGGGGAGGTAGCGGTTCCCTGTACTCGAAAACCGCTTTACGCGAGACTGAATTCCTTTGCTAAGGGTGTGTTTTTGTGAAGTCTGCCCAAAGCACGTAGTGTTTGAAGATCTCGGTCCTATGCAATATGAACCCACGAACCATGTCAGGTCCTGACGGAAGCAGCATTAAGTGGATTATCGTATGTGCCGTAGGGTTGCCGAGATTTAGCTAACGACTTTGGTTACGTTTGTGATACACATTCGAAGTGAAGGTGCACGGTTTTAATTTTTTAAATAATGAAATAAACTTATATAAATACTGAGCGACGTATCTTTTGATAGCAGTCGCTCTTTTTTTATATTAAAATATAAGGAATACTTTGATAGGACGTTGGTATAGTTTAAAACTTCTCACAAAGCCGATGTTGTTGAGTCAAAGTTTGGAAATTAAACGTTACAAGGGGGATGTCGATGCAAATATACTTAAGTACTTTAACTGAAAATGATTATGATACAAGTTTAGAAACAATAAAATCTGCGTTTGAAGATATCGCTGAGTCACAGCATGATGAGCAAGCGTTAGTTGTGAAATTGAGAAAAACTTTAGAATATAACTATGAGTTAGAAGTTGTCGCGAAAAATGATGACGGTGAAGTAATCGGTCATATTTTGTTATCAGAAATCCAAATCGTTAATGAAGAAACAAGTTTTACTGCATTAGCATTAGCTCCATTATCTGTTTTACCAGCATATAGAAATATGGGGTTGGGAAAAGCACTCGTGCAAGCAGCAGAAGAGAGAGCAAAAGCGCAAGGTTATACAACGATTATTGTCTTAGGAGCTGCGGAGTATTACAGTAAATTAGGTTATGAAGAAGCGGAACAATACCATATATACAGTCCATTTGATTTACCTTTGAAAAATTTTATGGTCAAATTCCTTTGGGAACAACTAACAGAGCAACCTAATGGAAAAGTGGTTTATCCAGAATCTTTTAATTGATATTCAAAGTATAAAGTACAATGCTATAATAGTTGATGAATGCTATTGGAGGTGCGAAAGTGAATTATCAAGCTTTATATAGAATGTTCCGACCGCAAAGCTTTGAAGATGTTGTGGGTCAGGAGCATGTAACTAAGACACTACGTAATGCGATTGCTAAAAGTAAACAATCCCATGCTTATATATTTAGCGGGCCTAGAGGAACAGGTAAAACGAGTATTGCAAAAGTGTTCGCAAAAGCCATAAACTGTCTTGAACGTACCGATGGTGAACCTTGTAATGAATGTGCAATATGTAAAGGAATCACGCGTGGAACGAATTCAGATGTCATTGAGATTGATGCAGCAAGTAATAACGGTGTAGATGAAATAAGAAACATTAGAGATAAAGTTAAATATGCACCTAGTGAATCGAAATTCAAAGTATATATTATAGATGAGGTACACATGCTAACAACGGGTGCTTTTAACGCGTTGCTTAAAACGTTAGAAGAGCCACCAGCACATGCAATATTTATATTAGCGACGACAGAACCTCACAAAATACCTCCGACGATTATTTCAAGATCACAAAGGTTTGATTTTAAAGCAATTAGTGAAGATGAAATTGTTGAACGTTTAAAGTTTGTAGCAAACTCGCAAGAAATTGAATGCGATACTGCTGCATTGGAATTTATTGCGAAAGCGTCAGAAGGCGGTATGCGTGATGCGTTAAGTATCATGGACCAAGCCATTGCTTTTGGAGATGAGCACCTCACGTTACAAGATGCACTGAACGTAACTGGTAGTGTAGATGCTAGTGCCTTAAATGAATTACTGAAAGAAGTAGTTCAAGGAGATGTGAAAAGTGCTTTTTCAACTTACCACCAATTCATATCACAAGGTAAAGAAGTCAATCGTTTGATTAACGATATGATTTATTTTGTGAGAGATACGATAATGAATAAGACTTCTAATGTAGAAACTGAATATGATGCATTAATGCATTTTGATTTAGATGTTCTTTATAAAATGATTGATATCATCAATGATACACTCGTTTCGATTCGATTCAGTGTAAATCAAAGTGTACATTTCGAAGTATTACTAGTTAAAATCGCTGAAATGATAAAAGAAAAACCCGAGAGCGTTCAAACAGTAGCGACTACAGGTATTGCAACAGAACCTAATAATGACGTTCTGTTGCAAAGAATGGAACAGTTAGAAAGTGAATTGAAGACTATAAAAGCGCAAGGTGTGACTACGAGCAACACGCCTCAACAAACTAAACGAACTACCAACAAAGGTGGGCAGTCTAAGAACACTTTTTCTATGCAACAAATTGCTAAAGTATTAGACAAAGCCAATAAAGATGATATTAAGCAATTGAAAGACCATTGGGAAGAGGTCATTAATCACGCGAAAAGCAATGATATGAAATCGTTAGTGAGCCTCTTGCAAAATTCAGAACCAGTTGCAGCAAGTGAAACGCACGTTCTGATTAAGTTTGAAGAAGAAATACACTGTGAAATTGTTAATAAAGATGATGAAAAACGAGAGAATATTGAGAATGTTGTTTGTAAAATCATCGATAAAACAGTCAAAGTTGTAGGTGTGCCAGCCGATCAATGGATGAAAGTTAGAACAGAATATCTACAAAATAGAAAGAGTAGCACAGCAACAGAAGGTGAAAGTAATAGCCAATCCTCTACTCCGGAAGTAACGGAAGAAGTTGACGTTGTTCAAAAAGCTAAAGATTTATTTGGTGAGAGTACTGTAAATGTAATAGATGAAGAGTGATACATGACAATGAATAAAAAGGCATGTATAATGAAACGAAAGAATAATCATAAAAATGATATAGAAGATTCAAGGAGGAAAAATTTATGCGCGGTGGCGGAAATATGCAACAAATGATGAAACAAATGCAAAAAATGCAAAAGAAAATGGGCGAAGAGCAAGAGAAATTAAAAGAAGAGAAAGTACAAGGTACAGCTGGTGGCGGCATGGTTACTGTAACTGTATCAGGTCATAAAGAAGTACTAGATGTAGAAATAAAAGAAGAAGCGGTAGATCCAGACGATATTGAAATGTTACAAGACTTAGTGATTGCTGCAACGAATGAAGCAATGAATAAAGCTGATGAACTTACACAAGAACGCTTAGGCAAGCACACTCAAGGCTTAAACATTCCTGGAATGTGATCATATGCACTATCCTGAACCGATTTCAAAACTTATTGACAGTTTCATGAAACTGCCAGGCATTGGGCCGAAGACCGCTCAACGTCTGGCGTTTCATGTATTAGATATGAAAGAAGACGATGTTGTCCAATTTGCTAAATCTTTAGTGGATGTTAAACGAGAACTTACCTATTGTAGTGAATGTGGACATATAACTGAACAAGATCCATGTTACATTTGCCAAGATAAACAGAGAGATCGCACAATTATTTGTGTAGTTGAGGATGATAAAGATGTCATTGCTATGGAGAAGATGCGTGAATATAAAGGTTTATATCACGTGTTACATGGCTCTATTTCTCCAATGGATGGTATTGGACCAGAGGATATTAATATACCCAGTTTAATTAATCGTTTGAAAGATGAAGAAGTTAAAGAGCTTATCTTAGCGATGAATCCAAACCTAGAAGGTGAATCTACAGCGATGTATATCTCGAGGTTAGTAAAACCAATTGGTGTTACTGTAACGAGATTAGCTCAAGGTCTTTCTGTAGGTGGCGATTTAGAATACGCTGATGAAGTTACATTGTCGAAAGCGATTATGGGCCGAACAGAGATGTAGTATATTATTAAACATATATATATGAACGATTAAAGCTACCTATATAGGTAGCTTTAATTATTTGTAAATAAAATTAAAAATATGTAAAAGAATTTAAAGTACGCGTAACAAGTGTATTCCAATGGTTTGAAGATAGATTTTAGATGTTTACTGGTTATAAAACGAACTTTAATATGAATTATTATAATAAAGTATGCTTATTAGTGTTCAAAGGTTGTTGTGAGACGGTTAGAGTGTAAATTTTACTGTTGTTAAAAGGTTTTTATGCGTGTATAGTATTACTAGTCGAGCGAAACAACACGACAAACACAAAAAGAAATACGAAACACAACGAAAATTAATTTTAAAAAGTTATTGACTTTTCAAGTTATAACCTGTATAATTAAGTCTTGTGATTAAGAAATGAACATTGAAAACTGAATTGCAATATGTCAACGTTAATTCCGAACACAACATTAAAGT